>NZ_SMYZ01000042.1 GCF_004919685.1 Mesorhizobium norvegicum | reverse complement strand
TATCGTAGCATGAGGAGAGTGGTGAGCTCGCATCGCTTGCGCGGGAACGCAAGCTACAAATTGAAGCGCCACTGTATGCCGAGCGCGAATGCGAGGCATTGCTTCGGACGATTGCTTCAAGCTGCGTCATGACTGCGACCGCCGTTTCTAGCTCCAGCTCGCAATTCTTTCTGCGGATGGACTTGGAGTTCACGCAAAAGAGAGACACTTTGCAGGTTGCGTCGGCAAGGCGGCTGGAGCTTGCGTTCGTTCAGGTCGACTACCGGGATCAGCATCATTCGAATGCAAGAGCTAGCGCCGATGACATCTATGCGCAGATCGCATCCGACTGCGACAAGTCGATTGCGGCGGCGGGTCCCTGCAAAATCGATCGCATCTATCTAAATACCAATGTCGCCGAGCAGAACGGGCCGGCAACCCGTGTCTTCACGCGGGGATCGGCGAACTTTTTTCTCGTACGCGAGGAGGAAGGGCGCGCAAGTCTGGCGACACCGCCGGATAATGCCCGTGAGCCGGGGTGAAGAGGTCAATGCAAAGAGTGATTTCGTTGCGGCGGGGCCTTCTTATCGCTGGAGTCCTTCTTGGAGGCCGATTTCTGCTTTTCGGACCTACGGAGAGGCCGAACGATACGGAAACAGCGCGTACCGTGCTGGAGGAAACATACGGTCCCTTCAGTGTCGCCAACCGGGATGTCGACCTTCTTCCCGCCCTTGTCAACAAGAATGGATTGAGCCGACACCACACGGCGCATGTGGAACTCGCCTGGCCGCAGGAGGTATTCGGAACGTCATGGTCTGAACAGAAGCGCAATCTGGAGGCGCAGGCCACAGCGCTTGCCGAGCGTGAATGCGAAGCTTTTCTGCGCACATTCGCGTCCCGATGCGGGACCTCCTCGACCAGCGTCAGCGCGTGGTCACGGTCTGTCTCCCTGGTTATAAATCTCTATTTCGCGCTGAAGAATGATTTTGGCACTGCGCCTCAGGCCGATGAGAAACGACTTTATACGTTCGACCTGCGCTATGAAGGCGATGGCGGGATTTCCCCCCAGCTTCGTTCTGCCTCAGCGGGAGCGTCCCGGCGCGACAGTATCTATAGGCAGATCAGGCAGGACTGCGAGGATGTGAAAACGGTGTATGGCAATTGTCTGCTCTATCGCGTGCACATCAGTACAGTGGTGGCGGGAGGAGACAGGAAGCCTGACCTTTCCATCAGTGGTTATGCTTCGCTGGCCACGCTCCTTTCCAAGGACAGGCAGGTTCCGAACGACTGGCGGTAGGGAACCGCTCGAGAAATTGCTCGCCTGAACATTGAGTAGGCGACACAAATGTTTACAAGGCAAAACCGTCGCCAGCCTCTTCCGAACAAGTTGAAGGAAGGTTTAGGCGCGATGCTCTACAAACCGCTGCCGCTGTCGTGAAAATCCCGAAACCTGCGACACGGTTTTGTCCCGTGGATTATGTTCGGTTTGCAGCAGGGTGATCAAATCCAGTGAATGTCTCAGAAAAAGTCGAAAGCGGCCTTTCATATCAATCAGCGTTTGTAGGATCGCGCCTAAATCCGTGTAACTGACCTTCTAGCTAAGCGATGAGAAACGCTCGCCACGCCGCGCCCGCCAGAAATGGGCCGTGTCGCCGTAATTCCAGCCGAAATATTCACCCCACGTCAGGGACTTCCGTCAGCGCCGGAAACCCTCTCGCTGCGCCTCCTCGTATGATTGATGAGCCCGCCAGCCCATGCCAGAATCTTCGGAAATTAATGTAGCCAATTATCTGGATGAGGCGGCAGCCGACTTTTAGCCCGAGAATCCGCCACCATCCAGGAACGTTTGCTCCTGCGGCGTGGTCTCGCGGCCAAGCATTTTGTTTCGGTGCGGAAAACGACCGAAATTCTGGATGATGTCGCGGTGCTCGACAGAGTATTTCAGATAGGGTTCGGCCCTGGCCTGGGTCAGATCGACCGATATATGCTGGTCGGCGAGCAGCTCCGAATGCTCGTACGGCAGATAGAGGAAGACGCGGACTTCTTCCTCGAGCGCCAGATCATGGCCGGCCGCGATCGCCTTTGCGGCAAAATATCTGGCGAGCGGGTCGGTCGCGTACATGTGGCCGGTGCCGCGAAAGCAGTTGCGCGGAAACTGGTCGAGCAGGATCATCAGCGCCAGCGCGCCTTCGGCATGCTCCAGCCAGCTGTCGCATTCACGCCGCGCAACGGCGTAGTGCAGATCGAGAAAGCGGTCGCGGAAGTCGGCATCGAAGGCCTCATTCTTCTCGAACCACGCGTCCTCGCCGGCATCGCGCCAGAATTTGGTGACCGACAGGGCTCTGCTGTCCAATTCCATGCCTGATTCCTTGCTCAGTCGGCGGGTTCGGATTTGTGCAGCACACCGGCCGTTTCTTCGTTGAGTGCCTGACCAGGGCGGCGCGGCGTGGAGAGCGGTGTCGGAATCGGCGTGCCGATATTGCCCCTCAGGAAGCGCTGTCCGGCGCGAATGCCTTCGGCAAGCTGGGTTTCGAAGCGGTCGGTGTCGCGGCGCCTGACGTCTTCGATCGTTTCAGCCACGTCTTCCGGATCGACACCCAGCGATTCCAGCGCCGAGCCGCCGAAAACAAGTGCAGATTCGAAGGTTTCACGCAGTTGGTAATCAACGCCGGTGCGAATAAGTTGCAGCGCGGTACCACGATCGAAAGCGCGTGCCAGCACGGTGAGCAAAGGAAACTCAGCCTTGACGAGCTCCGCGATGCGGACAGCGGCATCGGCCTTGTCGACGCAGATCAGCACGGCGCGCGCCCGGCCGGCGCCGGCGGCATGCAGGATGTCCAGCCGCGTGCCATCGCCATAGTAGACCTTGAAGCCGAAATCGGCCGCCGCCTGGATCATTTCGACATCATTGTCGATGATCGAGACGTCGATGCCGCGCAGCAGCAGCGGCTGGCTGGCGATCTGGCCGAAGCGGCCGAAACCGATGACCAGCACGCTGCCGGTCAGGCCATCGGCGACATCGACCCCGTCGAGCGACTGTTCGTCGCGCGGCGTGAGATATCGCAACGCAATGATCGCCAGCGGCGTCAGCACCATGGAGATGATGACGATCGCCGTCAGCGTCGCGTTGGCGTTGCCGTCGATGATGCCGACTGCCGCGGCCGCGGAGTAAAGGACAAAAGCGAATTCACCGCCTTGCGCCATGAAGACCGCGCGCTCCAGCGCCTCGCGATGGCCAGTTTTCAGGATACGGGCGACGATGTAGATGCCGAACGCCTTCATCACCATGTAGGCGACGACATAGATGGCAATCAGCCGCCAGTTCGCGGCGACCACATGCAGGTCGAGCGACATGCCGACGGCAAGGAAGAACAGGCCGAGCAGGATGCCGCGGAAGGGTTCGATGTCGGCTTCGAGCTGATGGCGGAAGGTCGATTCGGACAGCAGCACGCCGGCCAGGAATGCGCCCATCGCCATCGACAGGCCGCTGAGCTGCATGGCGAGCGCGGATCCGAGAACGACCAGAAGTGCTGCCGCCGTCATCACCTCGCGAGCACGGGCATCCGCCAGGATGCGGAAGAACGGATTGAGCAGATACCGGCCGGCCACCACCAGGCCGACGATCGCGGCGAGGCCGATGCCGACCTCGGTCAGCCGCTCCGACAGGCTGGTGTCGGCTCCACCAGGCGCCAGGAACGCAATCAGGGCAAGCAACGGCACGATGGCCAGGTCCTCAAGCAGCAGGACCGATACGATGCGCTGGCCTTTCGGTGCGGCGATTTCGCCGCGTTCCTCGAGAAGTTGCATGACGATCGCGGTCGAGGTGAGCACGAAGCCGGCGCCGGCGACGAAGGATTGCGCGATCGGAAACCCTCCCGCCACGCCGACAGCGGTCAGCAGCAGCGCGCAGACACCGACCTGCAGCGCGCCGAGGCCGAAGATCTCGCGGCGCAGGCCCCACAGCCGCGACGGCTGCATTTCCAGCCCGATGATGAACAGGAACATCACCACGCCGAGCTCGGCGACATGAAGAATGGCTTCCGATTCGGAAAAGACGCGGAGGCCGAACGGGCCGATGACCACGCCTGCGGCCAGATAGCCGAGGATCGAGCCGAGGCCCATGCGCTTGAAGATCGGAACGGCGACGACGCCGGCCGCAAGCAGCGCCACCACTTGAACCAGATCGCTGCTCGATGCCTCTACCGCCATGCCGCCATTCCGCTCGTTTGAGGACCGATTCCGATTTCGGGTTTGTGTGACAAGGGGCGAAGATAGGGGCTTCGGCGGGCATCGAACAGCCCGAATCCGGATCGCCGGCGATGTTGCAGGCGCGATACACAAGTTGACACCGGGAACACGTTGCATCTTGCCACAATCGAAGGCTAAGGACGCTCGGCTTCGGCCGTTGGAGGGTGAGCGACGATCAAGTCGCACCCTTTTGAGGAGATGACTGACATGAAGAAGTTTTTGTTTGTTGCCGTCGGCCTGGCGGTGCTTGCCGGTTCGGCTTGCTCGAAGGCGCCTGAGTGCACGGCGGAAATCGCGACCAAGAAGGCGCAGGACATGGCTGCCGCGCTGCAGGAAGCGATCACCAAGGACCCGTCCAAGGCGGCTGATCTGACCGCCAAGGTCCAGGCGGTGACAACCAAGTATCAGGGCGCCACGACGTTGGCCGACGCCTGCAAGGCGTATGACGAAGTGACGGCCGCGATCAAGGGCTAACGCCCTGATTCGAGATCAAGGGCTAAGCGCCTGATTCTACCGGTTCAAACGAGGCGGCGACCGTTGGGTCGCCGCTTCTTTGTTTTCAGGGATCGATGATTGTTCAGTTCGGCGCGATGGAGCCGACTTCGACGGCGTCGACGCGCTTCAGGCTCATGCCGATCACCGGCACCAACTGGTCGTCGACGCGCACTGCAATGGTCACCGTCATCGAATTGTCGTCGGGGATGCGGGCCTGCATGACGCCGCGCAGCTGGTTGCGGTTGATGGTGAAGACCACCTTGCGGGCATCGACGACGTTGCCGCCGATGATGTCGAGGCCGGAACCGGTCGCGCCACCCATGAAGCTGCCCCTGTAGCCCTCGCGGCCCTTGCGCTCGATCTTGGCCGACATCGGCTGGGTGAACATGCCGACCCGGCAGCCGCCGTCGAGCGACATGCCGACCTTGCCGTCCGGCGTCGAGCCGGTGAAGCTGCAGTTGAACTTGGTGCCCTTGTACTTGCCGGCGACGATTTCGCCAGGACCGATCCATTTGCCTTCGGCCGACTGGAAGAACTGCTTGTCCGGCTCCGCCGCGGAGGCCGCTCCGGCAATGCCGACGAGCGCTGTGATCACGGTTGCCAGGGGCAGGACGCTGGATAGTATGACACTTTTCATCGACGACACCCGGCAACAAAGAGGCTGTTTGGAACCCGTCTGACCATGAACAAGATTGGTTAATGCTTCGTCACTGCGGGGCCGCCGCAAAGCAGTCCGGTGACAATTCCGCAGGTCCAAACGCTCCGGCCGGGCTCACTTGCCGGACGGGGTTGTTTCACCATCTTTCCTGGTTGCAAACGATGTCAGCGCCGAAAGGAAATCGCCCAGTCCGGGACGCTTCGCGGCGCTGAAGGGCAGGGGGCGCGCCGTCTCCATCGCCGCGATGCCGATGCGCGCCGTCATCATGCCGTTGACGACGCCCTCGCCGAGCTTGGCCGAAAGGCGCGCCGCCAGGCCGTGACCGACGATCTGCTGGACGAAACTGTCGCCGACCGCGATCGAGCCGGTGACCGCCAGATGCGCCAGCACGCTGCGCGCCAGGCGAAAGAAACCCAGCGTTCCCGGCCGTCCGCCATAGAGTTCCGACAGGCGGCGAATGAGCCGCCCGGCCTCGAACACGACGTAGGCGACATCGACAAGTGCGCGCGGACTGACCGCCGTCACCAGCGAGACGCGCTTGGCGGCCTCGAGAATCATCACCTTTGCCCTGGCATCGAGTGGTCCGAGAATCTCGGCTTCGGCCAGGCGCACCAGGTTGCCGCCGTCGATGATCTCGCCGCGCAGTTCGGCCAGCGCGCGCCGGCCGGCCGCGGTCTCGGGTTTGGCCGCGACAAAGGCCGACAATTCGTCGACGACCGATCGTGCCGCCTTGGGATCGTCACGCGCGATCGCATCGAGCGCCCGCTTTTGCAGCTTTTCGACCTCGGCGAGGCGGGCGATGGCCAGGAACTCGCGAATCAGGATCACCACAAGCGCCAGCACGGCGATGGCGGCCATGCCCGCGGCCAGCCAGCCCAGCCATTCGGCGCGCGCAAAGAGGTCGCGTATGAGCTGATCGGTCCACAGGCCGACAGCCAGCGAAACCAGCACGCCAAAGGCGCCGAAGAAGATGCCGCCGAGCAGCGAGCGTTTCCTGCGGGCGATGGCCGGTGGCGGCTCCGCGGCAATGATGTCAGGTTCGTCGAAGACGTCGACTTCCGCCGGTATGACCATAGCGACATCGGTTTTCATCGCGCGGGGTTTGCGCTGGGTGTCGGCCTGGGCGTTGCGCGCCTCCGGCGTTTCTTGTCTCGATGAGGCTTCCGGCTCGATGCGGAATGCCGCCGGTTTGCGGGGCACGGTCATGCCAGATGATCTCCGATCAGGAACTGCAAGGCTCGGTCGAGCCTGATATGCGGCAGCGACAGCGTGACACCTTCGGCCGTGCGTTCGAGCTTTGGTGGACGGAAACGGACGAAGCGGATTGCCGGGTCCGCGGAGTCCTGCTTGTGATCGGCTCCCGAAATATCGAAAACCGCGTCAATATTCTCCGGTAAGTCACCGGGAAATATGGCTGTTTCTGTCTTTCCATCAAAGGTCTCGCCGTTGATCTTCTCGCCGGCGATAGGCGTGCCGATGATGACGGGAAGCGTCTCCCGCCCTTGCTTGACGGTGCCTTCGCGTGTCGCGCGCATCGCCGCCATGGCGACGACATCGACATCGGCGCCGGTGAAGTTCGCCCGTGCCACGGCGCGGTCGGCAAGCCGCCGCACGATCGCCTGCAGGCGATCATGGCTTTCGTGATGCAGATGGTCGGCCTTGGTCGCCGCAACCAGTATGCGGTCGATGCGCCGCGAGAACAGGTCGGTGAGGAAGCTGCCGCGGCCGGGACGGAAACAGCTAAGGATCTCGGTCACCGCGCGCTCCAGGTCGGCCATGGCGCCGGGGCCAGCATTCAGCGCCTGCATGGCGTCGATCAGCACGATCTGGCGATCGAGGCGGGTGATGTGTTCGCGGAAGAAGGGTTTGACGACATGCGTCTTGTAGGACTCGTAGCGCCTGTCCATCATGGCGTGCAGCGAGCCCGGGCGCGGACGCCTGTCGCCAATCCCGGTCAGGGGCGCGAAGGTCAGTGCCGGCGAGCCTTCGAGATCGCCCGGCATCAGGAAGCGGCCGGGCGGCAAGGTCGAGAGCGCCCGCTCGTCGAGCTTGCACGCCTTGAGATAGGCGGCGAAGCTCTCGGCCAGGCGGCGCGCCGTCATCTCGTCGGCATCGGCGTTCGGGTCGATCTCCGCCGACAGCGTCCGCCAGGCCCGCGACAGGTCCTCGCGCACCGGCAGAACGGCCATTTCGAAGGCTTCATGCGAAAAATCGGCGAAGGATTTGCCGAGCAGCGGCAGGTCGAGCAGCCATTCGCCGGGATAATCGACGATATCGACCGACAGTCTGCCGGAGGAAAACATGCGGCTCCAGCCGGAGGCCGATTCATATTCGATGGTCAGCCGCAGTTCCGAAATGGCGCGCGTCGAATCGGGCCAGGCGCGGTCGTTGACCAGGGCGGCGATGTGATCCTCGTACTGGAAGCGCGGCACGGCGTCGTCCGGCTGCTGCTCGAGGAAGGCGCGGGCGATGCGCCCCGATTTCTGCGCCTCGAACAGCGGCAGGCGCCCGCCATGGATCAAATTGTGGACAAGGGCCGATATGAACACCGTCTTGCCGGCGCGGGACAATCCGGTCACGCCGAGGCGCAGCGATGGGGAAAAAAGCCCGGTGGCGCGGCCCGATAGCGTGTCGAGGGCAATCCTCGCCTCGTCGGTGAAGGTGGTCAGCGATGATGCCAAAATATGCTCTCTCGGACTTCGGTCCGTCCGATATAGGCTCTGCAACCAGGCTTTGAAATGGCTTCAGAGATCGGCCGGCGTCAGGAACGCTTCGAGATAGCCGGTGCCCTGGGCGGCCTTGGCAAGATCGCCGTCAAAACGGACGACGGCGAGGCCCGAGGTCGGGAACCCATGGTTGAGCGTGGCCCGCGCCGTCTCGTCGCCGTCGCCCGAAACCGCCATGGCGAGATCTTCCGTCATCGGATTGTGGCCGATGACCAGCAATGAACCAGCCCCGCCATTGTCGCGGATGAGCTGGAGGTAACCGGCCGCGTCCGCGCTGTAGAGCGTGTCGAAGAACAGGACCCGGCCGGTGTCGGTCTGGCCGGCCAGGCCTTCCAGCGTCTCCTTGGCGCGTTTGGCATTGGAGCACAGCGTCAGGTCCGGAACATAGAAGCGGGAGCGCATGGCGGCGCCCATCATTTCGGCATCGGCACGGCCGGATGCATCGAGCGGGCGATCGAAATCGCGCATGCCGGGCAGCGCCCAGCCAGCCTTGGCATGTCGCAACAGATAAAGCCTGCTCACCCAACCTCCGAATGCCGAAGCCTTCCAGGATTAGCCACGAGAACGGCATTGCGCACAATGGCCCGTGTTCGTCGAACACAGCGAATCACCATGCGGCGGCGCCGCAAAAGGCGCCTGTGCTTCGGCCAGAAGATCACGGTCGATCTTCGGAAAGCATGTTTTGCCGGATCCAAAGTGTCGCAGCGTAGTTTGGTACCAAAGCGACCGTACGCTGCTGCAAAGGCGCGCGCCGGTGCACATTAACAATTGCGTGAGACGGCGGCCGATTGCGCTTGTGCAGGCGTCGGGCGACGAATATATAGGCGCGAAAATTGGGGCAGTTTGGGTGAGTCGAATGAACGACATCGTTACCGCCGATTACGTACCCTCCGAAGACGAGCCGTTCATGAACGAGCGGCAGAAATCCTACTTCCGCTCAAAGCTCGTCACCTGGAAGAATGACATATTGCGCGAAGCGCGCGAAACACTGGAAATCCTGCAGCAAGAGAACGCCAACCACCCCGATCTGGCCGATCGCGCCTCTTCGGAAACCGACCGCGCTATCGAGCTCAGGGCCCGCGACCGTCAGCGCAAGCTCATCGCAAAGATCGATTCCGCCCTGCAGCGCATCGACGAAGGCACCTATGGCTATTGCGAGGAGACCGGCGAGCCGATCGCGCTGAAGCGGCTCGATGCGCGTCCGATCGCAACGTTGTCGATCGAAGCGCAGGAGCGGCATGAGCGCCGCGAAAAAGTCTACCGCGACGACTAAGGGTCAAGGCTGGCGGCGCACGACCAGCCGTCATGAGCGACGTTGATTTTGAAATGGCCGGTTTTCCGGCCATTTCTATTGGCGTGGCATCCACCGTTCAGGGCGCACGAAATCCACAAGCCCTTGACGTATGGGCCTTCCGAAAGGTGGTTCGGCAGCCAAACCGGTTACGATTTTCGCTTGATATCTTGATATAGTGACTCAGCGGCCGCTCATCGCTTCTGGCTGGAGAGTTCGCCGAGAAGCTTGGTCATTTCATCGTCGAGCGACTGAGGCGCCTTCGCCACCGGTTTGCTCACCGGGCCGCCTGAGCGGGGCTGGTCGAGCGACACTTCGAGTTCCCTCATCAGCGTGTCGTCGATGCTGTCCTGCACAGGTGGCGGCGGTGGCGCGTGCCTGACGACATTGGCATTGGCGGAGCCGTAGGCGGGCAGCGGCGTGACATTGGTCGGCTGGTAGCTTTGCTGCGCCACCGGCTTTGCCGCGGGTGCCGGTGCCGGTGCCGGCGCTATTTGGCGCGGGCGGGCGGGCGGCGCCGTGTTCACCGGCTGCGGAGCGGGTGCCTGTCTTGCCGGCGGTGGAGCGGGTTGCGGCGGACGCGGCCTTGCCGCCGGGGCCGCGGTGGCCGGGACCGGCTGCAAGCCGCCATCTCCGGTCAATGCCGGACGGCGTAGCGCCGAAAGACGGATATCGCGCTCGACGACGACGTCGGTTGGGCCGCCGATCAAGAGCAGGTGCTCGATGTCGTCGCGGCGCACCAGCACCAGCCGGCGATGGCTGTCGACAGCGGTGGCATCCATGACGGCCAGCCGCGTCTTGCGGTTGCGGCCGCCGGCAACGAAAGTTCCGAACGTCAGATTGCGCACCAGCTTGATGATGACGAGAACGATGACCAGCAGGACAAGTGCTGCAAACGTCCACAACAGTGCTGCGGCATAACCAGGGCCCGCCACGCTATCCAGCCATTGCATTGGTTACCCCTGATTGCCCTTGGAAGTGATGCGACACTAGACCGTTGCGGCGGGCCACCGCAAGTTGCGTTTCACGCTGGTGAACAGCTAGAAAAACTCCGAAGGCCGCAAGACATCATTTTTATCCGACATTTGCCGCCCAGGCCTTTTCCGGACTAGGAGAATGTGATTCAACCCGGTACGGGCGGGTGTCGGAACACCGGAATTCACGAGCAGGGGGCATATGGCCAAGGAAGCGCGCGGCGATTTCTATCCGGTACCGATCGTCGACCAGAATACGCGACCGGGCGCGGTCACCCGGCTTATCATTTTCATCGTCGTTCTGACGGGGGCGGCGATCGTTTTCGGCCTGTTCCGCGAGCGCCTCGGCGATCCTTTCCTGCTCGGCATGCTCGGCGTGCTGGCGATGATCGGCGTCGGCTTCCTGTTTGCCACGGCGATCGGCTTCGTGCAGGTCACGCCACGTTCGACGGGCGACGAACTGTCGAAATCCTTCGTCGACTCCATGTCGCAGGGCCTTCTCGTCACCGACACCAAAGGCCGTGTCGTCTACGCCAATCGCGCCTATGCCGACATGACCGGAGCGTCGTCGGCGGCCGACCTGAAGACGGTCGAGGGGTTGCTCTCGGATGTTCCTGAAGCTTCGGTGACGATCTATCGCCTGGCGTCCGGCCTGCGTGACGCCCAGCCGGGCGATGGTGAGTTTCGGCTCGCGCAATCCATTCGGCCAGGCGCGGAGCCAGGCGCCCGCTGGTACAGGGCGCGGGCGCGCACCTTCAGCGTTCCGGGCCAGCGGCTGCCGATGCTGGCCTGGCAGCTGGCCGACATCTCGCAGGAGCGGGCCGAGCAGGAGCGTTTCTTCCTCGACTTGCAAAAGGCGATCGATCATCTCGACCACGCGCCGGCCGGCTTCTTTTCGGCCGACCAGGAAGGCCGCGTCACCTACATCAACGCCACGCTCGCCGAATGGCTGGGCATCGACCTCACCAGCTTCACGCCCGGTGCCGTCTCCCTGGCCGAGATCGTGGCCGGCGACGGCATGGCGCTGGTCCGCTCGGTCAAGGCCGACCCCGGCACGACACGCAACGCGGTGATCGATCTCGATTTGACGACGATGACGGGCGAGGCGCTGCCAGTGCGCTTCATGCATCGCGTTTCGGCCAGCCGCGAAGGCCTCAACGGGCCGACGCGCACAATTGTGCTCAACCGCACGCAAGGCGAGGACTCCTCGGCCGATTTGCGGGCCTCGGAAGTGCGCTTCACCCGCTTCTTCAACTCGACACCGATGGCGATAGCCGGCGTCGACCACAACGGGCGCATCCTGCGCACCAATGCGCCGTTCCTGTCGCTGTTTTCAGCCGTCGTCGATGGCGACGCCGTCGATCGCCGTGTGCGGCTCGACACGGTGATCCATGAACGCGACCGGCCCGCCTTTGCGGCTGCCTTCGAAAGAGCGCAGCAGCGGCAGGCCGACATCGAGCCGATCGACACGCTTTTGCCCGGCAACGACGAGCGGCACATCCGTTTCTACGTCAACGCGGTCGCCGACGGCACCGGCGGCGAAGGCGCCGAGGAGTCGGCGATCGTCTACGCCGTCGAGACGACGGAGCAGAAGGCGCTCGAAGGACAGATGGCGCAAAGCCAGAAGATGCAGGCGGTCGGCCAGCTTGCCGGCGGCATCGCGCATGATTTCAACAATGTGCTGACCGCCATCATCATGGCGTCGGACCTTTTGTTGACCAACCACCGTCCGTCGGACCCGTCCTTCCCCGACATCATGAACATCAAGCAGAACGCCAACCGGGCGGCTTCGCTGGTGCGGCAACTGCTGGCCTTCTCGCGCAAGCAGACATTGCGGCCGGAAGTGCTCAACCTGACCGACGTGCTCGCCGATCTCAGGATGCTGCTGGCCCGGCTGGTCGGCAACGACATCAAGCTGAAGGTCGACCATGGCCGCGACCTGTGGCCGGTCAAGGTCGATATCGGGCAGTTCGAACAGGTGGTGGTCAACCTTGCGGTCAACGCGCGCGACGCAATGCCGGCGGGTGGCGATCTCACCGTGCGCACCCGAAATGTGACCGCCGAGGAGTGCAAGGCCTTTTCCTATCGCGAGCTCGCCCCGGCGGACTATGTCGTGGTCGAAGTCGAGGACACCGGCAGCGGTATCGCGCCCGACGTGCTGAAGAAGATCTTCGAGCCCTTCTTCACCACCAAGGAAGTCGGCAAGGGCACCGGCCTTGGCCTGTCGATGGTCTACGGCATCATCAAGCAGACAGGCGGCTTCATCTTCTGCGATTCCGAAGTCGGCAAAGGCTCGACTTTCCGCATTTTCCTGCCGCGTCATATTGCGGAAGCGAGAAAAGCAGGCGAGCCCGGCGATGTGCCGGCGGCGCCGGCGAAGGTCGCCGATGCGGCCAAGGACCTGTCGGGCTCGGCCACGGTGCTGCTCGTCGAAGACGAGGATGCCGTGCGCATGGGCGGCATGCGGGCGCTGACCTCGCGCGGCTACACCGTGCACGAGGCGTCATCGGGCGTGGAGGCGCTGGAGGTGTTCGAGGCGCTGGGCGGCAAGGTCGACATCGTCGTTTCCGACGTGGTGATGCCGGAAATGGACGGGCCGACGCTGCTTGGTGAGTTGCGCAAGCGCCAGCCCGACATCAAGTTCGTCTTCGTATCCGGTTATGCCGAGGACGCATTCGCCAGAAACCTGCCTGCCGACGCGCATTTCGGCTTCCTGCCAAAGCCGTTCTCGCTCAAGCAACTGGCAACGATCGTCAAGGACGTGCTGGAGTCCTAGAACCTCCTTCATGTTCTTTCCTTGCGCTGCGCCGCGACAACGCCATGATTGCGGGTGAAACGGCAGGCCGGCTCGGGGGAGCAGCGATTGACGCCACACAACGAAGCAGACAAGGGCGACTACGCCGACACAGTGTTGTTGCCGGGTGATCCGCAGCGCGCCGAGTGGATGGCGCAAACGTTTCTGGAGGCGCCGCGCTGCATCAATCGCCGACGTGGCGCGCTTGGCTTTACCGGGCTGTTTGGCGGCAAACCCGTCAGCATTCAGGCGACGGGCATCGGCGTTTCATCGTTTCTGATCTATGTGCATGAATTGCTGGAACATTTTGGTGCGCGAACGTTGATCCGCACCGGCACCTGCGGCAGCCTGACCGCCACGGCAAAACTGCGCAGCCTTGTCATCTCGCAATCGGCACAGGCGGAGAGCGCCCAGAGCGGTCAGGTTTTCGGCCTCTATGGACCCGCCGGCCCGGATCCGGCGCTTCTCGCCTGTGCGCTGGCCAAGGCAGCCGAACTTGGCATCGACCATTGTGCGGGCCTGACGGTGTGCAGCGACATCTTCTATCACCCGGAAGGACGCGCCCGTTTTGCCGACGCGCAGGCAGCCGGAGCTCTGGCCGTCGATATGGAAACCAGCGCGCTCTACCGCATATCAGCGCATTTCGGGGCTCGTGCGCTGTCGATCTGCGCGGTGGTCGACAACATCGAGACCGGTGAACTGACCGATTATTCCGAACGCCAGGCGCTTTTCACCGACATGAGCCGATTGGCGCTCGCTGTCGCTGTGGAAGCGCGCTAGGCAGCTTCCCGCTTCAGCGCCATCTGCTCGTCCACATCAGGCCTATGGCCACGCAGGTAGAGCGCGCAGGTGGTGCGCAGCATCGATGCGAAGTTCGGAATGGCGCCGTTGATCTCGATGGCTTCGTCATAGAGCTTGGAGATGAATTTTGGCGTCGTCAAACCCTGATTTTCGGCGATTTCGTCCAGCAAAGCCCAGAATGTCGCTTCAAGCTGGATGCTGGTCGAGTGGCCGTCGATGCGAATCGACCGGTTGATCTGGCGATAGCCTTCGGGATCCTGGCCCGCAAACACCCTGCACATCCGACAAACCTCCCATGATTGTTGGTCTTGGGTGGACGGCGCGCAGCCTGACACCGCTCAACCTGTCCCCACATGCATTGTCGGGCAAAATTGGCGGAACGGCAATCGGACTTTCGTCCCCGTCGCCGAAGCAGGACAATTCACGGGTCTTGAGCGTGGTAACCGGCTGCCACCACCTTTTTTCCGCGCTGCCCATAATCGTTTCCACACATTAGGACGGAGACTGATTTGGCAAAAGCGATCCATTCCATGATCCGGGTTCTCGACGAGGCCCGATCCGTCGATTTCTACAGAAATGCCTTTGGGCTCGATGTCGCCGACAGGCTGGACTTCGAGACATTCACGCTCATTTACCTCAGCAATGCCGAGACAGGGTTCGAACTCGAACTGACCGTGAACAAGGATCGGCAGGGGCCTTACGGGCTCGGCGATGGCTACGGCCACCTCGCGGTCTCGGTCGTCGACCTCGACAGCGAACATGACCGTCTCGGCGCGCTCGGCCTCAACCCGAAGAAGATCGTCGAGTTCAACCGCGACGGGTCGCTGATCGCCCGCTTTTTCTTCATCGAGGATCCGGACGGCTACAAGATCGAGGTTCTGCAACGCGGAGGTCGCTTCCAATAGGAGACATAGCAACCGCACCGGCAGGTGCGGCGCCAGCAACGGCGCTCACCAGAGCGCACATAGCAAGCAGGGAGGAATAAAATGGTCACGATCTATGACGCGAAGCCTGGGCTTTCACGTCGTGAACTTCTCAAGCGGGGTGGCATCGGCGCGCTGCTCGTCATCTCCGGCAGTGCGGTCATCAGCCCCGAACATGCCTGGGGCCTCGAGACATCGGCGCTCAAGCCCGAAACCATGGCGACGCTGATCCAGATGGCGCGCGACATCTATCCGCACGATCAGGTTCCCGACAAATATTACGCCATTGCCGTGAAGGGCCATGACGAGCAGGCCGGCAAGGACGCCGCCTACAAGGCGACGATCGAAGACGGCATCGCCGACCTAGACAAGAAGTCCGGTGACGGCGGCTACCGCGGCCTCGGCTGGGAGGACCAGCGCGTCGGCGTGCTGAAGCAGATCGAGGCGACGCCGTTCTTCCAGGCCATCCGTGGCGGCCTCGTCGTCAGCCTGTACAACCAGAAAGAGGTGTGGCCGATCTTCGGTTACGAGGGCGAGTCCTATTCCAAGGGCGGCTACATCGCGCGCGGTTTCAACGACATAGAGTGGCTCTGAGCCCCGTCGTTCCTGAACCCGCAAACAGAAATCATGGGAGGAAACCATGGCAGCTTCATTTGATCTGAACAACGACGGCGTGGTCGTCATCATCGGCTCGGGCGCCGGCGGCGGCACGCTCGGCAACGAACTCGCCCAGAAGGGTGTCGACGTCGTCATCCTGGAAGCCGGCGCGCGCCACGAATATGAGGATTTCATCAATGACGAGTGGGGTTCGTTCGCACAGCTCGCCTGGACGGACAAGCGCACCACATCCGGTGACTGGCGTGTGGCCAAGGATTTTCCGAACCTGCCGGCCTGGATCGTCAAGTCGGTCGGCGGTTCGACCACGCATTGGGCGGGAGCCTCGTTGCGCTTCCAGGAGCATGAGTTCAAGACGCTGTCGACCTACGGCAAACTGGAAGGCGCCAACCTGCTCGACTGGCCGATCACACTGGCCGAGATGGAGCCCTACTACGCCAAGGCCGAAGCCAAGATGGGCGTCACCGGCACCAATGACTGGCCGCGGCTGCCGGGCAACAACAATTTCAAGGTGTTGAAAGCCGGCGCCGACAAGCTCGGCTACAAGGAATGCCACACCGGCAACATGGCGATCAACTCGGTCGAGCGCGACGACCGCATGTCCTGCCAGCAAACCGGCTTCTGCTTCCAGGGCTGCAAATGGGGCGCCAAATGGTCGACGCTCTACACCGAGATCCCCAAGGGCGAGGCGACAGGCCATCTTGAAGTCAGGCCGAACGCCATGGCGATCAAGATCAACCATGACGCCTCGGGCAAGGTGACCGGCGTCGTCTATGCCGACAAGGACGGCAAGCTGCAGGAGCAGAAGGCCCGCATCGTCGCCGTTGCGGGGAATTCGATCGAGAGCCCAAGGCTGTTGCTCAATTCGGCATCGGGCAAATTCCCCGATGGTCTTGCCAACTCGTCGGGGCAGGTGGGCAAGAACTACATGCGCC
This sequence comes from Mesorhizobium norvegicum, assembly GCF_004919685.1. GTDB lineage: Bacteria > Pseudomonadota > Alphaproteobacteria > Rhizobiales > Rhizobiaceae > Mesorhizobium > Mesorhizobium norvegicum. The sequence goes on along the minus strand of NZ_SMYZ01000042.1, from coordinate 80,768 downwards.
ACACCACCGGCTCGGTCTATGCCATCTTCGACAAGCCGGTGCACATGTATCGCGGCACCACCATGGCCGGCATCATCCGCGACGAGGCGCGCCATGATCCGTCACGTGGTTTCGTCGGCGGCTACGAGTTCGAGACGCTGTCACTCGGCCTGCCGTTCATGGCGGCCTTCCTGGATCCCGGCGCCTGGGGCCGCTCGTTCACCACCGCACTCGACCACTACGACCACATGGCCGGCCTGTGGATCGTCGGTGAGGACATGCCGCGCGCGGAGAACCGCATCACGCTGCATGCCGACGAGAAGGACGCGCACGGCATGCCGATCGCCGACGTGCATTTCGACGACCATCCGAACGACACCGCGATGCGCAACCACGCCTATAAGCAGGCCACGGCGCTCTATGCGGCGGTTGGTGCCACGCGCACCTTCCCGACGCCGCCCTATCCGTCGACTCACAATCTGGGCACCAACCGGATGAGCGAGAAAGCGGCCGACGGCGTCGTCAACAAGCACGGCCAGGCGCACGACATCAAGAACCTGTTCGTGTCGGATGGCAGCCAGTTCACCACTGGGGCCGCCGAAAACCCGACCCTGACGATCGTGTCGCTGGCGATCCGCCAGGCCGACTACATCGCCGCGCAGATGTCGGCCAAGACGATCTAGTCACATCCTCCCCGATTGCGTGATGGCGCGGAACCCACAAGGTTCCGCGCCTTTTTCTTGCCATCTCAACCTCTGGTGCAGGTCGAGGCGGTGAAGGCGCCGTCGGGTTGTTTCATGATGATGTCGAAGGAGGGCGTGGTCTGGCCGTCCAGCGTTGCCTGGGTCAGCGACAGCGAGTTGCCGCCGGCGGTGTAGCCGCCCAGCGGTCCCAGCCAGGAGATCACGCCGTTTGCATCCATCTGATAGTTGTACCCCTGCTGCGCGGTGCCGAAGGTGCCAAGGCCGGTGTAAATTGGGCCGCTGTAGACGTTCCCCTTGATGGTGATGTCGCCGAGGTTGAGGAACATGCCGAGCAGGTAGACCTCGCAGTGATAGGTGCCGTCGGGCATCTTGCCGTCGCTGAAGTCGGCTCGTGCGGTCCCGGTTGCTGCCGCCAGAAGCAATATGCCGATAAAGATGCGTGAAATGCCTGAAGCCATGACGTCGCTCGTTTGAGGAACGAGCTTGCCCTATTTTTGCACTGCGCCGCAACATCGGTCGTCGGCGATACGCCTGCGAAGGCCAAAATCTAGGCATTTGGCAAAAATGGGCGAAAATTAGGCAGAGGTCGCGTGCGCTGCGCAAATTTCTCTCAATCAATTTTTAACCGGCTCTCTTTGTTTTTATAAGCCTAATATTTCAAGGCACTGATAATGCGTAATTATTGGTTTCTCCTCGGCGTCGCCAAAGCGATTGGCATGGGGGTTGCATTGTAGTGTTGCGGTGCAATCAACCAGCTTGGGAGTCTGTAATATGAGGGGTAATTTCTCGACCATAACAAAAATGTTTTCGGCGAGCGTGGTTGCCGCCGGCCTGTTGATGTCCGCTCCCGCCAAGGCTGCTGACGACACGATCAAGGTCGGCATTCTCCATTCGCTGTCGGGGACCATGGCGATTTCGGAGACGACGCTGAAGGACGCCATGCTGATGCTCATCGACGAGCAGAACGCCAAGGGCGGCCTGCTCGGCAAGAAGCTCGAGGCGGTCGTCGTCGATCCGGCTTCCAACTGGCCGCTGTTTGCCGAAAAGGCACGCGAGCTGATCTCCAAGGACAAGGTCGCGGCGGTGTTCGGCTGCTGGACCTCGGTGTCGCGCAAGTCGGTTCTCCCGGTGTTCTCCGAACTCGACAACATCCTGTTCTATCCCGTCCAGTATGAGGGCGAGGAAAGCGAGCGCAACGTGTTCTACACGGGTGCTGCGCCGAACCAGCAGGCAATCCCGGCTGTCGACTATCTGATGAGCGAGGATGGCGGTTCGGTGAAGCGCTGGGTGCTGGAAGGCACCGACTATGTCTATCCGCGCACCACCAACAAGATCCTCGAGGCCTATCTGAAGGCCAAGGGCGTCGCGGCGGAAGACATCATGGTCAATTACACGCCGTTCGGCTTCTCCGACTGGCAGACCGAGGTTTCGGCGATCAAGAAGTTCGGTTCGGCCGGCAAGAAGACCGCCGTCGTCTCGACCGTCAACGGCGACGCCAATGTGCCGTTCTACAAGGAACTCGGCAACCAGGGCATCAAGGCCGAGGACATCCCGGTCATGGCCTTCTCGGTCGGCGAGGAAGAGCTTGCCGGTCTCGACACCGCGCCGCTGGTCGGCCATCTCGCCGCCTGGAACTACTTCGAGAGCGTCGACACGCCCGAAAACAAGAAGTTCATCGCCGACTGGCACAAGTTCATCAAGAACGACAAGCGCACCACCAACGATCCGATGGAAGCCCATTACATCGGCTTCAACATGTGGGTGAAGGCGGTCGAGAAGGCCGGCACCACCGATCCGGACAAGGTCATCGACGCCATGATCGGCGTCTCGGTGCCGAACCTGACCGGCGGCTATTCGACGATGATGCCGAACCACCACATCACCAAGCCGGTGCTGATCGGTGAAATCCAGGCCGACGGCCAGTTCGAAACCGTGTCGCGCACGCCGGGTCTGGTGATGGGCGACGAGTGGTCCGACTATCTGCCGGACTCCAAGGACCTGATCTCCGATTGGCGCGCGCCTCTGTCCTGCGGCAACTTCAATGTTGCCACCGGCAAGTGCGGCGGCAAGGGCACAAACTGATCCTCCCCGGGCTGGACCTTCAGGTCTATGCCCATGACCGCGCGTCCGGACGGTTTCCTCCGCCGTCCGGACGCCCAATTCAACTTTCAAAGGTCACCTGGAGCCGATGAACCTGTTTCGCGCCATTGGTCTGACGCTGTTGTTCCTGCTGGCGACGCTGTCGTCATCGGGCGCAAGCGAAGCCGATCTGCGCGGCATCATCGCCAAATTCGCGACGGCCAAGGGTTTTTCGGAGATCGGAGCCGTCGTCCACGAACTGGCGGCCATTGGCGATCCGGCGGTGGAACGGCCGCTTGCGGCGCTCGCCGACGGCAACCTCTATGTCCGCAAGGTCGATTCCCTGGTGTTTGCCGGCAAGGAAGCGGGCGAAACCGTTCAGCTCTCCGACCCGTTGAGCGGCGAGGCATCGGGCGAGGCGGCCAAGGACGACATCACCAAGATCAAGGTCAACAACACGCTGCGTCGCGTCATCCGCGATGCGTTGGGTACGCTGACGCTTGGCGCCAAGGACCCGGCAGTGCGCATTGCAGCCGCCGACACCATGTTCAAGACACCCGATGCCGCAAACATCGGGCCGCTCGACACGGCCATTGCCAACGAAAGCGTGGCCAGCGTCAAGGCTCTGCTCGAACAGGCTCGTGCCGCCTCCGTGCTGGTCTCCGATCGGCCGGATGCCGACAAGCTGGCTGCCGTCGCGCTGATCGGCGCGCGTGGCGACCGTGATGCTGTTTCGCTGCTCACGTCTGTCGAGGCGAATTCCGCGGACGCGGTCAAGCAAGCTGCCACGGCCGCGATCGCCAACATCAATTCGACGCTGGCCTTCTGGGATGCCGGCCAGAACATCTGGTACGGCATTTCGCTGGGCTCGGTGCTGCTGCTGGCGGCGATCGGCCTTGCCATCACCTTCGGCGTCATGGGCGTCATCAATATGGCGCATGGCGAGATGGTCATGCTCGGCGCCTACACGACCTTCGTCGTCCAGCAAGTGATCCGTACGTCTTTTCCGGACCTGTTCGACTGGTCGCTGGTCATCGCGCTGCCGCTCGCTTTCCTCGTCTCGGCTCTGGTTGGCCTGATCATCGAGCGCGGCGTCATCCGTTTCCTCTACGGGCGGCCGCTGGAAACGCTGCTGGCGACATGGGGTGTCTCGCTGATCCTGCAGCAAGCGGTGCGCTCGATCTTCGGGCCGACCAACCAGGAGGTCGGCAACCCGTCGTGGATGTCGGGCTCGTTCAATGTCGGACAGCTTGCGATCACCTGGAACCGACTGTGGATTCTGGTTTTCGCGCTCACCGTGTTCGCGGTGCTGCTCTATGTGATGAAGCGCACGCCCTGGGGCCTGCAGATGCGCGCCGTCACCGCCAACCGGCGCATGGCCGCCTCGATGGGCATCAGAACGCCATGGGTCGACGCACTGACCTTCGCGCTCGGTTCCGGCATTGCCGGCATCGCCGGTGTCGCGCTCAGCCAGATCGATAATGTCTCGCCCAATCTCGGCCGCGGCTACATCATCGACAGTTTCATGGTCGTCGTCTTCGGCGGTGTCGGCAATCTGTGGGGCACGCTGGTCGGCGCCTTCTCGCTCGGCATCGTCAACAAGTTCCTTGAGCCCTATGCCGGCGCGGTGCTCGGCAAGATCGTCGTGCTGGTGCTGATCATCCTGTTCATCCAGAAGCGCCCGCGCGGTCTGTTCGCGCTCAAGGGCAGGGCGGTGGAAGCATGATGTCAGGACGCTTCTTCGCTGCGGGCGCGGACCGCCGCATCGCCATCACGATCTTCATCCTGTTGGCTGCGGCCGTCATCGTGCCGCTGCTCAATCTCGCGGTGTCTCCCACCAGTACCTTCTACGTCCCGTCCTATATTGTGGCGCTGACCGGCAAATATCTCTGCTATGCGCTGCTCGCCTTGGCGCTCGATCTCGTCTGGGGCTATTGCGGCATTCTCTCGCTCGGGCACGGCGCCTTCTTCGCGCTCGGCGGCTATGCGATGGGCATGTATCTGATGCGCCAGATCGGCTCGCGCGGCGTCTATGGCAACCCCATCCTGCCCGACTTCATGGTGTTCCTGAACTACAAGGAACTGCCGTGGTTCTGGTATGGCTTCGACCATTTCTGGTTTGCCGGCCTGATGGTGCTCGCGGTGCCTGGCCTGCTGGCTTTCGTGTTCGGCTGGTTCGCCTTCCGCAGCCGCGTCACCGGCGTCTATCTCTCCATCATCACCCAGGCGATGACCTATGCGCTGCTGCTCGCCTTCTTCCGCAACGACATGGGTTTTGGCGGCAACAACGGCCTGACCGATTTCAAGGATATTCTTGGCTTCAACGTGCAGGCCGACGCGACGCGTTCGGCGCTGTTCGCGGCCAGCGCTGTTACGCTCGCGCTCGCCGTCTTCGTCACCTGGGCGATCGTCGGCTCGAAATACGGCAAGCTGCTGATGGCGGTGCGCGATGCCGAGAGCCGCACCCGCTTCCTCGGCTGGCGGGCGGAGAATGTAAAACTGTTCGCCTTCACCGTATCGGCTGTCATGGCCGGCATTGCCGGCGCGCTCTACGTGCCGCAAGTCGGCATCATCAACCCTGGCGAGTTCGAGCCGGCCAATTCGATTGAAGTCGTGGTGTGGGCCGCCGTCGGCGGGCGCGGCACCATTGTCGGACCGATCATCGGTGCGCTGCTGGTCAATGCCGGCAAATCCTGGTTCACCGGCGTGCTGCCGGAATTCTGGCTGTTTGCGTTGGGTGGGCTGTTCGTCGCCGTCACGCTTTTGCTGCCCAAGGGCATCATCGGCATGTGGGATTCCTGGCGCGGCAACGCCAGGGCGTTGCGAGCAGCCTCGATTGCCGAGGAAGCCGGCACCGATGCCGACGTCACGCCGCCGGCGAAAATCGTTCGTAGCGCGGCGACAAAGCCCGGCGACTGGTCCGCAGCCAGCCCCGAACCGCAGCCGGCGGAGTGAGCGGCCATGTCAAAGTCGAACACGATCCTCTATCTCGACGGCGTCTCGGTCTCCTTCGACGGCTTTCGCGCCATCAACAGTCTGTCGCTGGTGCTCGACAAGGGCGAGATGCGCGCCATCATCGGCCCCAACGGCGCCGGCAAGACGACGATGATGGACATCGTCACCGGCAAGACGCGGCCCGATGAGGGCGAGGTGTTCTTCGACGGCCAGGTCGATCTCACCAAGCACGATGAAGCCGAGATCGCCATGATGGGCATCGGCCGCAAGTTCCAGAAGCCGACCGTCTTCGAAAGCCACACTATCGAAGAGAATCTGATGCTGGCGCTGAAGGGGCCGCGCTCGATCTTCCCGGCGCTGTTCCATCGCCGCTCGACGGCCGAGACGCGGCAGATCGACGACATCCTGGGCATCATCCGGCTTGGCGACAAGCGTAACGAACTGGCGGCCAATCTCAGCCATGGACAAAAGCAGTGGCTCGAGATCGGCATGCTGCTGGCGCAGGATCCGAAGTTGCTTCTGGTCGACGAACCGGTCGCCGGCATGACCGACGCAGAGACCGAGGAAACCGCGCGGCTGCTCAAGGATATCGCGCGCGACCATTCGGTCATCGTCGTCGAGCACGACATGCATTTCGTGCGCGAGCTCGGCGTCAAGGTCACCTGCCTGCACGAGGGCTCGGTGCTTAGCGAAGGCACACTCGATTTCGTGTCGGCCGACGAGCGCGTCGTCGAAGTCTATCTGGGGAGATAAATATGGTCTGGCGGGTGCAATTCCATCACTTCGACCTGTCCTTCCTCAGGTTCTGGAGAAGGCGCTGACATGCTCGAAGTATCCGATGCCACGCTGCACTACGGCGCCGCCCAGGCGCTGCGCGGCGTGTCGCTGAAAGCCGGCGCCGGCAAGATCACCTGCGTGCTCGGCCGCAACGGCGTCGGCAAGACCAGTTTGATGAGATCGATCGTCGGCCACCACCGGCTGACGAGCGGAAGCGTTGCCTTCGAGGGGAAGGCGCTCGACCGGAGCGCGGCGTATGATCGCGCCCGGTCGGGCATCGCATTCGTGCCGCAGGGCAGGGAGATATTTCCGCTGCTCACCGTGCGGGAGAACCTGGAATCAGGCTTTGCGCCGCTGAAACGGGCCGACCGCAACATACCGGCGCATGTGTTTGAGCTGTTTCCGGTGCTGAAGCAGATGCTCGGCCGCCGCGGCGGCGATCTTTCCGGCGGCCAGCAGCAGCAACTCGCCATCGGCCGGGCATTGGTGATGCAGCCGAAGCTGCTGGTGCTCGACGAGCCGACCGAAGGCATCCAGCCGTCGATCATCAAGGATATCGGCCGCGCCATCCGCTATCTGCGCGATCAGGCCGGCATTGCCGTGCTTTTGGTCGAACAGTATCTCGACTTCTGCCGCGAGTTGGCCGACGAGGTCAACATCATGGACCGTGGCGTGATCGTCCATACCGGCCCGGCGGAAGATCTCGACAGGGCGGATGTCCGCAAGTTCCTGACGGTCTAGAATCGTCGTTGGACTTCAGTTGACGTTCCCAAGTCATTGGCAAGTCCAATATTTCTCCGCTCCAACCTTCCGCGTCACTGGCGCACCATGGGCTGCGTGCTAGTCTTTCCCAGGGCTTTTGTGAGTCGGCCGCTTCCGTATCAGTCTGGTTGGTTGCAGATAGAGGGAAGGTGCAGGCTCCAGCCGGCAAGTTCCACGCAAGCAAGGCTTCCTAGCTTCCCTCCTGCGATCTCTGTCGTTCAACGCGTTTGGGCACACAGGCTAAGGGACAGCCATGGAACGTTACGTCGAGGACTACCAGAAGCGGCGGCTTACCGAACGTGTCGACATCATCGCCGCCATCAACATCTTGAGGTCACAGGGCTGCGAATACGACGACCTGATCGAGGAGATCACCAAGGTCTTCTATGTCGACCTGGATACCTTCAATGAAATCGTCATCGCGGCATAAGGGCCGCCTTTGCTCATCCTGATCGTAGCTACGGCATCGATGCGCGCGGTCAGCTTGCGCGCCGGAATGGAGAGGCGGTGACGCGGTTGCGGCCGCCGCGCTTGGCGGCATAGAGCGCCTTGTCGGCAGCGCTGAGCACCTTGTCGAAGCTGAGACCCTCCTTGGTGCCGAAGGCAAATCCGGCACTGACCGTGCATGTCAGTGAACCCATCTCGGTTTCGATGCGACGCGCGGCAAAAGCTGCCCGTATGGCCTCGGCGGTGGCCTCCACCGTTTCGGGTAAGGTCCGCTTCAGCACCAGCGCGAACTCCTCGCCGCCCATGCGCGCGGCGACGTCGGCCGGGCGAAGATTGCCGGCGAGGTCCCTGGCGAAAACCTTCAGCACTTCATCACCGGCGGCGTGGCCGAATTCGTCGTTGATGGCCTTGAAGCTGTCGAGGTCGAAGACAACCACCGCCGTGAAGGCACCGACCGGGGCATCGCCGTGCAGGTCGAACAGGGCGCGGCGGTTGAGCAGGCCGGTCAGCGGGTCGGTCAGGGCATTGTGGCGGTGATGCCTGGCCAGGCGCCCCTGATTGAGCGCCAGGGAAAGCGCTCCGATACCGGTCATGCTGGCGATGACGATGATGAGGCTCAGCTCCTCGGCCCAGTTGCTGGGCGCATGACCAAGGATCAGCTTTCCATCCCAGACAAGAACCATGGCGCACAGAGCGAAGGACGTGGCGGTGGCCGAATAGAGCGCGGTGATGCCGATCGTCAGGGCAGGGGCTTCGTCGCGGCCTTTCCAGTATTCGAACGCCGTTACGAACAGAAGCAATGCGGCGAAGGCGTTTTCGAACATGAAGCCCAGCCCGTCATAGCCAAGAGCCATGGGGGGCAACGTCACAACCAGCGAAATGGCGCCGACAAGCACCATTCGCGGCATTGGCGAGCCGCCGGTTCTGAATTGGTAGGCGGCGCCCAGCATTGTCGAAAAACCGAGCAGGAGGAAAGCCAGCGTGGCGATGCCCTGCAGGCGCCCGGGCATATCGATATAGGCGTCATAGACAAAAATATCGCCGACCACGAACACCAGGCTGATCGCCCATGTCAGCAGGAACTTCTCCGTGCGAGCGGTCAGCCACATGCCAAACAATGTCAGGCTCAGGCAGGCGGCGGAAAAGCCGACAGCCAGCAGAAGTGAAGTGTAGTCGAGCGACATGCCCCTCGTTTCCTTGCCGGCGGCGGTTCCAGCTCTGCAACTTGGCGTGCCGGATTCATGCAGCAAGGAAGTGTCGATAAGGTTACGATGGCGCTGAATACGCCACGATCAAGCGCTTTGCTGCGCGCAAAACGCATAGGAGACGCGCTTTGCTCGTCAGTCTGTCACGCGCTTCATCAGCGCCATGGCGCCGAACGGCGCGCGCACCTTGCCCTCGGTGATGAAGTAGACGAACACGTCGCGCGGCTTGACCGGCGCCTCGGTGGCGGGATCAGCGCGCCGCAGGTCGGCGGGCACCTTGCCTTCCGCCCAGGTCTTCGCACGTGCCGCCCATTCATCGAGGCCTTTCGGCGTGTAGCAATCGGGATTGTCGTCACTGCCGGTCTGCAGCCGCGCATAGATGAAATCGCCGGTGACGTCGGCGATATCAGGATATTTGGCATGGTCGGCATAGACGATCGCGACCTTGTACTTGCGCACGAGTGCGGCGAATTCCGGCACGACGAAGGTGTCGTTGCGCACCTCGACCGCGTGGCGCAGCGCAACGCCGTCCTGCTTTTCCGGCAGGAGTTTCAGGAAGGCTTCGAAATCGTTGGGATCGAATTTCTTGGTCGGCGCGAACTGCCACAGGATCGGCCCGAGCTTTTCGCCGAGTGCCGCCACGCCCGAGCCGAGGAAACGCATCATCGACTCGCCGGCCTCGCCGAGCACGCGCCGGTTGGTGACGAAGCGGTTGCCCTTCAGCGCATAGACGAAACCGTCCGGCGCCTCGCTGGCCCATTTGACGAAGGTCGGCTCCTTGAAGCTGGAATAATAGGTGCCGTTGACCTCGATGCTCGCCACCTGGCGGCTGGCGTAGTTCAGCTGCTTGGCCTTGGAAAGCTTGTCGGGATAGAAGGACGTATCCCAGGGCTCGAAGGTCCAGCCGCCCATGCCGGCGCGGATTGTTCCCGATGTGCTCATGTTATCCTCCCGAGTTCAGAAAAATCAGGCCGCTGTGATCTCATCGACGGTTTTGGCCATGTCGACGAGCACCCATCCTGGCCGGTAGGGATTGGGCCGGCGACCCGTTTCGTGGAAACCATAGGCCAGATAGAGCGCGATGTTCCGCTCCATCCTGGCGTTGGTGTAAAGCCGTACCTCGGGCAGGCCCCACAGGCGCGTCTGTTCGTCCGCGTGTTTCAGCAACGCAATGCCGAAGCCTTTGCCCTGAAAGTCAGGGGAGACCGCGACGGAAAAGATCATGGCGTGATCGTCATGCCGTTCCAGGGTGAGCAGCCCCGCAAGTTCGCTGCCGCTCTCGAGCAGCCAGACCTCGCCACGCGCGATGCGCGGCTCATAGTCTTCGGTGACCGGGATCGGCGGTGCGCCGAGCAGGGCGGTGTAGGGTGCATAAGCGGCTTGCGTCAGCGAGACGACGGTTTGGAGATCACCGGCAAGCGCTCTTCGGATTGTCATTCAAAAACTCTCCAGGCGCCAACCGGTCCGATCACTCCGCCGCTTCGCGCTTGCCTCCGGGGCGCCGTTCCAGCAGTTCCTTGAGGAATTGGCCGGTGTAGCTGCGCTTTTCGCGCACGATCGCTTCCGGTGTGCCCTGTGCGACCAGTTCGCCGCCGCCGTCGCCGCCTTCGGGGCCGAGGTCGAGCACCCAGTCGGCGGTCTTGATCACTTCGAGATTGTGCTCGATGACCACCACCGTGTTGCCCTGGTCGACCAGTTCGTGCAGCACTTCCAATAGTTTGGCGACGTCGTGAAAATGCAGGCCGGTGGTCGGCTCGTCGAGGATGTAGAGCGTCTTGCCGGTCGCCTTGCGCGACAGTTCCTTGGCCAGCTTGATGCGCTGCGCCTCGCCGCCGGACAGCGTCGTCGCCTGTTGGCCGATATGGATATAGCCGAGGCCGACCTGCTTCAGCGTGTCGAGCTTGTCGCGCACGCCGGGCACGGCGGCGAAGAAGTCGACGCCTTCCTCGACCGTCATGTCGAGCACGTCGGCGATCGACTTGCCCTTGAACACGACGTCGAGCGTCTCTCTGTTGTAGCGCTTGCCGTGGCAGACGTCGCAAGTGACGTAGACGTCGGGCAGGAAGTGCATCTCGATCTTGATGACGCCGTCGCCCTGGCAGGCCTCGCAGCGGCCGCCCTTGACGTTGAACGAGAAGCGTCCCGGCTGATAGCCGCGCGCCTTGGCTTCGGGAAGGCCAGCGAACCAGTCGCGGATCGGCGTGAAGGCGCCGGTATAGGTGGCGGGATTGGAACGCGGCGTACGGCCAATGGGCGACTGGTCGATGTCGATGACCTTGTCGAGGAATTCGAGGCCCTCGATGCGGTCATGATCGGCCGGATGCTCACGCGAGCCCATGATGCGGCGCGAGGCCGCCTTGAACAAAGTCTCGATCAGGAAGGTCGACTTGCCGCCGCCCGACACGCCGGTCACGGCGGTGAAGGTGCCGAGCGGGATTTCGGCGGTGACGTTCTTCAGATTGTTGCCGCGCGCGCCGACGATCTTGAGGCGCCGGTTCTTCTTCGCTTCACGGCGCACGCCAGGCGTCGCCACTTCGAGAGCGCCCGACAGATATTTGCCGGTGATCGAATTCGGATTGGCCATCACCTGCTGCGGCGTTCCCTGGGCGATGATCTCGCCGCCATGGATGCCGGCGGCCGGGCCCATGTCGACGACATAGTCGGCATGCAGGATGGCGTCCTCGTCATGCTCGACGACGATCACCGTGTTGCCGATGTCGCGCAGGTGCTTCAGCGTATCGAGCAGGCGCGCATTGTCGCGCTGGTGCAGGCCGATCGATGGCTCGTCCAGCACGTAGAGCACGCCGGTGAGGCCGGAGCCGATCTGCGACGCCAGCCGGATGCGCTGGCTCTCGCCGCCCGACAGCGTGCCGGAATTGCGCGACAGTGTCAGATAGTCGAGCCCGACATCGTTGAGGAAGCGCAGCCGCTCGCGGATCTCCTTCAAGACGCGCACCGCGATCTCGTTCTGCTTGTCGTTGAGCGACGCGGGCAGGTCGGTGAACCACTGGTCGGCCTTGCGGATGGACAGCTCGGTGACTTCGCCGATATGCCTGCCTGCGATTTTCACCGCCAGCGATTCGGGCTTCAGCCGATAACCCTTGCAGACCGGGCAAGGCGTCGCCGACATGAAGCGCTCGATCTCCTCGCGCATCCAGGCGGATTCGGTCTCTTTCCAGCGCCGCTCGAGATTGGGGATGACGCCTTCGAAGGTTTTCGTCGTCTTGTAGGAGCGCAGGCCGTCATCATACTGGAAGGTGATTTCGCGCTCGCCGGTGCCGCGCAGAATGGCTTCCTGGGCTTCCGTGGTTAGATCCTTGAACTTGTCGCCGAGCTTGAAGCCATAAGCCTTGCCGAGCGCTTCCAGCGTCTGCGCGTAATAGGGCGAGGTCGACTTGGCCCATGGGCTGACGGCGCCGTCGCGCAGCGAGATGTTTTCGTCCGGCACGATCAGATTGCCGTCGATGGCGCGCTGGCTGCCGAGACCGTCGCAGGTCGGGCAGGCGCCGAACGGGTTGTTGAACGAGAACAGGCGTGGTTCGATTTCCGGAATGGTGAAGCCGGAGACCGGGCAGGCGAACTTTTCCGAGAACAGGATGCGCTCATGCGTCTCGTTCTTCGACTTGTTGACCGAATCCTCGCCGGTCTGGCTGGAATCGAGCGGCTTGTCGGCAAATTCGGCAACCGCCAGCCCATCGGCCAGTTTCAGCGCGGTTTCGATGGAATCGGCAAGCCGCGTCGCCAGGTCGCCGCGCACGACGATACGGTCGACGATGACGTCGAGATCATGCTTGTACTTCTTGTCGAGCGCCGGCACGTCGGCGATTTCATAGAAGACGCCGTCGACCTTGACGCGCTGAAAGCCCTTCTTCTGCAGCTCCAGCAATTCCTTGCGGTATTCGCCTTTCCGGCCGCGCACCATCGGCGCCAGGATGAACAGGCGCGTGCCTTCCTCGACCGCCAGCACACGGTCGACCATCTGCGAAACCGTCTGGCTCTCGATCGGCAGGCCGGTGGCCGGCGAATAGGGGATGCCGACGCGCGCAAACAGAAGCCGCATGTAGTCGTAGATTTCGGTGACGGTGCCGACGGTCGAACGCGGGTTCTTCGAGGTGGTCTTCTGCTCGATGGAAATGGCAGGCGACAGGCCGTCGATCTGGTCGACGTCAGGCTTCTGCATCATTTCGAGGAATTGCCGCGCATAGGCCGACAGGCTTTCGACGTAGCGGCGCTGGCCTTCGGCGTAGATGGTGTCGAAGGCAAGCGACGATTTGCCGGAGCCCGACAGGCCGGTCATGACAATCAGGCTGTCACGCGGCAGGTCGAGATCGACATTCTTCAGATTGTGTTCGCGCGCCCCGCGAATGGAAAGATATTTATGGTCGGCCATAGCCGGTCGCCGCCTCAGAATCTGGAATTTCCTGGAATGGCGGGTTTTCCCGGCCATCCCCTATGTAGGTAGTTTTGCCGCCACGTCGAGAGACGCCACAATTCCCGACAAATGCGTTTAACCGTCTTTCGCGTGCACGGGCAAGCGGAAAGAACAAAGGCCGAACACGCTCCTGACAAAGCTGTGCAAAGAACTGACTTGTACGTAACCTCCCCGCGATCACATTTTTCGGTAACCGGCTATTGAAGGTTGACGTCCCCGACTCAGGGGCGCAGACTCCAGCAGTCAACGAAGCCGGCCGTCTTTCGATGGCCTCGCCGCCCAGAGGCGGCCTGCGAGACGCCGCAGGCATTTGCGATTTGCGCTTCGGGACAACAACGTCGCAACGGACACAGGAGCGGAGCCATGACGCCACCGGATCGTCCCCTAGGGTTCCAGTTGTCACTGGAGCCGTGGCGGGCATAAGTGCCAGGGTTTAGCGTTTTCGCCACCCGACAAACCGTGACCTGCCATCTCCCACAAAAATCAGAGACTGCTAGTCGGATCGACGGCGGAATGCCGCGATGCATCCGAAATCAAACGCCGGCAGTACACTCCCGGCAAAATTGGATTTGAGATCCAAAAGGCCCCGTCCGTTTGCGCAAAGCACGGCGGGGCCGTTTTTATGTTCGAGATCATCTCGTGCCTGCGCAGCAATCGCGTAATCAAATTTCATTGAGGCAGCCAATTGCGAGCGTCGGCGCCGCCCCTCATTGCCCTGCCGGGCATTTCTCCCCGTATAGTGACGGGGAGAAAGACGCTGGCCGCAGCCTTGGCACCCTTCTTGCGCGCTGGCGATTGGCGAAAGCGTCGATGATAGCGTCCCTCTCCCCGTCACTATACGGGGAGAGGATGCCGGCAGGCAGGTGAGGGGCGGCGCCGACGCTCGTAAGGTTCAAACCCTACCGATTGGACGGCTTGATCGCGCCCACCCCGACATCAACCGTGATGCTGCCGGAAATCCTGACATCCGTATCGCCGATCTTGAACTGGCCGTTGCCGTTGCTGGGAAACGCGTCGTCGGGTTCGGGCTTGGGAGCCGGCTTGGCGATACGATAGTCGCCGGTCACGCCGGGCAGGGCGCTTTTTTGCGTCGACGGCGAACTGTCCTCGGCAAGTGCCGCGCCGCTGATGAGGCCCGCAATGGCGAGCGCTACAACGACGATGACGCGGCGGCGCAACGGTCTGGACGGATGAGTGTCGATCATCCCAGGGACTATAGTGACGTGCCGGCGACGGGACCAGACCGGCATCGTCAAATCTTCGACAACCGGCAGGAGCCGGATAGAGCCCTGGCTTCAGGTCGCCTTTTTGCGCGTGTCGAAAACATGGTCGACGATGCCCCATGCCTGGGCCTCGCGGGCCGTCATGAAGTGGTCGCGATCCAGCGTGCGCTCGACCTCTTCATAGGTGCGGCCGCAATGTTGCGCGTAGAGTTCGGCCATGTGCCTTTTCGTCCGGCCGATGCGCTCGGCATGACGCTGGATGTCGGAGGCCTGGCCCTGGAACCCGCCCAGCGGCTGATGCAGCAGGATGGTGGCGTTCGGCAGCGAGATACGACGCCCCGGTGTGCCTGCCATCAGCAGGAAAGAACCCATCGACGCGGCGAACCCCATGCACACGGTCGATACCGGGCAGCTGATGTATTGCATCGTGTCGTAGATGGCGAAGCCGCTGGTCACCACGCCGCCCGGCGAGTTGATGTAGAGCGAGATCTCCTTGTCGGGGTTGTCGGATTCCAGCGACAGCAGCTGTGCGCAGACCAGCGCCGAGATGTCGTCGTTGATCTCGCCGTTGATGAAGACGATGCGCTCGCGCAGCAGCCGTGAAAAGATGTCGAAGGCACGTTCGCCGCGGCTCGATTGCTCGATCACCATCGGCACCAGACTGGCAAGGCCGCTCATTGTATGTCTCCGTTGTTGTCGCTCAGGCTGCACGCAGCAAGAGGCGAGGCGTGTTTGCGGCGATTGGCTTGCGTGAGTTGTTTGCGTTGAGCGAGAGGCGGCAGCCGGCGCCGGCCATGGCAACCGCGGGCATTGCCGTTCGGGCGAAGCCGTCATGGACGATGCGCAGATGCGTGCCGCCTGAAACGGTGCGGGCGAGTGTGAAGGTGACAATGCTGTCCAATGGGCTGTCGAGCGGATCCTGCCGCGCGCCATCGCCTGGCTGCGAGCGCTCCCGCCAGGAATAGCGCAACAGCCGTTCGGGCTCGGCGTCGAGGATTTCGCATTCGATCGGCGCATCCGGACCGGCGAAGGCAAAACGATTGCCGATCTCGGGTCTCATGTCGTTCGGCATCATCCAGGCGGCGAGCAGCTCCGGTACGGTCAGGGCCCGCCACACCTTTTCCGGCGGCTCGGCAAGGTCGTACTCGAACTCGATCGCGTCCGGGGCGTCGCTTTGGCCCTCGTTGGTCGTTGATTCCGCCTTCTTCATTGATCCATGTCCTTCAAAGATCCATGTCCTTCAAAACCGCCTTCAGCCTTTCGATGCGTTCCGGCCAGAAGGTCCGGTAGCGTTCGATCCAGGAGAGCAAGGGGGCGAGCCCCTGCGGATCGGCGCGGTAAAAGGCGTTGCGGCCCGCACGCCGCTCGACCACCAGGCCGGCGCCGCGCAGCACCGCCAGATGCTGCGACACAGCCGGCTGCGATACCGTCATGCCGGTGCGCAATTCCGACACGCTCATCTCGCCGGCGGCGAGCCGCTCAAAGACAGCGCGGCGCGTCGGGTCGGCCAGGGCCCGGAAAATCTCTGCTTCGATCATGACCAAAGCATAAGTCTACACTTATTGATTTGGCAAGCGCTCTTTTCACGAGACTGCCGGAAGCCAGCGCCTCACTGCCCCAACAGGTCCATCAAACGTCGCCTCGAAGATTGGCGATGCAAGCACGGCGTGAATATGAAGCGTTCCGGTGCCGACGTTCTTGAACCCGTGTTTCCTTTTCGCGGGAACAACAAGAGACTGGCCCGGTGTCAGGACGCGGTGCTCATCGTCGATCCACATCTCGGCCCTGCCGGCGATGACGGTCAGCACTTCCTCGACGGGATGCCAATGCGTTGGGGCGCCGACCGTGGGCTCGACCCAGTGTTCGAATATGCAAAGTTGCGATGCACCGTTGCTGGCCGACACATGCATACGCGTTTCCACGCCTGCTCGCCATTGCTCGCGCTGCTGGTCTTCATGTGCGACGGACTTCATTTGATCGCCCCCGAGCCATTCCCGATTTCATGGAAATCTCGGACCAGAACACTACATCTTGCTGACAAACATTGACAGAACGTCGTATATATCATAGAACGAATAGAGAACAAAAACCTTGTGGGTAAAGGCAGCCATGGCAGGCGGCTGACGTCCGCAGCCTGTAAGGTGCTGCAACAAAAATTTGTTTTGGATGAGCGCGGAGAAATATCATGGCGGGTAGCGTCAACAAAGTCATTCTGGTCGGCAACCTCGGTGCGGACCCTGAAATCCGCCGGTTGAACTCGGGCGAGCCGGTCGTCAACATCCGCATTGCCACGTCGGAAAGCTGGCGCGACAAGAATTCCGGCGAGCGCAAGGAAAAAACCGAGTGGCACAATGTCGTCATCTTCAATGAGGGCATCGCCAAGGTGGCGGAGCAGTATCTGAAGAAGGGCATGAAGGTCTATGTCGAGGGCCAGCTGCAGACGCGCAAATGGCAAGACCAGACCGGCGCCGACAAGTACACGACCGAGGTCGTGCTGCAGAAGTTCCGTGGCGAGCTGCAGATGCTCGACGCGCGCGGACAGGGTGAGGGCGGCCAGGTCGGCGGCTATGCCGGTGGCAGCAGCAGCCGTGGTTCCGATTTCGGCCAGTCCAGCCCGAGCGAAAGCTTCAATCGTGGCGGCGGCGCTCCCAAGGGCGGCGGCGGTTCTTCACGCGAGCTGGACGACGAAATCCCGTTCTGATCGCAACGGCAGATGCTATTTTTGGCTTAAGTCAAACATTGCGCCCCGAGAGTCCCTCATGGACTTTCGGGGTTTTGCATTGTCGAATTGAACGCTGACTTGGCGATCAACGAAATATGGCGAAGGACGAGTTCGATGAAAGCACGCGTAAAATGGGTCGAGGAACGCACCTTCGTCGGCGAGTCCGGTAGCGGCCACAAGGTCGTTCTGGGAACCGCGCTCGGACCGGACGGCAAGACGCCGGGGCCGAGCCCGATGGAACTGGTGCTGATCGGTACAGGCGGCTGCTCGGCCTATGATGTCGTGCATATTCTCGAAAAGGGCCGCGAGGCGGTCGAGGACTGCGTCGTCGAACTCGACGCCGACCGGGCCGAAACCGAGCCCAGGGTTTTTACCCGCATTCACATGCATTTCGTCGTCAAGGGCCGGTCGCTCTCCAGCGACAAGGTCAAACGGGCGATTGACCTTTCGATCGAAAAATACTGCTCGGCCTCCGCGATGCTGGCCAAGACCGCGACGATCACGCATGATTTCGAAGTGGTCGATACTGCTGCTTGAGTGAGGGTCGGGCCGATGTCCATAACAGCTTCGCCCAAGGCGTCACTCTATGGCCTCCTTGTCGCTGAAATAGCGCGAATTGCCGCGCAGAACGAACCAATCCAACTGACTTCTGAAGGAAAATTTGTTGATAGGAAACAAACAGATAAAGCTGAAGTCGGCCGAAAGGGAAGTGTCTTTTGTCACAACTTCACGTCAGCCTTTGAAAGGGCTTCTTTCGTCCTCTGGGCACTCGAGATAGCCGAGCCCGTCAAGCAGACTGGTGCACATTGGACCATAGTTCGAGATCATCCTCCCGGCAGCATGAGGCCTTACTATCAACTTCAGCACGATGTCGACGCCATAGCTGCTGTGGCAGCAAAGGAAGCGTCCCGTATTTTCCCGTCTCTAGATTATGTCTTGAGTACGTATCTCGATGTAGTCGAGCAGTCGATGTATCTCTTGGTCGAGTTCACAAAAGTATTGAACGATAGCAGCGAATGGGGCTCGGAAAAACAACTTAAACAGGTGGTCGGCTCGATGTTGCCGGACGGATATACAGGAGCGCGCGCGGAACTGCCGGCCGTTTTTGAATCGTCAGTTCCCCGATTGGCGACGTTGTTGGAGAGAGCAGGCTATGTCACCAGCGAAAACGGCCACCTAGCTTGGACGGAAGCGGCGGCACCGGCTTTGCGTGGCCACTGGTATGCCTTGCAAGGCGGCGATGTCAGCATCGATGATGGCCGACCTCGGCTGAGGCTGCGGCAGTAGATAGGATGTGCCGATCGTTCAGCCCGCCATCAGCGCCTTGATGCCGTCGGCGACGAACTGCACGGCCAGTGCGGCCAGGATGACGCCGAGCAGCCGGGTCAGGATCGAGCGGCCGGTCTGGCCGAGGATGCGGTCGATGCGTTCCGACAGCACGAACACCAGATAGGTGATGGCGAGGCAGACGAAGATGATGCCGACCAAAGCCGCCTGCGCGGCAAAGCCCTGGAACGAGCCGGAGAGCAGCACCGTCGCCGAAATGGCGCCGGGTCCGGCGATCAGCGGGATCGCCAGCGGAAAGGCGGCGATGTTGTGGATCATGTCCTTGGTGATGGCGACATCGCCGATCTTCTCCTTGCGGTCCTGCCGGCGCTCGAACACCATTTCGAAGGCGATGAAGAACAGCAGGAAGCCACCAGCGACGCGGAAAGCCGGCAGCGTGATGCCGAACACCGACAGGATCGAGGCGCCGGCAACCGCAAACAGCGCCATCACCAGGAAACCGATGATCGAGGCACGAACGGAAACCTGCTGGCGCTCCTCGCGGTTCATGCCGCGTGTCACGGCGAGGAACAGCGGCGCCAGGCCAGGCGGATCGATGGTCACGAGAATGGTGACGAAGGCGTTGAACAGGCTGTCGAAGCTCGGCATCTCTGACCCCTCCCGCCGGGCCGTGCCCGCACCAGCATATTGGTAGAGCAAAGCCCGGTCGGTGGGAACTGTCAGGACAGCGAAACCGGGTTTAGCCGGCAGCGCCGCAATAGGCCTCGATGCGATAGCCGTCCGGGTCGACGACAAAGGCGGCATAGTAGTTGTCGCCGTAGTCGGCGCGCAGGCCCGGCGCGCCATTGTCACTGCCGCCTTCGCGCAGAGCGCCGGCATGGAAAGTGTCGACGCTGGTCCGCGTTGGTGCGGCGAAGCAGAAATGCAGACCGGATTTGTCGTCTGACGGCACAGGCCGAGCCGCCTCGTTCACCCACAACACGACGTTTTGAGCGCCATAACCAAGCGAGCCCGGTGACTGGCTCAGACAGCTGTAGCCGAGCGGTTTCAGGGCGGCATCATAGAAGCGCTTGGAAGCGGCGGCGT
Source organism: Mesorhizobium norvegicum (assembly GCF_004919685.1). Taxonomy (GTDB): domain Bacteria; phylum Pseudomonadota; class Alphaproteobacteria; order Rhizobiales; family Rhizobiaceae; genus Mesorhizobium; species Mesorhizobium norvegicum. The sequence continues at coordinate 61,110 of NZ_SMYZ01000042.1, read as the reverse complement.
CGCGGACGCCGATCGAGATATGATCGAACATGATTTTCTCCATTGTTACAATGTCTTGTGGTGTCAACTTGTGGTTGCGCGGCGCGCCAGGAACTCGACCTCCAGCCGCCATGTCGCGCCATTGTCGTGCGAGCGCTCGCCAAGCCAGCGGAAGCTGCCTTCGGTGATCCGCGAAAAACTCCAGCGTACCGATGTGCCGGTGCCGTCGGCGCCCACTTGCACGATCGTGTCACCCTCGGCGCGGCCGAGCTGGCGGCTGAAATACTGGTTGCGCGGATCGCTCCAGAAGATGTGCCAGGCATCCGCGGCGGGATCATAGACGCGCAGGGTCGTGCCATAGAACGTCCATTTGCCTAGGGAAGGCTGGGAGCCAGTGTCCCGCGCGGGCAGGATCCACACATCCTGGATCGCCCGGCCTTCGAGCACCCAGCCGAAATGCACCTCGCCACGCCCAGTCAGCACCGTGCCCTCCTCGAGATGGCGCGAGGCGTCGAACGTCCAGGCGCCGACGAAGCGGCCGTAAAGCTTCAGCTTTTCAGCAAGCCCTTCCGCTGGTCCGGGGCTGTGCAGGGCTTCGGCAAAGGGGTCGAACATGGTTCCGGTCTCTTCTTGTCAGGAGACCGAGAGGAGTAGGCGGTGACGGGGTTCAGGGCTTGGGAAAAATTGCTATATTCCGCCCATGACAGCGACCACGCACACGCTCGCATCCGGACCCGGCTGGCACGTGACGGACGTGATCTGCACGGCCGGCGCCGGCGACCGGCCGTTCGAGGAAATACATCAGGATTTCTGCGTCGCTGCGGTCACCAGCGGCACGTTCCGCTACCGCTCCCAACAAGGCACGGCGATGCTGGCGCCCGGTGCGCTCCTGCTCGGCAATCCCGGCACATGTTACGAATGCGGGCACGAGCATGGCAGCGGCGACCGTTGCCTCTCGTTCCATTTCGGGCCGTCTTACATGGAACGGATCGTGGCTGGCGTGCCGGGCGCCAGGAAGCTCGCCTTCGAGGCGGCGCGCCTGCCGCCTTTGCCGGTCCTGGCGCTACTGCTGGCCGAGGCGGAAACCGCGCGCGAGATGGCCGACAACGGCGCCTTCGAGGAACTTTCCCTGCGCATGGCCGGTGCTGCCGTGGCTACAGCCTCTGGCGCTACGCATGTCAGGCGCGCACCAAGCCGCCGCGATCAGAAACGGGTTGCCGAGGCCGTGCGGCGGATCGAACTGGACGCCGACGGGCCGGTCTCGCTCACCGAGCTTGCCGGCGAAACGGCGACCAGCCCCTATCACTTCCTGCGCATCTTCCGGCAGGTCGCGGGCATGACGCCCTATCAGTTCCTGCTCAAGACGCGGCTGCACAGGGCCGCGATGCGGCTATGCATGTCTGACGATGCGGTCTCGGCGATCGCCTTCGAGGCCGGCTTCAACGATCTGTCGACCTTCAATCGTCGTTTTCGGCGGATCATGGGCGAGACGCCGGGCCAGTATCGCACCCGCCGCGCAGCGGCCCGCTAAGGCTTGCCGCTTAGTCCGATGTTGGCCCGCACCAGCCGGGCAGATAGTCCGCGTCCTTGCTCTTGGAAAGGCTGACGGCTTCCTTCATCGCCTTGTCGAAATTTTTCGCCACCGCATTGCTGTCGATGCGCCGGCGAAAAAAGTCCGCCCACAGGAATTCGCTGAACGGCGTGGTGTCCTTGGCAAAGCCGCCCTGCCGGCGCAGTTCGCCGGCCAGGCTCCTGTAGGGATCGTCGACGAGCTCGGCCATGGTTTTGGGAATGGCGTCGTAGTCCCGGCGCTTGCCGTTCTCGTCGAACGGGTGCATCCAGCCTCTGTTATCGAGCACGACGAAAAATGCCTCCTTGTCGAGCCCCGACAGGTCGCTGATCACCGTCACCAGAACATCCCTGATGCCTTCCTCGAGCAGGGCGCGGGCGAGATGGTGGTGATCGGTGACATAGTTGCGCTTCTTCGGCCCCAGCACGACCGGAACCATGTGGGTGCCGAGAAACGTGCCCGTCTTCCTGGCGCTCTGCGAGCGGATCATCTGGCGCTTCAAGGCGACTTCCCGCATGCCGACGGTGATCTGCGTCGGCCGCAAATCCCTGACAGCGACGGGGGTCAGCAAGGGTTCCCGCTGGGTCGTCATTTGACTTCGTCCTGTTGTGGCGGCTTTTGGCCTGGACCGAGCGTCCTGATGGCGGCATCGACGCTGTGAAAGATCCGCTCGGGACCGATCAGTTCGGCGATGCCAAATCGTGCCAGCGCCGCCTGGGCACGCAGCGATTCCAATCGCGCGATGGCAAATATCGCGCCCGCCTTGCGGCAATGGGTGACGGTGTCGATCAGGGCTTGCGCGGCTGTATAGTCGATTTCGACGATGTTGCTGGCCTCCAGCACGACCAGCCTCACGCTTTCGCTCCTGGTGTCGATGAGATCGCAAAGGCCACGCTTGAAGCGGTCGGCATTGACGAAAGACAGCGGCGCCTGGAACGCCGCGACCAGCACGCCGGGGAGCTGTTCGCCGACAGCTGGGTTGCCGGGCGGCCACCACACCGAAGTGCCCGGCACCTGTTCCAGTTCGATCGGAAGCGTGCGGGTCGCGCTCCAGATTCCGTGCAGCAGCGACAGGCCGATACCGATCGCCACGCCGGTCTCGATCGGCAGCACGATGATGGCCGCCATGGTGATGAGGATCAGTGCGAATTCGACCGGCGCCTGCCGGTAGACACTGGCGAACACCTTCCAGCGCAAAATGTGCTGCGCCACGAACAACAGAACGCCGGCAAGGGCCGCCTGTGGAACATCGGCAAGCAGGCCGCCGCCGAAAGCACCGAGCGTCAGCACGATGGCCGCGGCAATGAGGCCGGACAATTGCGAGCGGCCGCCCGACTGGGCGACGATTGCGGTGCGCGGCGGGCTGGCATTGACGGCAAAGGCGCCGAACAGGCTGGATGCGATGCTGCCGGCGCCAACGCCGACGAAATCGCGATTGACGTCGGGAGCCTCGCCCTGCCGCGGCGCGAAGGAGCGGGAGGTGGCCGCCGTCTGCACCATGACGACGATGGCGATCAGCAATGCCAGTGGAAACAGCGCCTGCACATCGTCGAGGCTGGTAAGCGGCAGGCCGGCCTGTGGCAGGCCGTTGGGCAAGGTGCCGAGCACCTCGACGCCGCGGTCCTTAAGGCCGAAGACGGCAACCGCCATGGTGGCGAGCACCATGCCGATCAACGCGCCGGGGATGCGGGCGCTGATCCGGTCGGCGCAGAACACGATCGCGAACACACTGAGGCCGAGCGCGAGGCTCCAGGGATTGGTGAGATGGAGATTGCCGGCGATCTCACCGATGTGCCGCAAGGTTTCGCCGCTTTCGGAGGGCAGGCCGAGCAGTCCGGGCAATTGCGAAACGATGATATGGACGGCGATGCCGGCCAGAAAACCTGTCGTGACCGGCACCGACAAAAGGTCGGCGATCCAGCCAAGGCGAAAGACACCGCTTAGGGTCACGATCAGCCCGACCATCAGCGCCAGCATGGCTGCCAGCGCCAGATAATGCGGCGACCCGGATGCCGCTAGCACAGCGAGACCGCCGGCAAACAAGGGCGTGATGGTCGAATCCGCGCCGGACGAGAGATGCCGGTTGGCCCCGAACAGAGCAAATGCCACCGAACCGGCAACAAAGGCGAAGAAGCCGATCTCTGGGGCAAAGCCGCCCAGCCGGGCCGTTGCCATCTGTTCGGGAATGGCAATCGCCGCCAATGTCACGCCCGCGATCAGATCGCTGTTGAGATCCCGGGGTCGCCAACCGCTCAGTGCTCGCAAAGGCAGCCACGGGGTCCAATTCATCGCGCTCGTGGCTTTCGCAGGGGAAAACGGTCCATTGCAGGCTTTTGCATCGGTGGCGGCGAAAACCGCCTTGGCCATATCGTCGCAATCAGTGGTATCCATTTGAAATTACCACCAAAAATGACACTGGAAAAGTGCCGCGGACGTTGGAGTTTCGGCCTTGCTTCCTATATAAGGCCCAAGTGATTCCTGATTAGATTGTGATCCGATTTGACCGACCAGAAGACACCGCGCGGCGCCGACGGCGGCCCCACCGGCATCGAGCCGATATCCATCGTCGAGGAGATGCAGCGTTCCTATCTCGATTACGCCATGAGCGTGATCGTCAGCCGCGCGCTGCCCGACGTGCGCGACGGCCTGAAGCCGGTGCATCGCCGCATTCTCTTCGCTGCCCATGAGAGCGGCTACCACTGGAACCGCAAATATGTGAAGTCGGCGCGTCCGGTCGCCGACGTGATGGGTAAATACCATCCGCATGGCGACGCTTCCATCTATGACGCCTTGGTACGCATGGCGCAGGATTGGTCGCTGCGCGTGCCGCTGATCGACGGACAGGGCAATTTCGGCTCCATCGACGGCGATCCGCCGGCGGCGATGCGCTACACGGAAGCGCGGCTGACCAAGGTCGCACACGAGCTTTTGGAGGATATCGACAAGGACACCGTCGATTTCCAGGACACGTACGATGCGTCGGGCAGCGAACCGAAGGTTCTGCCGGCACGGTTTCCCAACCTTCTGGTCAACGGCTCCGGCGGCATCGCGGTCGGCATGGCGACAAACATCCCACCGCACAATCTCGGCGAAATCTGCAACGGCGCCATCGCCATCATCGACAATCCGGCAATCGACCTGCCGGCGCTGATGGAGATCATTCCGGGACCGGATTTCCCGACCGGCGGCATTGTGCTTGGCCGTTCCGGCATCTACAGCGCCTATTCGACCGGCCGCGGCTCCATCGTCATGCGCGGGCGTGTCAACATCGAACAGCGCGGCAACGACCGCGAATCCATCATCATCACCGAAGTTCCCTACCAGGTGAACAAGTCGTCGATGATTGAGAAGATGGCCGAACTGGTGCGCGACAAGCGCATCGAGGGCATTTCCGACATTCGCGACGAGAGCGACCGCCAGGGCTACCGGGTCGTCATCGAATTGAAGCGCGACGCCGTTGCCGACGTCATCCTCAACCAGCTCTATCGTTTCACGCCGCTGCAGACCTCTTTCGGCGCCAATATGGTGGCGCTGAACGGCGGCAAGCCGGAAGTGATGAACCTGACCGACATGCTTAAGGCCTTTGTGGCCTTCCGCGAGGAGGTGATCACCCGGCGGACGAAATTCCTGCTGCGCAAGGCGCGCGACCGCGCCCATGTGCTGGTCGGTCTCGCCATCGCCGTCGCCAACATCGACGAGGTCATCAAGCTGATCCGCACCGCGCCGGATCCGCAGACCGCGCGCGAGCAGTTGATGGAGCGGCGCTGGCCGTCCGGCGACGTCGAATCGCTGATCCTTCTGATCGACGATCCGCGCCATCGCATCAACGAGGACGGTACCTACAATCTGTCCGAGGAGCAGGCGCGCGCCATCCTCGAACTGCGCCTGCAGCGCCTGACCGCGCTCGGCCGCGACGAAATCGCCGACGAGTTGAACACGATCGGCGCCGAAATCATTGATTATCTGGACATTTTGTCGTCCCGCGCGCGCGTTCAGCAGATCGTCAAGGACGAGCTTGCCGCCGTTCGCGACGAGTTCGGCACGCCGCGCCGCACCGAGCTCACCGATGGTGGGGCGGACATGGAAGACGAGGACCTGATCCAGCGCGAGGACATGGTCGTGACGGTGAGCCATTCCGGCTACATCAAGCGCGTTCCGCTGTCGCTCTACCGGGCGCAGCGCCGCGGCGGCAAGGGCCGCTCCGGCATGTCGACCAAGGAAGAGGATTTCGTCACCCGGCTGTTCGTCGCCAACACGCATACGCCGGTGCTGTTCTTCTCCTCGCGCGGCATCGTCTACAAGGAAAAGGTCTGGCGGCTGCCGATCGGCAATCCGCAGTCACGCGGCAAGGCGCTGATCAACATGCTGCCGCTGGAGCAGGGCGAGCGCATTACCACCATCATGCCGCTGCCCGAGGACGAGACCAGCTGGGGCGAGCTCGACGTGATGTTCGCCACCACGCGTGGCACCGTGCGCCGCAACAAGCTTTCCGACTTCGTCCAGGTCAACCGCAACGGCAAGATCGCCATGAAGCTGGAGGAGGATGGCGACGAGATTCTTGGCGTCGAGACCTGCACCGACAATGACGACGTGCTTCTGACCGCCAGTTCCGGCCAGTGCATCCGCTTCTCGGTCGGCGACGTGCGCGTCTTCCAGAGCCGCAATTCGGTCGGCGTGCGCGGCATCACCATGGCTGAGACCGACCGCATCATCTCGATGTCGGTGATCGAGAATGTCGATGCGCCGCCGGCCGAGCGCGCAGCCTATCTCAAGCGGGCGGCGGCCGAACGGCGGCTTGCCGCCGGAATCGCTGCCGGCGAAGAGGAAGAGATCGCGCTGACCAATGAAGAGGTCGGCGAGGAGACGGAGCTTTCCGACGAACGCTACGAGTTCCTCAAGGCGCATGAGAAGTACGTGCTGACGGTGACCGAATTCGGCTACGGCAAGCGCTCTTCGTCCTATGATTTCCGGCTGACGGGACGCGGCGGCAAGGGCATCCGTGCCACCGACGTGTCAAAGGTAGCCGAGATCGGCCGGCTGGTGGCGACCTTCCCGGTCGGCAATGACGACCAGATCATGCTGGTCTCGGATGGCGGCACCGTCATCCGGGTTCCGGTCAACGGCATCCGTTTCGCCAGCCGCGCCACCAAGGGCGTGACCATCTTCAACACGGCTGAAGGTGAAAAGGTGGTTTCGGTCGAGCGGATCTCGGAACCGCAATCGGACGAAGAAAGCGAAGAGACCGTCGAGGGCGGTGCTGATGCCGCTCCGGCGCCTGACGCCGGTCCGGAGGGTGCGGACTAAAGCGTGTCGCGCCTGAACGGATTCAAGCGACCCGCTTTAGGTCTTTGTTTTTATGCATGTCGTTCTCCCAAAACCGAGGTCACTTTTGGGCGACATGCATTAGGTCCGGCACCCAGGTTTTGACATAGCAACGCCGGCCCATCGGCCGGCGCGGCAGCAAGTTCAGGCTTTATCAGTAGTGACGATATGGCTTGCGGGGGCCGAAGCCTTCGAAGCGCTTGGTGTTTGCCCTGACGCGGACGCGTTGTGCCTCCTGATGCAGCCCAAATACGGTGGCGATCAGCATGGCGACGGTCATTGCGGTGGCGAGCATGTAGATCAGCATATGCGTGTTCTCCTGCGCCTAACAACGGATAGATGGGATTTTGGTTTCATCTTATTAAGGTGCAACCTAGTGAACGCTGCGTGAAGGCTTCGTGATCAGCGTGTTCATCTGTCGTTCATGTGCCGGAAAAGGTTCACGGCCGGCGCGCCGATCGGATTTGCCTTTGCGAGAGAGGCTCGCTAGAAGCACCTGCCATGACTGAACGCATCGCCCTCTATGCCGGCTCCTTCGACCCGCTGACCAACGGCCATCTCGATGTGCTGAAGGCCTCGCTGGCCGTGGCCGATATGGTTTATGCGGCGATCGGCATCCATCCGGGCAAGCAGCCTCTATTTTCCTTCGAGGAGCGGGTGAAGCTGATCGAGACGGCGACGAAGGCGGAATTCGGCCGCGACGGCGCCCGCATCAAGGTCGTCGCCTTCGACGGGCTGGTCATCGACGCGGCCAGGAAGCAGGGCGCCTCGATCATGATCCGCGGCCTGCGCGACGGCACCGATCTCGACTATGAGATGCAGATGGCCGGCATGAACGAGACCATGGCGCCTGAACTGCAGACGGTTTTTCTGCCCGCCAGCCCCTCCGTGCGCACCATTACCGCCACACTTGTCCGCCAGATTGCCTCGATGGGAGGCGACATCCGCCCCTTCGTGCCGGCGGCTGTCGCTGGCGCGCTCACCGCCAAATTCAAGAAATAAGACCCCGGAGACAGATATGCAGCTGAAAAAGCTCGCCTCGTTCCTCGTTGTGCTTGCCGGTCTTGTGACCGCATCGGTCTCGGCTTTCGCCGCCGACCCGGAAAACACCATGATCATCACACTGAAGGACGGCGACGTCACCATTGCGCTGAGGCCCGACCTCGCGCCCAAGCATGTCGCCCAGATCAAGACGCTGGTGCGCCAGGGCGCCTATGACAATGTCGCCTTCCACCGCGTCATCGACGGTTTCATGGCACAGACCGGCGACGTCAAGTTCGGCAATATGAAGAAGGGTTTCAGCGCCGAGGCCGTCGGCACCGGCGGTTCCGACCTGCCAGACCTGCCGGCCGAATTCTCACAGACCGAACACTACAAGCGCGGGGTGGTCGGCATGGCCCGCTCGCAGGACCCCAACTCCGCCAATTCGCAGTTCTTCATCATGTTCGCGCCGGCGCCGCCGCTCGATGGCCAGTACACCATCGTCGGCAATGTCGTCAGCGGCATGGAGCTGGTGGACCATATCAAGAAGGGCGACCAGGCGGACAACGGCACGGTCTCCGATCCCGACCGGATGATCAAAGTGCGCATCGCCGCCGACAAGTAAAATTGTCAAATAACTCTGTTTTCTCAAAAGGATATCTGACATGGCCGAAATCAAGGACCGCGAGAACGCGCTCATCATGGAAACGACCAAGGGCAAGGTCGTCATTGAACTTTTCCCCGACCTGGCGCCCGGCCATGTCGCCCGCATCAAGGAACTGGCTAGGGAAGGCGCCTATGACGGCGTGGTCTTCCACCGCGTCATCGAGGGCTTCATGGCGCAGACCGGCGACGTCAAGTTCGGCAATTCCTCGAAACCGACATTTGCTCCATCCCGCGCGGGCATGGGCGGCTCGGAAAAGCCGGATCTGAAGGCTGAATTCTCCAACGCCAACCATGGCCGCGGCACCTGCTCGATGGCCCGGTCGCAGAACCCGAACTCGGCCAATTCGCAGTTCTTCATCTGCTTCGACGACGCCGCCTTCCTCAACCGCCAGTACACGGTCTGGGGCCAGGTCATCGAAGGCATGGACAATGTCGACAAGATCAAGCGCGGCGAGCCGGTGCAGGATCCCGACAAGATCGTGTCGCTGAAGGTCGCGGCCGACGTCAAGTAAGGGCAAACGACAATGATGGGCGTCGTCTGGTCGCTTTTCGGCATCCTGTCCGGCGCCTTCATTGCCATTCAGGCACCGATCAATTCGCAGTTGGCGCGCGGCCTGGGTCTCCCGGTCGCGGCGGCTGCGTTTTCGTTCCTGTCGGGCGCGATCGTGCTCGGCATCATCTCCGTTACGGTGGTGAGGCTGCAAGGCATCTCGCTCGACTGGAAAGCGCCGGCGCCCTGGCTGTTCGTGGCCGGCGGCATGCTCGGCGGCTTCTATGTCACGCTGTCGACGGTTCTGACGCCACGCATCGGCGCCGCCGCGCTGATGGCGTTTCTGGTGGCCGGCCAGTTGCTGGCTGGCATGCTCATCGACCGCGTCGGTTTCCTCGGCGTCGCGGTGCGTGAAATCTCGCTCGGCCGCATCGCCGGCGCGGTGCTGCTGCTGGCCGGAGCGCTGCTCGTCCGGCTCTACTGATGCGTGTCGATCTCTTTGACTTCGATCTGCCGGAGGAGCGCATCGCGCTTCGCCCGGTGGAGCCGCGCGACAGCGCCAAAATGCTGGTGGTCAAGCCCGGCGAAGGGCTGGACGACCGCAGGGTTGGCGACCTGCCGTCCCTGCTGAGGGCTGGCGACGTGCTGGTTTTCAACGACACCAAGGTCATTCCGGCGCAGCTCAAAGGCATCAGGCGGCGCGGCGAGGCGGCGGCTCAGGTCGAAGCCACGCTGCACATGCGCACGGCGCCGGACCGCTGGCTGGCCTTCATGCGGCCGGGCAAGCGCATCGCAGCCGGCGACCGCATCCATTTCGGCCATGACGGCAATTCCTGTTTCCTCGGCCAACTCGACGCCACGGTGATCGAGAAAGGCGAGGGCGGCGAGGCACTGCTTGGCTTCGACCTGTCGGGACCCTTCCTCGACGAGGCACTGCACGCGGTCGGCCACATTCCGCTGCCGCCCTATATCGCCTCGAAGCGTGACGACGACGAACGCGACCGGGCCGACTACCAGACCATCTATGCCCGCGAGGAAGGCGCCGTCGCGGCACCGACAGCGGGCCTGCATTTCACGCCTGAGCTTTTTGCAGCGCTTGACGCCAAGGGCATCGAACGCCGCTTCGTCACCTTGCATGTCGGCGCCGGCACGTTCCTGCCGGTGAAGGCGGACGACACCGCCGACCACAAGATGCATGCCGAGACGGGTTCGGTCAGCCGAGAAACCGCGGATGCGCTCAATGCGGCCAAGGCGAGGGGTGGGCGCATTGTCGCCGTCGGTACGACCTCGCTGCGCCTGCTGGAGAGCGCGGCGCGTGAGGACGGCACTCTGCTTGCCTGGTCCGGCCCGACCGATATCTTCATCACGCCCGGCTACCGCTTTCGCACCGCCGACATGCTGATGACCAATTTCCATCTGCCGCGCTCGACGCTGTTCATGCTGGTTTCGGCCTTCAGCGGCCTCGACACGATGCGTACGGCCTATGCGCATGCGATCGAGAACCGCTACAGATTCTATTCCTATGGCGACGCAAGCCTGCTTTTTCGAGCGGAGACGAGCGATGGACGATGATCTGCAATCCCTTGACCGCGATGCGCTGATCGCGGAGGTGAAAAAACTGCGCGCCGGCATTCGCCAGCATCGCGATGCAACCGGCCATGATCTGTGCTGGCATCACCCCGATCTGTGGGACCTTTTGCCGGAGAAGACCGAACCATCGATCGCCGTGCCGCCTTGGCCCAAATTCATGCGCGGCTGCATCCAATACCGCCAGTCGCTCGACAAGCAGGCACCGGGCGCCCCGGTCCACGACAAGGAATTCAATGGCTAAGCCGTTCAGCTTCAAGGTTCTGGCGACTGACGGCAAGGCGCGGCGCGGTGTGATCGACATGCCGCGCGGTGAAATCCGCACGCCGGCCTTCATGCCGGTCGGCACCGGCGGCACCGTCAAAACGATGTATATGGATCAGGTGCGCGGCCTCGGCGCCGACATCATCCTTGGCAACACCTATCACCTGATGCTGCGGCCTGGCGCCGAGCGTGTTGCGCGGCTCGGCGGCTTGCATGAATTCGCCCGCTGGCCGCATCCGATCCTGACCGACAGCGGCGGTTTCCAGGTGATGTCGCTGTCGAAGCTGCGAAAGCTGACCGAAAAGGGCGTCACCTTCCGCTCGCATATCGACGGCGCTGCCTACGAGATGTCGCCGGAGCGCTCGATCGAGATCCAGGGGCTGCTCGATTCCGACATCCAGATGCAGCTCGATGAATGCACGGCGCTGCCCGCCGAGATGAAAGAGATCGAACGCGCCATGGAGTTGTCGCTGCGCTGGGCCGAGCGCTGCAAGACAGCGTTCGGCGACCAGCCTGGCAAGGCGATGTTCGGCATCGTGCAAGGTGGTGACAATGCAGCGCTGCGGGTGCGTTCGGCGCAGGCGCTAAGCGCGATGGAGTTGAAAGGCTACGCCGTTGGCGGCCTTGCCGTCGGCGAGCCGCAAGCGGTGATGCTCGAAATGCTCGACATCACCTGTCCGGAACTGCCAGCGGATAAACCACGCTATCTCATGGGCGTCGGCACGCCTGACGATATCCTGAAATCGGTGGCGCGCGGTATCGACATGTTCGACTGCGTGATGCCGACGCGGGCCGGCCGCCATGGCCTTGCCTATACCAGGCGCGGCAAGGTCAATCTGCGCAACGCCCGCCATGCCGACGATCCGCGGCCGCTTGACGAGGAAAGCGACTGCCCGGCCGCCCGGGACTATTCGCGCGCCTATCTGCATCATCTGGTGCGCTCGCAGGAGGCGCTCGGCGCCATGCTTTTGACCTGGAACAACCTTTCCTACTACCAGAAACTGATGCAGGACATTCGCGCTGCGATCGAGGCCGGCACCTTCGAAGCGAGCGGCGCGGAAATCACCGAGGGCTGGGCGAGGGGCGATATCCCGTTGCTGTGAGGCCTCAAGTGCTGAGTGAATTCGACGCGCGCAGGCTGCAGCCGGTGATCTGGAACCTGCCGTCGGGCTGTTGCTGCAACGTGTAGACAGCCTCGTAGTCCTTGCCGTCCGGTCCAACGATCAGCACCTGTTGGACGATCGAACCCGGGGCCGTCTCCTCGACCTTGCCGAAGGAGTAGGTCTGCGGCTTGCGCACCGGCGGGTAGCCGTTGGTCACCATGTTCATGAAGGCGTCGACGGTCGGGAAGATCCGTTTCACATTCGGGGCGGCGAAGCTGTAGGCGGTGGCGCCGTCATTGGCGATGAGGGCCTTCAACTGACCGTCGATGACAGACTGCCCTGCCTTGATCTCGGCATCGCCGGCGAATGCCGACGAGGCGAGGATGAGTGGAACGAACGCGAATGCGAAAAACTTGCGGCGCATGGCCTGTCTCCGTTGTCCCGCGAAATATCTTCCCTCAAAAAACAGTGCTGTCCGAAGACGCATCATAACATACGCTTGGCAGCGCATCGCGGTTTCAGCGATTGCGATTATTCGCCAGCTGCGGGGCACGCCGGCGCTGGTGATTGGCGGCAGGCTGTTCAAGCGCGGCATGCCGGTGGCGGAGCTGCGGGAGGTCGTAGCCCAGGTCCGGGCCGGCTGAGCATTCATTCCAGCGCTTGAAAGCCCGCCTCCAGTCTGCCAGAAGGGCCGCTGGACTTGGACGTTTAGCGGGACGAAGCCATGAAGGCGTTTTTCGTGCAGATCAAATGCGAGCTCGGCAAATCCTATGAGGTTGCCAGTGCGCTTGCCGATGCCGAGATTGCTTCGGAAATCTACTCGACTGCCGGCAACTACGATCTGCTCGCCAAATTCTATGTCGACGACGAGGAAGATGTCGGCCATTTCGTCAACGAGAAGGTGCAGATTCTCCCCGGCATCAAGGACACGTTCACCGTCGTCACGTTCCGCGCCTTTTAGCCGCTAAACCCACTTGCCCGGACACGAGGCAAAGCCTGATTACTGTCATATTTCGGCTGCCTCAATTTTAGGCAGGCGCAACATACTGATCGCCCGTATCTCCCAAATCACCGATTGCGCTTGATTTTCTCCGGCGACGCCAGTGAAATGGCGTCACAGGGGAGTATGCGATTGGCAGCGTTCGATGAAATGCTTCCGGAAGTCTCCGGATTGAGAACACCGTATTCGGCCTATGATCGCTGGCTGAAGGAGCAGGATCCGGCAAGGCTGACCGAAAAAATGCAGGACGCCGAACGCGTCTTCCGCAAGACCGGCATTACCTTCGCCGTCTATGGCGAGCAGGAAGCCTCCGAGCGGCTGATCCCGTTCGACATCGTTCCCCGCATCATTTCAGGCAATGAATGGCGGCGCCTCACGCAAGGCATCGAGCAACGCGTGCAGGCGCTGAACGCCTTTCTCGACGACATATACCACCGCCAGGAGATTCTGCGGGCAGGGCGCGTTCCCCGGGAGTTGATCGCCAGGAACGAGGCATTCCTGCCGGAGATGATAGGCGTCAGGCCGCCGGCCGGCGTCTATACGCACATCATCGGCGTCGACATCGTCCGCATTTCAGAGGACGAATTCTACGTGCTGGAGGACAATGCGCGCACGCCGTCAGGCGTCTCCTACATGCTGGAGAACCGCGAGACGATGATGCAGCTGTTTCCCGAGCTGTTCCAGAAGATCAAGGTGCGGCCGGTGGAAAACTACCCGCAGCTTCTGCGCCAGTCGCTGGCGGCGGTGCGGCCGCAAAGCACCAAGGGCGCGCCGACCATCGCGGTGCTGACGCCCGGCAGCTACAATTCCGCCTATTTCGAACACGCCTTCCTTGCCGACCAGATGGGCGTGCAACTGGTCGAGGGCCAGGATCTGCGCGTCGTCGACGGCCATGTCGCCATGCGTACGACCGAAGGCTACAAGCAGATCGACGTGCTCTACCGGCGTGTCGATGATTCTTACCTGGACCCGCTGACGTTTCGGCCGGACTCGGCGCTTGGTGTGCCCGGCATCATGGATGTCTACCGGGCCGGCAACATCACCATCGCAAACGCGCCTGGCACCGGCATCGCCGACGACAAGGCGATCTATTCCTACATGCCCGAGATCATCGAATTCTACACCGGCCGCAAGGCGATCCTCGGCAACATTCCGACCTGGCGCTGCTCGGAGCCGGACAGCCTGAAATACGTGCTCGAGCACATCGACGAGCTGGTGATCAAGGAAGTGCACGGTTCCGGCGGTTACGGCATGCTGGTCGGGCCGGCGGCGACCAAGAAGGAATGCGAGACCTTCGCCAAGAAACTCGCGGCAAAACCGTCGAACTACATCGCCCAGCCGACGCTGGCGCTGTCGACATGCCCGATCCTGACGGAAAAGGGGCTGGCGCCACGCCACGTCGATCTCAGGCCTTATGTGCTGGTCTCCGATCGCATCCAGATCGTGCCCGGCGGGCTGACGCGCGTCGCGCTCAAGGAAGGCTCGCTTGTGGTCAATTCCTCGCAGGGCGGCGGGACGAAGGACACGTGGGTGCTGGATGATTGAAGCGAATAGCGAATAGTGAGTAACGAATAGGGGAAGGGCAGCAAAACGACGATTAACTCTTACAGGGACTTGATTGTTTGGAAGGCGGCCGTCGAGTTGGCCGTAGATTGCTATTCAGCAACGAAAGCTTTTCCAAGCAGCGAAGTTTACGGAATGACCTCTCAGATGCGGCGGTCGTCCGTATCAATTGCCGCGAACATCGCTGAAGGACATGGGCGAGAAAGTACAGGATCATTCATTCAATTTCTTCGCATGGCCCAGGGATCTCTCAAAGAGTTGGAAACGCACCTGATCGTGTCCGGAAAAGTAGGGTTGATGGTTGAAGCAGAGGTGGTGCGCTTGCTTAGCAAAGCCGATGAGATAGGGAAAATGCTACGTTCTATGATCAGGAGCCTGCAACAAAAGTCATGAAGCTATTTTTCCCCTATTCGCTACTCCCTATTCGCTACTCGCTCAAAATCGGGGCACGTTGACATGCTTCTCGGCCGCACCGCCAACGGGCTTTACTGGATGAACCGCTACATCGAGCGGGCGGAAAACATGGCGCGCTTGGTCGATGCCGGCCTGCGCATGGCGCTTACCCGCACGCAGAGCGCCTCGGAAGAGTGGAATTCGGTGCTGCTCAGCGCTGGTTCTGACGTCACCTTCAGCCAGAAATATTCTGACTATACCGCCGCCAATGTCGCCGATTTCCTGTTGCGCGACACGTCGAACCCGTCCAGCACCATGGCGTCGATCGAGACGGCCCGCAACAATGCCCGCATGGTGCGCACCGCGCTGACGCGCGAGACCTGGGAAAGCATCAACGAGGCCTGGATGTCGCTGAAGCGGATGCTGGCCAGGCCGATCGACGAGCGCGACCTGCCCAGCGTGCTCGACGCGATCAAGCGCGAGACGGCGCTAATCCGCGGCTCGTTCTACGGCACCATGCTGCGCAACGAGATCTTCGATTTCTCGCAGCTCGGCACCTATGTCGAGCGCGCCGACAACACGGCGCGCATCCTCGACGTGAAATACTATGTGCTCCTGCCGTCGATCTCCTGGGTTGGCTCGACGCTCGACAACTACCAGTGGGAATCGATCCTGCGTTCGGTCTCGGCGCATCGCTCCTACCGTTGGGTCTATGACGCCGATTACAAGCCGACCAACATTGCCGACTATCTGATCCTCAATGTCCGCATGCCGCGCTCGCTGACCTTCTGCTATCGCTTCCTGTCGGAGCATCTGAAATTCCTCGGCGACGATTACGGCGAGCGCCATGCCTGCCACGCAACGGCCGAGAAGACGCAGACAATGCTGAGAGCCGGGTCGATCAAGGATATTTTCGATACCGGCCTGCATGAATTCCTGGCCAAGTTCATTCGCGACAACACCAAGCTCGGCGATGAGATCGCACAAGATTACCGGTTCAATTGATATGCGGCTGAAGATCACTCACCGGACCGAATACCGCTACGATGCACCGGTGCACTATCTGTTGCAGCGGCTGCGGCTGCTTCCGGTCAGCGGATCGACGCAGACCGTTCTGTCCTGGGCGCTGGCGATCGAAGGCGCGCGCGAAGAGGTTCGCTTTGTCGACCATTTCGGCAACGACACAAGGCTGCTGAGCGTCGAGGGCGAGCGCGACTTCATCACGGTGGAAGCGTCAGGCGAAGTGGTGACGCGCGACACCGCGGGTGTCTCGGGACCACACCAGGGCTTTACGCCGCTCTGGCTGTACAGCCATGAAACGCCATTGACGACGATCGGCAGCGGTGTTCGCGAACTCGCGGCATCGATCGGCAAGGGCACCGACATCGAGAGGCTTCACCGGCTGATGGCTGTCATCGGCGAGCGCGTTGCCTACACGCCCGGCACCACCAATGCGACGACGCCGGCGGAGGAAGCCTTGGCGCTCAAGACCGGTGTCTGCCAGGATCACACCCATATCTTTGCCGCCGCGGCGCGCGCCATGGGCTTTCCGGCCCGCTATGTCAGCGGCTATCTGATGCTGGATGCGACGGTCGAGCAGGCCGCAAGTCATGCCTGGGCCGAAGCGCATGTTTCCGGTCTCGGCTGGGTTGCCTTCGATGCCGCCAATGGCATTTCGCCTGACGAGCGCTATGTAAAGGTGGCAACGGGCCGCGACTACCGCGACGCCACGCCGGTGTCGGGAATTCGGCTGGGACAGGCGGAAGAACAGCTTGCGGTCACCGTCACGGTGGAGCAGTAATCCTTCGCAAGATTGCTGTCAGAGCGATTCATCGTTTCAAGGAAACGCCGAACCGCTCTATCCCTTTGTTTTAACGCAATTCCGGACGGAAAACCGCTTCACACTTTTCCTGGAATTGCTCTAGAAGAGATTCCATGACTTATTGCGTTGGCCTGAAGATCGATCGCGGGCTCGTGTTCATGTCCGACACGCGCACCAATGCCGGCATGGATTCGATTTCCACCTTCCGCAAGATGCATATCTGGGAGCAGCCGGGCGAGCGCGTCATCGTTTTGATGTCGGCGGGCAATCTGGCGACGACGCAGGCCGTGGTCAGCCTGCTTGACGAACGCACCAAGGCAATTGCCGACCGTCACGCCACGCTTCTGGAAACGCCGTCTATGTATCAGACGGTGCGGCTGGTCGGCGATACGGTCAAGGAGGTCATCGCCAGCTCGTCGCCTGCGGGCGAGAAGGCGGATTCCTACTTCAATGCTTCCTTCATCCTCGGCGGCCAGATCAAGGGCAGCGAGCCGCGCCTGTTCATGATCTATCCCGAAGGCAATTTCATCGAATCGACCGATGACACGCCGTTCTTCCAGATCGGCGAGACCAAATACGGCAAGCCGATCATCATCCGTGCCTATGAAAAAACGATGAGCCTCGCCGAGACGGTGAAGCTGCTTTTGGTGTCGTTCGATTCGACGCTGAAGTCGAACCTGTCCGTCGGTTTGCCGCTCGACCTGCTCTTCCTTGAGAAGGACGCCTTCAAGGTCGGGTTGAAGAAGCGGATCGGCCAAGACGACCAGTATTACCGCACGATATCGGACGGCTGGTCGAATGCGCTGAAGACGGCTTTTGCCAGCCTGCCGGATTTCCCGGGCTGAGGCATGCCGCATTCGCTGGCGGTTGCATATATTTCACGCGTTAATTAATAAAGAGGCCAGCCGTGATGGATGGCGGCGAGGGATCATGTCGGGAGGACAGGATGAACAACAATGATTTCCGGCAATGGTCGCGGCGCGCCGCCGACTGGGGTGCCGACTACCGTAACTCGCTGCGCGAGCGGCCGGTGCGGCCGCAGGTCGATCCGGGCGCCATTTTCAAAAGCATCGAGGCTTCGCCGCCTGAAGACGCCGAACCGATGGACCGGATCTTCGCCGACTTCGAAGAGAAGATTTTGCCGGGGATGACGCATTGGCAGCATCCGCGCTTCTTCGCCTATTTCCCGGCCAATGCGGCGCCGGTCTCGGTGGTGGCGGAATATCTGGTTTCGGCGATGGCCGCGCAATGCATGCTCTGGCAGACGTCGCCGGCGGCGACCGAACTCGAAACGCGCACCGTCGACTGGATGCGCCAGGCGCTCGGCCTGCCCGAAGGGTTCGCCGGGGTGATCCAGGATTCGGCCTCGTCGGCAACACTGGCCGCGGTGCTGACCATGCGCGAGCGGGCACTGGACTGGCAAGGCAACAAGCAAGGGCTGGCAGGGCAGGCGCGGCTGCGCATCTATTCCTCCGACCAGGTGCACACTTCGATCGACCGCGCGATCTGGGTGTCCGGCATTGGCGAGGACAATCTTGTGCGCATTCCCGTCGGCGGCCGCTTTCGCGCCATGGATACGGCAGCGCTCGAGGCGGCAATCGTCGCCGACCGGGAAGCAGGCATGCTGCCGGCCGGCATCATCGCTTGCGTCGGCGGCACCAGCACCGGCGGCACCGACGACATTGCGGCGGTTGCCGAGGTGGCGCGGCGGCATGGACTTTATCTTCACGTCGATGCCGCCTGGGCGGGATCGGCGATGATCTGTCCGGAGTATCGGCATTTCTGGACAGGCGTTGAAGGTGCCGATTCGATCGTTTTCAATCCGCACAAATGGCTGGGCGCGCAGTTCGACTGCTCGATCCAGTTCCTGCGCGACCCCGAAAGCCATGTCAGGACGCTGGCCATCAAGCCGGATTATCTCAAGACACACGGCCACGACGGCATCATCAACTATTCCGAATGGTCGGTGCCGCTCGGCCGGCGGTTCCGTGCGCTGAAATTGTGGTTCCTGCTGCGTGCCCATGGCCTGGAAAGCCTGCGCACGATGATCCGCAATCATGTTGCCTGGAGCGAAGGGCTTGCCGCGCGGCTGGCAAGGGAGCCGGATTTCGAGCTCGTCAGCGAGCCGATGCTGTCGTTGTTCTCGTTCCGGCACAAGACCGCGGCTGGCACCGATGCGGACGCGCACAATCTGCGGTTGGTCAATATGATCAACGACGACGGCCGCATCTACCTGACGCAGACGAGCGTCGATGGCAGGGTGGCAATCCGCTTCCAGGTCGGCCAGTTCGAGGCGACCGCCGCCGATGTCGACATGGCCTTCACCGTCATCACGGAAATCGCGCGCGGTATGGCCTGATCAGGCACAATCTGGTTTGCGTTCGCATTTGCCTTGGCAATCACATGCATTTCATTAGCCGGCTTATGCCTTTTCATCGGTTTCGTTTTCGACTATAGACAAGAAAAACGAAAACGGGAGGTTGCCTATGTATCTGTCGCCACGCCATGCCGAAATCATCCAGATGGCCAAGGATCATGGTCGCGTGTTGGTCGATGACCTCGCCACCCACTTCAATGTGACGCCGCAGACCATACGCAAGGATCTCAACGATTTGTGCGACCAGCGGCTGCTTTCGCGCATCCATGGCGGCGCCTTGTTCCCGTCCGGCATCGAGAACATGGAGTATGAGGCGAGGCGCAAGATTGCTGCCGACGAGAAGGAGGCGATCGGCCGTGCGGCAGCCAGGCTGATCCCCGACAATGCCTCGCTGTTCATCAACATAGGCACCACGACCGAGTCGGTCAGCAAGGCGTTGCTCGATCACACCGGACTCATGGTCATCACCAATAACATCAATGTTGCCAATAGGATGCGGATATATCCCTCGATCGAGGTGGTGATCGCCGGCGGGGTTGTGCGCGGTTCCGATGGCGGCGTGGTCGGCGAAGCGGCGGTCGACTTCATCAGGCAGTTCAAGGTCGACTATGCGGTGATCGGCGCGTCGGCGATCGACCATGACGGCGCGCTGCTCGACTTCGATTTCCGCGAGGTCAAGGTGGCGCAGGCGATCATCGCCAATGCAAGGCATGTCATCCTGGTTTCCGACCAGACCAAATTCGAGCGAACCGCACCCGTGCGCATCGGCCACCTGTCGCAGGTCAACACCTTCATCACTGATCGTTGCGACATCCCGTCGGTGCGCAAGATCTGCCAGGAGGCCGAGGTTCAACTGATCGAGACGTCGCTCGCCTAGGCGGTTTTCGACCCGATATCACGCGCTCGTGATATTTCGTTTGACATTCGTTATCATTTCGAAATAATTCCGACACGGTTTCGTAAAAGCCCAAAAATGGTGCAATGCGAAATCGCTGGAGGAATTTGTGGACGCATCTCCGATCCGTGACATTTTCGTCATTGGGGGCGGCATCAATGGCTGCGGTATCGCCCGCGATGCCGTCGGGCGTGGCTTTTCCGTCTTTCTCGCCGAGATGAACGACCTGGCCAGCGGGACCTCCTCTGGCTCGACCAAATTGATCCATGGCGGCCTGCGTTACCTCGAATTCTACGAATTCCGCCTGGTGCGCGAGGCGCTGATGGAGCGCGAGGTTCTGTGGAAGAACGCGCCGCATATCATCTGGCCGATGCGCTTCGTGCTGCCCTATGCCAAGGGCCTGCGCCCGGCCTGGCTGATCAGGCTCGGTCTCTTCCTCTACGACCACATTGGTGGGCGCAAATTGCTGCCGGCGACCAGGACGCTGGACATGGCCAGGGATCCAGCCGGCAAGCCTTTGAAACCGCTGTTCAAAAAGGCCTTCGAATATTCGGATGGCTGGGTCAATGATGCGCGGCTGGTGGCGCTGAACGCGCGTGATGCCGCCGATCGCGGCGCAACGGTCCGCACCCGCACGAAAGTGGTCGGCGCGCGCCGCGAAAACGGTTTGTGGACGGTCCAGATCGAGGACCTGCAGACCGGCGAGACCGAGGAGATCAAGGCGCGCCTGCTGGTCAATGCCGCGGGACCCTGGGTCGATCATGTGCTTTCCGGCGTTGTCGGCCTCAACGATGTGCACAATGTCCGCCTCGTGCAGGGCAGCCACATCGTCATCGCCAAGAAATTCGACGATCCGCGCGCCTATTTCTTCCAGAACAGGGATGGCCGCATCATCTTCGCCATTCCCTATGAGGAAGAGTTCACCCTGATCGGCACCACGGACCAGGATTACCCCGGCGATCCGCATGACGTGAAGATCAGCGACACCGAGATCGACTACCTCTGCGCCGCGGCAAGCGAATATTTCGCGCAACCGGTCAAGCGCTCGGACATCGTCTGGACCTATTCGGCCGTCCGCCCGCTCTACGATGATGGCGCCTCCAAGGCGCAGGAAGCGACGCGCGACTATGTGCTCAAGGCCGATGGCGGCGAGGGCGCAGCCCCGATCGTCAATGCTTTCGGCGGCAAGATCACCACCTATCGCCGGCTGTCGGAATCGATGCTGGAAAAGATCGAGGGCTTTCTCGGCAAGCGCGGCAAGCCATGGACGGCAAACGCGCCACTGCCGGGCGGGGATTTCCCGGCCACCGGTTTCGATGCCGAAGTGGCGAAACTAAAAACCGCCTATCCGTTCCTCGACGCGCGCCTGGCCCGCCGGCTGACCAGGCTCTACGGCACCCGCGCAAGGATGCTGTTGGGGCTGGCCAAATCGAATGCTGATCTGGGCCGTAACTTCGGCGCCGATCTTTATGAGGCCGAGGTGCGCTATCTCGTTCAAAACGAATGGGCTGTCACCGCCGAAGATGTATTGTGGCGCCGGACCAAGCGCGGTCTGCATCTCAGCCGCGAGCAGGTGGCGGCTCTCGATGAATTCATGCACGGCATAAGCCGGCGACATGTCGCGGCCGCCGAATGAAGAGGGGTTTGAGCTGATGCGGAAGGCCTGGGAGGAGGCGTCATGCTGGAACTGAGAAACGTCACCAAGACGGTCGGTGCGGTCGAGCATATCCGCGACGTGTCGCTGACGCTCCAGCACGGCTCGCTCAACGTCCTGCTCGGACCTACGCTCTCCGGCAAGACCAGCCTGATGCGGCTGATGGCCGGTCTCGATGTGCCGACCTCCGGTTCGATCTGGTTCGACGGCCAGAATGTCACCGGCGTACCGGTGCAGAAGCGCAAGATCGCCATGGTCTACCAGCAGTTCATCAACTATCCGGCGATGACCGTCTATGAGAACATCGCTTCGCCGCTCAGGGTGGCCGGCACCGATCAGGCCAAGATCGACAAGGAAGTGCGCAATGCCGCCGCGCTTCTCAAGCTGACACCCTATCTCGACCGCACGCCGCTTAGCCTGTCCGGCGGCCAGCAGCAGCGCACCGCGCTGGCGCGCGCCATCGTCAAGAACGCCAGCCTGGTCCTGCTCGACGAACCGCTCGCCAATCTCGACTACAAGCTGCGCGAGGAACTGCGCGCCGAATTGCCCAGGATATTCGCCGCCGCCGGCACCATCTTCGTCTACGCCACGACCGAGCCGCACGAGGCCCTGCTGCTCGGCGGCAACACGGCGACGCTTTCGGAGGGCAAGATCACCCAGTTCGGATCGACCATCGAGGTGTTCCGCAAGCCGGCCGACCTGGTGACAGCCAAGACGTTTTCCGATCCACCGCTCAACACCATCGTGCTTGCCAAGAAGGGCCGGGATTTCCTGCTCGAGGGCGGCGTGAACCTGCCGGTGCCGGCCGAGCTCTCCGGTATTGCTGACGCCATCTATACGATCGGCTTTCAGCCACATCACCTGTCGCTCGAGCGGCCCAACGCGGCGGCAGTGCCGGTGCGGGCCAAGGTGACGATCACCGAGATCACCGGGTCGGAGAGTTTCATCCATCTCGATTTCGCCGATGCGCGCTGGGTCATGCTGACCCACGGCATTCGCGATTTCGAGCCTGACGAAGTGGTCGAGGTGTTCATCGATCCGCGCCACATCATGGTTTTCGACGAGCACGGCCGCGCCGTGAGCGCGCCGAAGCTGGCGGCTTGAGAGGAAAGAGATGGCGCGCATCGACGTCAACCATGTCAGGCATTCCTATCTGCCCAACCCGCAGAAGGATGCCGATTTCGCGCTGCGGGAAGTGCATCACACCTTCGAGGATGGCGGCGCCTATGCGCTGCTCGGGCCCTCGGGCTGCGGCAAGACCACGCTGCTCAACATCATTTCGGGATTGCTGCACCCCTCACACGGCCAGTTGCTGTTCAACGGCAAGGACGTGACCAATTTGTCGACGCAGGAGCGCAACATCGCGCAGGTGTTCCAGTTCCCGGTCATCTACGACACCATGACCGTCTACGACAATTTGGCCTTCCCACTGCGCAATCGCGGCGTGCCGGAAGCCGATGTCGACCGCAAGGTGCGCGAGACGCTGGAGATGATCGATCTGGCGTCCTGGGCGAAGAAGAAGGCGAGGGGGCTGACCGCCGACCAGAAGCAGAAGATATCGCTCGGCCGTGGACTGGTGCGCTCGGATGTCAACGCCATCCTGTTCGACGAACCGCTGACCGTCATCGATCCGCACATGAAGTGGGTGTTGCGTTCGCAGCTGAAACAGCTGCACCGCCGCTTCGGCTACACCATGGTCTATGTCACGCACGACCAGACCGAAGCGCTGACTTTCGCCGACCAGGTCGTGGTGATGTATGATGGCGGCATCGTGCAGATCGGCACGCCGGCCGAACTGTTCGAGCGGCCGCGGCATACCTTCGTCGGCTATTTCATCGGCTCGCCCGGCATGAACGTCATGCCGGTGGCGATCGACGGCAAGACGGCAAAACTGGGTTCGCAGCGGATCGAACTGCCCGGCGTGCCAAAGGCCGGCAGCGGCGCCATCGAGCTCGGTATCCGTCCCGAATATGTCCGGCTCGGCCGCGACGGCATGGCCGTTTCGATCAGCAAGGTCGAGGATCTCGGCCGCCATAAGGTGGTCCGTGCCAATCTCGAAGGCCGCGAGATTGCGGCTGTCATCGGCGAGGACGAGACCGTGCCTGCCGATCCGAAGGTGCGGTTCGACCCGGCCGGTATCAACATTTATGCCGATTCCTGGCGCGTCGAGATGGGGGCATAGATGGAAAAGACCTGGAACAACAAGGCCTGGTTCCTGGTGCTGCCGGTGCTGGTGCTGGTGGCGTTCTCGGCGGTCATCCCGCTGATGACCGTCGTCAACTATTCGGTGCAGGACACGTTCGGCAACAACGTCTTCTTCTGGGCCGGCACCGAGTGGTTCGAGGAACTGCTCTCTTCCAGCCGCTTCTGGGAGGCGATGGTCCGCAACCTGATCTTCTCCTTCATCATTTTGGCCATCGAAGTGCCGCTCGGCATCTTCATCGCCCTCAACATGCCGAAAAAGGGCTGGGGCGTGCCGGTCTGCCTGGTTTTGATGGCGCTGCCGCTGTTGATCCCTTGGAACGTCGTCGGCACCATCTGGCAGGTCTTCGGGCGCAACGACATCGGCTTGCTCGGCTACTACGTCAATGCGCTCGGCATCGACTACAACTACGTGCAGGACCCGTTCGACGCCTGGGTCACCGTCATCGTCATGGATGTCTGGCACTGGACCAGCCTCGTCGTGCTGCTCTGCTATGCCGGCCTGGTTTCCATTCCGGATGCCTTCTATCAGGCGGCCAAGATCGACGGCGCCTCGCGCTGGGCGGTGTTCCGCTACATCCAGCTGCCGAAGATGAATCGGGTGCTGCTGATCGCCGTGCTGCTGCGCTTCATGGACAGCTTCATGATCTACACCGAGCCCTTCGTGGTGACGGGCGGCGGTCCCGGCAACTCGACGACGTTCCTGTCGATCGACTTGGTCAAAACGGCACTCGGCCAGTTCGACCTCGGTCCGGCGGCAGCCATGTCGCTGGTCTACTTCCTCATCGTCCTTCTGCTGTCATGGGTGTTTTACACCGTGATGACCAACTACGACGCGGAGCGCTGAGATGAGCGGCGCCAACGAAAGAACGACGAGGCAGGACAGAGTGAGCGAAACGACGGCTTCGGAAGCACTGGCCAGCGCAATGTCGCAGGACCAGATCGCGCGGCTGATGCGCCGCCGCGGCGAGGAATCGCGCTGGTGGTGGATCGTGCCGACGGTCTACATCATCGTGCTTTTGCTGCCGATCTACTGGCTCATCAATATGAGCTTCAAGACCAATGCCGAGATCGTCTCCTCGCTGACGCTCTATCCGCACCAGCCGACGATCGCCAATTACGTCACCATCTTCACCGATGCGTCCTGGTATTCAGGCTACATCAACTCGATCACCTATGTGGTGATGAACATGGTGATCTCGGTGGCGGCGGCGCTGCCGGCGGCCTACGCCTTCTCGCGCTATCGCTTCCTCGGCGACAAGCATTTGTTCTTTTGGCTGCTGACCAATCGCATGGCGCCGCCGGCGGTGTTCGCGCTGCCGTTCTTCCAGCTCTATTCGGCGTTCGGCCTGATCGACACCCACATCGCGGTGGCACTGGCGCACTGCTTGTTCAACGTGCCATTGGCGGTGTGGATCCTCGAAGGCTTCATGTCGGGCGTGCCGAAGGAAATCGACGAGACCGCCTATATCGACGGCTATTCGTTCCCGCGCTTCTTCATCAGGATCTTCATGCCGCTGATCGCGAGCGGCATCGGCGTCGCCTGCTTCTTCTGCTTCATGTTCTCATGGGTCGAATTGCTGATCGCGCGCACGCTGACCACCACCGACGCCAAGCCGATCGCCGCCACCATGACCCGCACCGTTTCGGCCGCCGGCATGGACTGGGGCCTGCTCGCCGCCGCCGGCGTGCTGACGCTGATCCCCGGCGCGCTCGTCATCTGGTTCGTGCGCAACTACATCGCCAAGGGCTTCGCCCTGGGGAGGGTGTGATGAAACAAACGCACGAGTTCATCCGCAACACCATCGCCAAGGGCTTCGCCCTGGGGAGGGTATGACCATGAATTTCGACCTCACCTGGATGGCGTGGACGTGGCCGACGGCGGCCTTTTTCGGAACCATCTTTCTGCTGCTGTGCGGCATGGCGGCGTGGGAATACGCCTCGCCGGGCGGCAATCCGCGCGTCGGCGTGCTGCGTTTCGAGACAACGCGCGGCGACCGTCTTTTCCTGTCGCTGCTTGGCAGCGCCTTTATCCATCTCGCTTGGTTGGGTCTTGTCGGATCCAACCTGTGGTGGGCTCTCGCTCTCTCCGTGGTCTACGCCGTTGGCGTGTTCCGCTACGTATAGAGGGGGAAACTGTTGGAGCGACCGCGTGCCGGCGGCCGCTCCAGATCGCACTTGAAACCTGTAACGTGGAGGAAACACATGCGACGGCAATTTTTAACATCAACGACTGCGCTTGTCCTGTTGCTCGGGGTTGGCAATGCCTATGCCGGAATGGACGAGGCAAAAGCCTTCCTGGACAAGGAAATCGGTCCGCTTTCGACGCTCGACCGCGCCGGCCAGGAAGCCGAGATGCAGTGGTTCATCGATGCCGCGAAGCCTTTCGCCGGCATGGATATCAAGGTCGTTTCGGAAACCATCGCCACGCACCAGTATGAATCCCAGGTGCTGGCCCCGGCCTTTACCGCCATCACCGGCATCAAGATCACGCATGACGTCATCCAGGAAGGCGACGTCGTCGAGAAGATCCAGACCCAGATGCAGACCGGCCAGAACCTTTATGACGGCTGGGTCAACGATTCCGACCTGATCGGCACCCACTGGCGCTACCAGCAGGTGCGCAATTTGACCGACTGGATGGCGGGCGAGGGCAAGGATGTCACCAACCCGAACCTCGACCTGAAGGACTTTATCGGCACCTCGTTCACGACGGCACCGGACAAGAAGCTCTACCAGCTTCCGGACCAGCAGTTCGCCAATCTCTACTGGTTCCGTTACGACTGGTTCAACGATGAAAAGAACAAGGCGGACTTCAAGGCCAAGTACGGCTACGACCTCGGCGTTCCCGTCAACTGGTCGGCCTATGAGGATATCGCCGAATTCTTCACCGGCCGCGAGATCGACGGCAAGAAGGTCTACGGCCACATGGACTACGGCAAGAAGGACCCGTCGCTCGGCTGGCGGTTCACCGACGCCTGGCTGTCGATGGCCGGCAACGGCGACAAGGGCCTGCCGAACGGCCTGCCGGTCGACGAATGGGGCATCAAGGTCGACGAGAATTCACGACCGGTCGGCTCCTGCACCGCGCGCGGCGGCGACACCAATGGCCCGGCCGCCGTCTACTCGATCCAGAAGTATCTCGACTGGCTGAAGGCCTACGCCCCGGCCGAAGCCCAGGGCATGACCTTCTCCGAATCCGGCCCGGTTCCGGCTCAGGGCGCGGTTGCCCAGCAGATCTTCTGGTACACCGCCTTCACCGCTTCGATGGTCGATGCCGGCGCCAAGGCAGTGCTGAACGACGACGGCACGCCGAAGTGGCGCATGGCGCCGTCGCCGCACGGCGTCTACTGGAAGGACGGCATGAAGCTCGGCTATCAGGACGTCGGTTCCTGGACATTGATGAAGTCGACGCCGACCGACCGCGCCAAGGCCGCCTGGCTCTACGCGCAGTTCGTAACCTCGAAGACCGTCGACGTGAAGAAGAGCCATGTCGGCTTGACCTTCATCCGCCAGAGCACGATCGACGACAAGAGCTTCACCGAGCGCGCTCCGAAGCTCGGCGGCCTGATCGAGTTCTACCGTTCGCCGGCCCGCGTCCAGTGGTCGCCAACCGGCACCAACGTGCCTGATTATCCGAAGCTGGCACAGCTTTGGTGGCAGGCGATCGGCGATGCGTCGTCGGGTGCCAAGACGGCGCAGGAAGCGATGGACTCGCTCTGCGGCGAGCAGGAAAAGGTGATGAGCCGCATCGAGAAGTCGGGCGTCCAGGGCGATATCGGCCCGAAGATGGCCGAAGAGCATGACCTCGCCTACTGGAACGCCGACGCGGTCAAGAAAGGCAATCTCGCTCCTCAGTTGAAGATCGAGAACGAGAAGGAAAAGCCGATCACCATCAACTACGACGAACTGGTGAAGAGCTGGCAGAAGTAACCTTGATGTTGGCGTTCGCGCCCGCATCATGAGAATAGGGGGAGGCGGCATCTTGCCGTCTCCCCTGTTTGTGTAAAAGACTAAGCGGGGAGGCAGAATGACCGGATACATCCTTGCCATTGACCAGGGCACGACATCGACCAGGGCGATCCTGTTCGACGACAAGATGAGGGTCGCGGGCAGCGGGCAACAGGAGTTCACCCAGCACTATCCGGCCTCCGGCTGGGTCGAGCACGATCCCGAGGATATCTGGGCGAGCGTCGTGTCGACCGTGAAGGCGGCGCTGAAGAACGCCGGTCGGACTGCTGCCGAGGTGGCCGCGATCGGCATCACCAACCAGCGCGAGACCGTCGTCATCTGGGACAGGGCGACCGGCAAGCCTATCCATAATGCCATCGTCTGGCAGGACCGGCGCACCGCGCCGCTGTGCCAGAAGCTGAAGAAGCAAGGGCTGGAGAAGAAATTCACGAAAAAAACCGGCCTGCTGCTCGATCCTTATTTTTCCGGCACCAAGATCGCCTGGATGTTGGACAAGGTGAAAGGTACCAGAAAGCGCGCCGAGAAGGGCGAGTTGCTCGCTGGCACCATCGACAGTTTCCTGATCTGGCGGCTGACCGGCGGCAAGGTCCATGCGACAGACGCCACCAACGCCTCGCGCACGCTGGTCTACAACATCGAGAAAAATGCCTGGGATGACGAGCTGCTGGCGATTCTCAACATCCCGGCAAAAATGCTTCCTGAGGTAAAGGACTGCGCCGATGACTATGGAATCACGGAGAAAAATCTCTTTGGCGCCGAGATAAGAATCCTCGGCGTCGCCGGCGACCAGCATGCCGCGACCATCGGCCAGGCCTGTTTCGAGCCAGGCATGATGAAGTCGACTTACGGCACCGGCTGCTTTGCGCTGTTAAACACCGGCAGCGACCTGGTGCGTTCGAAGAACCGACTGCTGACCACCATTGCCTACCGCCTGAACGGCAAGACGACCTACGCACTGGAAGGCTCGATCTTCATTGCCGGCGCCGCGGTGCAATGGTTGCGCGATGGCATCAAGGTGATCGGCAAGGCCGAGCAGAGCGGCAGACTGGCTGATGAAGCCGATCCGACACAGAACGTCTACCTCGTGCCAGCGTTTGTCGGGCTGGGCGCACCGCATTGGGATGCCGAAGCACGCGGCGCCATCTTTGGCCTGACCCGCAATTCCGGGCCGGCGGAGTTTGCCCGCGCCGCGCTGGAAGCCGTGGCCTACCAGACGCGCGACCTGCTCGACGCCATGCGCAAGGACTGGAAGGGCGCTTCGGCCAAGACCGTGCTGCGGGTCGATGGCGGCATGGTAGCATCGGACTGGACCATGCAGCGGCTGGCCGACATCCTCGATGCGCCGGTCGACCGCCCGACCATTCTCGAGACGACCGCGCTAGGCGCCGCATGGCTCGCCGGCTCGAAGGCAGGTGTGTGGCCGGATGCCAGGAAATTCGCGAAAAGCTGGGCACTCGAACGGCGCTTCCAGCCGGACATGGAGACGTCAACCCGTTCAGCCAAGCTCGCGGGCTGGCGGGATGCGGTGCGCAGAACCTTAAGCGTAAAGGAATAGACCCGCGCTGTTTCCGGCGCGGGTCTTTTACTCAGCACTTCGCTTAGGATCAGTAAGGCGAACGACATTCCTGACGGGGGCCGTAGTTCGGCTGGAACGTGTTGTCCGAAGAGCGGTAGCTGCGATAGTGATCGTAGCACCACTGCACATGCGAGTTGCCTTCATAGACACGGTTGTTTTCACTGTTGATGATCGCGCCGGTGATCAGGGCGCCAGTCGCGAAGGCAGCCAGCGGGAACCAGTTGTCGCCATGGCGACGATAGCCGCGATGGTATTCGCGATAGCCGCGATGGCCGTTCCAATACACGCCACGATCATTGTTGCGGGCAAAGTTCCGATTGCCGTTGAAATTGCGGCTGAAGTTGCGGCGATCGCCATGGTGCTTCTTCCATTGGAAATCACCGTTGCGAGCTTCGACGTTCAGAATATTTGACGAGGCCTCCGGTGCCTGCGGCACGAACATTTGCGCTGCATTGGCCGGCATGGCAGTCGCCGCGAAAGAAACTGACAGGGTGGTCGCCAGTATACCCGATACGATCTTGTTCATTATTCTCTCCTTCGAAAGGGTGATTGACGTCCCTTGTGGCGAGGAAACGGGCGAGGTGGCCTATAGTTCCCCTCGAAAAGTCAAGTTGCTGATTTGTAATGTTTCTCCGGCCCGCTGGCGACGCGGCTGACCGGTCGCGCAATCGCTCTGCCAGGGCGGTGCCTCTCATGATCGAAGCGGCCGCTCAGACCCGGTGGTCGTGCTGGAAAAGCCGGGCGTGCGAATGCTGTTTTTCCGGTTGACCGGTCGCGGCACTCTCCCTATGTTCCGCGCAATTTCGAGGGCCACCTTTCGCGCCCGCGGGAGCGCGTAGCTCAGCCGGTAGAGCAACTGACTTTTAATCAGTAGGTCATGGGTTCGAATCCCATCGCGCTCACCATTGCTCACTCATTCGCAAACACCAGCGAGACATTGCCCCCGGCATGGCGCTCGATGCGGCCGGCGAGATCGAGTTCCAGCAGGACCATGAAGACCTGGGCCGGGTGCAGGCGAGTGTGGCGGATGATCTCGTCGACCGCCACTGGTGTCGGGCCGAGTGCCTTGATGACTCGGGCGCGGTCGCTTTCGCCGGGCGGTGGTGTGGCCGAGAAGTCGGGCGGCTCTTCGAACGGCGGCACGTCGGGCGCTCGCATGCCGGTCAGCGGGGCGATCGCCCGCGAAATGTCCGACGCCTCGGTGACCAGGGTGGCGCCATCCTTGAGCAGGCCGTTGGTACCGGCGGCGCGTGGATCGAGCGGTGAGCCCGGCACGGCGAAGACCAGTCGTCCCATTTCCCCGGCAAGCCTGGCGCTGATCAGGGATCCAGAGCGTTGCGCTGCCTCGACCACCACCAGCCCAAGGGCCGCACCCGCGACAAGACGGTTGCGGCGCGGGAAATCCTGGGCGCGCGGCTGCCAGCCGAACGGCATTTCCGAGATGACGGCGCCGCGCGCGGCAATTTCCTCGCACAGACCGGCATTTTCAGGCGGGTAGGGCAGGTCGAGGCCTCCGGCCAACACGCCGATCGTGCCGGTCGCCAGACTGCCCTGATGCGCCGCGGTGTCGATGCCGCGCGCCAGGCCGGAGACAATTGCGTAGCCGTCGCGGCCAAGATCGGCCGCCAGCATGCGCGCCATCTTGATGCCGGCCAGCGATGCGTTGCGCGCGCCGACAATCGCGACCCCCGGCAGCCGGAACACGGCGGCATTGCCTTTGACCGCCAACAGTGGCGGCGGATGATCCATGCTGCGCAAGAGTTGGGGATAGTCGGGTTCACCGATGCCGACAAAGCGCGCGCCGGCCTTTCGGGCTGTTTCCAGTTCGGCCTCGGCTTCGGCAACGGACGGGATGCGGGCGATCCGACGGGCGCCGCCCGAAATCATCAGTTCCGGAAGCATCTCCAGCGCCACCTCGGCCGAACCGAAGCGGTTGATCAGGTCGCGAAAGGAGGCGGGGCCGACATTCTGGGTGCGGATCAGCCGCAGCCAGCTCAGCCGCTGCCGGTCGCTGAGACGCGGCCCGGCCGGCTCGCTCACCGCGGTGGCGCGATCGTTCACCCCTTGGCTCCGATCTTGCCTTCGGTGCCGGCAAGCAGGCGCGAAATGTTTTCCCGGTGCTTGATGAAAACGATGATGCTCATCACCACGAACAGGGCGGCAATCTGCGGCGTGC
The DNA here is from genome assembly GCF_004919685.1 of Mesorhizobium norvegicum. GTDB lineage: Bacteria > Pseudomonadota > Alphaproteobacteria > Rhizobiales > Rhizobiaceae > Mesorhizobium > Mesorhizobium norvegicum. Next base: position 29,518 of record NZ_SMYZ01000042.1, on the reverse strand, counting down.
TCAGGACATAGAGAGCGATCGGCACGATAACGGCCGCCGTCAGCGCTGCCAGCGAGGAGTAGCGGAACAGGAAAGCCATCACCAGCCAGACGACGGCGAAGATCAGCGCCACCTGCCAGGCCAGGCCGATCAGCACGCCGAGATAGGTGGCGACGCCCTTGCCGCCCTTGAACCCGAGCCATACCGGGAAGAGATGGCCGAGAAAGGCGCCGAGACCGGCCCAGATCGCCAGTTCAGGCGCGAAATGGCCAGCAACAAGCACGGCGGCCGTGCCCTTCAGCGCGTCGAGCAGCAGCGTCGCGGCGGCAAGGCCCTTGTTGCCGGTGCGCAGAACATTGGTGGCGCCGATGTTGCCGGAGCCGATCTTGCGCACATCGCCAAGGCCGGCTGCGCGGGTGAGCAGCAGCCCGAACGGAATCGAGCCGAGCAAATAGCCGAACACCAGCGCCAGGATGAAGTTGTAAGTCATTGTTTCCCCCGCATTTCCCCCAGTCTTGCTGGATCAGACGCGATGTACAGCGACCAGCTCAGACGGAAAACACTGTGCGGCCCGCAACCAGCGTTTGCAAGACCTTGCCTTGCAGCCGCGCGCCTTCGAAACAGGTGTTTTTCGAGCGCGAACGAATGCCGCTTTCGCTGACGATCCAGGGTTCGTCGAGATCGACCAGCGCAAGATCGGCGACAGCACCCGGCTTCAGCGTGCCGCCGGGCAGTCCGAACAGTTTTGCCGGAGCGGTGGACAAGGTCTCGATCAGCCTCAGCAACGGCACGTCGCCATTGTGGTAGAGCCGCAAGGCCGCGCCCAGAAGGGTCTCCAACCCGATGGCGCCGGCCGCCGCATCGGCGAAGGGCAGGCGCTTGGTGTCGACATCCTGCGGATCGTGCGAGGAGACGATGATGTCGATCGTGCCGTCCCTGACCGCCTCGATCATCGCCAGCCGATCTTCCTCGGCGCGCAAAGGCGGCGTCAGGCGAAAGAAGGTGCGGTATTCGCCGACATCGTTTTCATTCAGTGACAGATTGTGGATCGCGACGCCTGATGTGACGGCCGCACCATCGGCTTTCGCACGCGTGACAGCGTTTGCCGCCATCGCCGTCGAGATCTTTGCCGCATGGTACGAACCGCGCGTCAGCCGTGCCAGCGCAAGGTCGCGCTCCAGCGGGATGGATTCGGCTTCACGCGGAATGCCGGAAAGGCCGAGCCAGCTGGCGTAGAGGCCTTCGTTCATCACGCCGGACGAACCGAGGTCGGCATCCTGCGTTTCATGCACGATGGTGGCGCCGAAGTCGCGCGCATAGGTCAGCGCACGGCGCATCACCAGCGCGCTCGATATGGTGTGGCGGCCATCGGTGAAGGCGACGGCGCCGGCCTCGCGCAGCAGGCCGAACTCGGTCATCTCGCGCCCGTCGAGGCCCTTGGTGATCGCCGCCGCCGGAAAGACATTGACGCTTGCCGTGTCCTTGGCGGTGCGCAGCACGAACTCGACCAGCGCGACATTGTCGATCACCGGATCGGTATCGGGCATCATGACGATGGAGGTGACGCCGCCGGCTGCCGCCGCGACACTCGCGGACGCTATGGTTTCGCGATGTTCGCCGCCCGGTTCGCCGATGAAGACGCGGCCATCGATCAGGCCTGGAATGACGGCCTTCCCGGCGCAGTCGATGACGGTTGCGCCCTCCGGCGCGCCCTGGTTCAGTGCTGCCTTGCCTGCGGCGACGATCTTGCGGCCCTCGACGATGACAGCGCCGACTTCGTCGATGCCGCGCGAGGGGTCGACGATGCGGGCGCGCTCAAAGACCGTTATGCTCATGCGCCGCGGCCCTCATGATTGCGGCGCGGGTCGAGCAGCGCTTCCATGACGGCCATACGCACAGCAACGCCCATCTCGACCTGTTCCTGGATGACGCTTTGCGGACCATCGGCGATTTCCGAGGCGATCTCGACGCCGCGGTTCATCGGCCCGGGGTGCATCACCAGCGCATCGTCCTTGGCCGCCTTCAGCTTCTCGGCATCGAGGCCGAAATAGCGGAAATATTCGCGCACCGAAGGCACGAAGGCGCCTTCCATGCGCTCGCGCTGCAGGCGCAGCATCATCACCACGTCGGCGCCCTTGAGGCCTTCGGCCATCGAACGGGTGACGATGACGCCCATTTTTTCGATGCCGGTGGGCAGCAGCGTCGACGGCGCGACGACGCGCACCTGCGCGCCGAGCGCGTTGAGCAGCATGATGTTCGAGCGCGCCACGCGCGAATGCAGGATGTCGCCGCAGATGGCCACGATCAGCTTCGACAGCGGACCCTTGGCGCGGCGGATGGTCAGCGCGTCGAGCAGCGCCTGTGTCGGATGCTCATGCGCGCCGTCGCCGGCATTGACCACTGAACAGCCGACCTTCTGCGCCAGAAGCGCGGCAGCACCGGCCGACTGATGGCGGATGATCAATATGTCGGGGCGCATGGCGTTCAGCGTCATCGCCGTGTCGATGAGCGTTTCGCCCTTCTTCACCGAAGAGCTTGCCACCGACATGTTCATGACGTCGGCGCCGAGCCGTTTTCCGGCCAGCTCGAACGACGACTGCGTGCGCGTCGATGCTTCATAGAAGAGGTTGATCTGGGTGCGGCCGCGCAGCGTCGAGGTTTTTTTCTCGGACTGCCGTGAGATCGCGACCGCTCGATCCGCCCTGTCGAGCAATAGCTCGATGTCGGCGGGCGAAAGATCGCGGATGCCCAGAAGATGGCGGTGAGGATAGAGTGGCAGGGACGAAGCGTCGGTCATCTCAAGGCGCTGCTATAGGGTGGAGATATTGCGGCTGCAAGCGCCAGCTTTGGATTGCAGCCGTTCTCCCCGGTATTTTCATCGCGCGCGCTGCAAGGCTTGGCTATATCTAGCCGACGGCCTCGGATTCGTGGCTTTCTGACGACAAGGGCCTTTCTACCGATAGAAGGATTGGGCGTGACCGACGACGTGACGAACCAGCCGCCGCCGCTGACGGGCGGCAACGCCTGGCGGGGGGATCCGTTGCTGATCCAGCTCGCGGAGCGCTTTTCCGATCCGGTGCGCAAGGATCTCGACGGGCTCGGCCGTTTCGTGCTGACGCAGGAGGCGCAGGAACTGGCCCGCCTCGCCAATGTCGAGACACCGAAGCTCAGGACACATGATCGCCAGGGACGGCGCATCGACGTGGTCGAGTTCCATCCCGCCTATCATGCCTTGATGCGCCGCTCGGTGGCCAACGGGCTGCATTCCTCGGTGTGGGAAAACGGCGACGCCGAGATCGGCCGTCGCCATCAGGTCCGCGCTGCCCGGTTCTATCTGACAGCGGAACTTGAGACCGGGCATCTGTGCCCGATCACCATGACCAACGCTTCGCTTGCCGCCTTGATGGCCAGCCCAAAATTGTTTCGCGAATGGGCGCCGCGTGTGACGACGCGCAAATATGACCAGAGCCAGAAGCCACCGGTCGAGAAGACCGGGCTGACGCTCGGCATGGGTATGACCGAGAAACAGGGCGGCACCGATGTGCGTGCCAATGTGACGAGGGCGGAACGCGCCGGCAGCGGGTTCTATCGCCTGACCGGACACAAATGGTTCATGTCGGCGCCGATGTCGGATGCGTTCCTGGTGCTGGCGCAGGCGCCGGAGGGACTGTCGTGCTTCCTCGTGCCGCGCGTTCTCGGCGACGGCACGGGCAACGGCTTCCGCTTCCAGCGGCTGAAAGACAAGCTCGGCAACCGTTCCAACGCGTCCTCCGAAGTAGAATTTGTCAACGCCATCGGTGAGATGGTCGGCGAACCGGGTGCAGGCGTGAAGACGATCATGGACATGGTCACCCTGACCCGGCTCGATTGTGCCATCGCATCGTCGGCGATCATGCGCGCCGGCCTCGCCGAGGCCGTCCATCACGCGCGCCACCGACAGGTGTTCGGCTCAACCTTGATCGAGCAGCCGCTGATGCAGCGCGTGCTGGCCGACATGGCGCTCGATGTCGCCGCCGCCACCGCACTGTCGTTCCGGCTGGCGCGGTCCTTCGACGAGGCGGCCAGCGATCGAGGTGAAGCGGCGTTTGCCCGCGCCATGACGCCGGTCGTCAAATACTGGGTCTGCAAGATCGCGCCGCCGCTGCTCTACGAGGCGATGGAGTGCCTCGGCGGCAACGGCTATGTCGAGGAGGCGCCACTCGCCCGCTATTATCGAGAAGCCCCGGTCAATGCGATCTGGGAAGGCTCGGGCAATGTCATGGCGCTCGACGTGCTGCGCGTGCTTGGCCGCGCGCCCGGCCTGTTCGAGGATGTGCTGGCCGGCATCGACCGCGATCTCGGCGCCGGCGGGCGCGGCACGATCGGCGTGCTGAAGGCGGCGATGCAGGTCGCTTCAACCGACGAAGGGTCGGCTCGGCTGCTGACCGAACAGTTGGCGTTGTCGGCGGCGGCGGCGGAATTGCGCCGGCTGGGGGCAGGGCGGATCGCCGACGCTTTCGTCGAGACGCGCCTGGCTGGCCAGTGGCGCAACACCTACGGCATGCTCGATTCGCGCCACGATGCGCGCATGATCATCGACACGCTCTATCCACCGGTGAATTGAGCCCGCGAGCATCGCAAAAACCGGCGCCATCCACAGTTTTGAGGCGTTGGTCTGTATCCTCACGCGTATGGCTAATCGCCGTTAACCTTAACAAATGGTTTCCGTTGCGGTGACGAGCGGCAAAGCCCACTGTCTTGGCGAAAGCAGGGAATGGTTCAAATTGGCCGTCCCTTGCTTTGCGAAGCAGGAACACCGATGCGACAGGTACTGACCTCTTTTCTGGCCTTGCACTGGGCGATCGTTTTCGCCCTGCTTGCGCTCATCTGCATCGACGGAAACCGCGGTGTGGCGGCGGCGCTCGGTGTGTTGGGTGCCACAATGGAGGGCACCCGCTTCGTCGACCTCGACAATGTCGTCGTCGTGGCGCCGCTTGCCACCGCATTGCTTGTCGTCGCGGTGCTGTTCTTCTGGGCCTTTGTCGAAGCCCTGATCAACGACGCGACCAGCCCGGGCGCCGACAGCGTTGCCCGCATCGCCTTCATCTCCGCGTCCGGCGTGTTGTCGCTGATCGTTGTCGGAGGTGCTGCGCAAAGCATCAACGGGCTGTTCATGGTTGTCGCCGTGCAGTTGGCAGCACTTTTGGCGTCCTATGTCGCCATGCTTGCCGAGCGGCGGTCCGTGGTTGCGGCAGCTGCTTCGGGCGAGGGCGAGGTCCGCGCCGTCGCGCACGGCATGGCAAAGGCCGCAGCCCACAATTCGCTGCTTTCACTCATATCGGGCCGGACAGGGTCCAATCCCAGGGGAGGCCGCTGATGCGATACATCTTCGCATCCTGGGCGGCCCCGATGGCGTTTTTCTGGGGCTGGTTCTATCTGTCGGCCAATGACATCAATTTCGGCTACACGATGCTCAGCCGACAGATGCATGACTTCTTTTTCCAGCTCTATGGTCAGATGCTTGGCATCGACCCGGCGATCATCCCCGGCATGGTGGCGAAGACGTGCATCTTCGACGGGTTTCTGCTGATCGCGCTTTGGGCATTCCGCCGTCGCCGCGAAATCGCCGGCTGGGTCAAACAGCGCTGGGCGGGTCCGGTTCCGTTCGAGCGGATGCGTGGAGCGACTGAAGCCGGTCCAAAACTCCCTGCAGAATAAACGCGGCTGCCGCCGAATCGATCTTGCCAGCGCGCTTGCGTCGCGAGAAATCCATCTCGATCAGCGTCCTTTCGGCCGCGACTGTCGATAGTCTTTCGTCCCAGAGCACGAAGGGCAGGTCGCTCATCTGTGCCATGTTGCGGACGAAGGCGCGCGATTTCTGCGCACGCGGCCCTTCCGACCCGTCCATATTGATCGGCAGCCCAATCACCACCGCGCCGGCATTCTCCTTCTGCAGCAAGGCGAGCAGCACCGCTGCATCGAGCGAGAATTTCCTTCGCATGATGACCGGGCGCGGATGGGCGAAGGAAAACCTCTGGTCCGAGACCGCGACGCCGATCGTCTTGTCGCCGAGGTCAAGCCCGGCCAGCGTTTTGCCGCCGGCCAGCCGCGCCGGCAATTCCTCTATCGTGATAATGCCCAACGGCCGTCCTCGCCTTTCACCACCACGTGTTTTGTCAAACGCGCAACGGACACAGTAACCCTTTGATCTCGGGGCTATCGGCGTTCTATCTTCTGGCAAGCCAAAAATCGAGGAATGCATTCATGAAACTGACCTGGTACGGCCACTCGGCCTTTCGCATCGAAACGGCCGACGCCAAGATCCTCATCGATCCCTATCTGATCGGAAATCCGTCCTGGACGGGCGGCTGGGAGGGACCGGCTGAGGGGATCACGCATGTGCTGCTGACGCATGGCCACAGCGACCACATCAGCGGCGCGCTGGAAGTGCTCGGCAAAAGCGGCGCCCAGCTGGTCGCCAATTTCGAGATCTGCATGTATCTGGTCGGCAAGGGCGCCAGCGACAAGAAGATCAATCCCGGCAACATCGGCGGCACTGTCGATTGCGGCAGCTTCACCACCACTTTCGTCCAGGCCCTGCACTCATCCTCGTTCCCGGGCGAGGGCGGCCAGAACACCTATCTCGGCAATCCGGGCGGCCTCGTCCTGCATTTCCCGGAAGACAAAACGCTCTATCACATGGGCGACACCGACATCTTCTCCGACATGGCGCTGATCAACGAGTTGCATGAACCGAAGATCGGCATCGTGCCGATCGGCGACCGTTTCACCATGGGCGGTGCGGTGGCGGCACTTGCCTGCCGCCGCTTCTTCAAGTTCGACACCGTGGTTCCCTGTCACTTCGGCACATTTCCGATGATCGATCCGACCGCCGATAAGTTCGAGGCCGGCCTGGAAGGATCCGGTGTAAAGGTGGCGTTGCCGAAAATCGGTGAGACGATTACGATCTAGAAACAGCTAAAGCGGAATAAATCCATGGTGTTGGGGCGATCTCTTTGCGTTTCCATGTTTGTCGCGGCGTCGCCCGCGCTCGCCGCGGATGATTTCATCGAAGGCGTCTACCTTCAGTCCGAGGAGCTTTGCACGCAGGCCAAAAAGGACACGCTGCAAACGCTGATCGACGCCGGCAACATCGTGCTTTCGGCGCGCGGGCTGCAGGGCGTCGAATACAATTGCGAGTTTCTGCAGATCAGCAAGGCGACGGCTTCGCCGAGCTGGGCGGTGACGGCCATCTGCCAGGAACCGGGCTATGTCTTCCCGGATGTCCTCTCGGTGACGCAAATGAACGCCAAGCAAGTCGACCTCGTGTCGGTTCGGCCCGTCGATGACGAAAGCGAGGCAAGCGGCAACAGTGGCAGCTACTATCTGTGCGACGGCGTTGCCCTGCCATGACGATGCTGCAACGTGTCAGTTCGCTTTTTCGCGGCGAGCGGCCTGTGTTCCGAAAACTGGAACTGCATGTCGCGCATGGCTGCAATCTGTCCTGCGAAAGCTGCTCGCACTATTCCAATCACGCCCATGCCGGCACCGTCTCGCTCGAGGAGGCGGACCGCTGGATGGGACTGTGGAGCCGACGCGTGTCGGTGACGCGCTTCAGCCTGCTTGGAGGAGAGCCCAGCATTCATCCGCAACTGCCGGGCTTTGTCGGGCTGGTGCGGCGGCACTGGCCGCGTGCCCACATTGAAATTGTCAGCAACGGCTTCTTCCTGCATCGTCACCCGTCGCTGCCGGCGATCCTTGCCGCCGATCCCGATGCACGGCTGGTCGTGTCGGTCCATCATGATTCCGAGGAGTACCGGGAGAGACTGAAGCCGGTTTTCGACTTGCTGGAGGGATGGCAGCGGAACCACAAATTGCGTCTCGAGATACGCCCTTCGGACAAGAACTGGACCCGACGCTACGAGGGCTTTGGCAATGCCATGTTGCCATTCGAGGACGGTGACACTCGCGCCAGTTGGGAAATCTGCCCGGCTCGCCACTGCAAGCAACTGCATGACGGGCAAATCTGGAAATGCGCGCCGCTGGCCTATCTGCCGATGCAGAAGGCGAAATACCGCCTTTCCGAGAAATGGGATCCCTATCTGGCCTATCGGCCGCTTGAACCGGGCTGTTCCGAGGCCGAATTGCAGGCGTTCGCCGCGCTCGAGGATGAGGACGCGTGCGGCATGTGTCCGGCAAAACAGCGCTTTTTCGAATTGCCCAACCCTTTGCGTCGTCCCAAGGACCGTGTGAGCACCGCAGCCTAGCCCAACGTCCAGCACGATGCATGTTGCGCAGCGCGCGCGGCGCCGCTATAGCCCGAACTGGTTTTCCCCGAGGCAGAAACATGTCCGTAGATCTTCAGACAGTGAAGCGCGTCGCGCGTCTCGCCCGCATCGCGGTGAGCGAAGAAGATGCAGAACGCATGACCGGCGAGCTGAACGCCATTCTGGGCTTCGTCGAACAGCTGAACGAGGTCGATGTCTCGGGCGTCGAGCCGATGACCTCGGTGACGCCGATGGAGATGAAGAAGCGCAGGGATGTCGTCACCGACGGCGGCAAGGCGGCCGACATCGTCGCCAACGCGCCGGCGACCGAAGAGAATTTCTTCCTCGTGCCGAAGGTCGTGGAGTAACCGGCCGATGGCAATCGAGATCGCCATTGAAACGCCGCTGCAGGACGATGTGCGTGGGCTGGTCGAGGAACTCAACCAGACGTTGCTCGAATTGACGCCGCCGGAACACTGCTACCATCTGACGGTCGAGCAGATGGCCGGTGAGGACACGACCGTTTTCATCGCCCGTGACAATGGCCTAGCCATCGGCTGCGGCGCGCTGAAGCGCCATGACGGTGCCATCGGCGAGGTCAAGCGCATGTACACGCGGCCTTCGCATCGCGGCCGCAAGATCGGTGCCAGGATCGTCGAGCGGGTCGAGGCGCTGGCGCGCAATGAGGGGCTGAAGCGCCTGGTGCTGGAGACGGGCGATCGTCATCCCGCGGCGTGGACAGTCTATGAACGTGCCGGGTTTTCGCGCTGCGGCCCGGTGCTGGATTATCCCGATTCCGAGTGGTCGGTGTTTTACGAAAAGAGCCTTTGATGAGCGACCTGACCCAGCTGACGATTTCACAGGCCCGCGCCAAGCTGCGCGGCAAGGAAATCACCGCGACCGAGATCACCGAGGCCTATCTTTCGGCCATCGATCGCGCCAATCCCGCGCTCAATGCCTATGTCGCGGTGACCGGCGACAAGGCGCGCGATATGGCCAAGGCGTCCGACGCAAGGCTGGTCAAGGGCGAGGGCGGTGCGCTGGAAGGCATCCCGCTCGGCATCAAGGACCTGTTCGGCACCAAAGGCGTCCATACGCAGGCCTGCAGTCATGTGCTCGACGGGTTCAAGCCGCGCTACGAATCGACCGTTACATCCAATCTGTGGGCCGACGGCGCCGTCATGCTGGGCAAGCTCAACATGGACGAGTTCGCCATGGGCTCGTCCAACGAGACGTCCTACTATGGTCCGGTCATCAACCCATGGCGGCGTTCGCGTGTCGACACGGTGGTGATGCCGACGACGCATCAGGGCGACGGCGGCTTTGTCTCGGCTGGCGGCACCAAGACTGCGCGCAGCCTCGACAATGCGCAGCTGGTGCCGGGCGGTTCTTCCGGCGGTTCGGCAACCGCAGTCTCGGCCTTCCTGTGTGCCGGCGCGACGGCGACGGATACTGGCGGTTCGATCCGCCAGCCTGCCGCCTTCACCGGCACCGTCGGCATCAAGCCGACCTATGGCCGCTGCTCGCGCTGGGGCATCGTCGCCTTCGCCTCGTCGCTCGACCAGGCCGGACCGATCGCCCGCGACGTGCGCGATGCCGCGATCCTGTTGAAGTCGATGGCGTCCGTCGATCCGAAGGACACGACGTCGGTCGACCGGCCGGTGCCGGACTATGAGGCGGTGATCGGCAAGCCGATCAAGGGCATGAAGGTCGGCATTCCCAGGGAATACCGTGTCGACGGCATGCCCGAAGAGATCGAGGCGCTGTGGCAGAAGGGCATTGCCTGGCTGAAGGACGCCGGCGCCGAGATCGTCGACATCTCCCTGCCGCACACCAAATACGCGCTGCCGGCCTACTACATCGTTGCGCCCGCCGAGGCTTCGTCCAACCTCGCCCGCTATGACGGCGTCCGCTACGGCTTGCGCGTACCGGGCAAGGATATCGTCGACATGTATGAGAAGACCCGCGCCGCCGGTTTCGGCCGCGAGGTCAAGCGCCGCATCATGATCGGCACCTATGTGCTGTCGGCCGGCTATTACGACGCCTACTATCTGCAGGCGCAGAAGGTGCGCAATCTGATCAAGCGCGATTTCGAGACTGTCTTCGCCGCCGGCGTCGATGTCATCCTGACCCCGGCAACGCCGTCCGCCGCCTTCGGCATCGCCGACGAGGACATGGCTGCCGATCCGGTCAAGATGTACCTGAATGACATTTTCACGGTCACCGTGAACATGGCCGGCCTGCCGGGGATCGCCGTGCCCGCCGGGCTCGACGCCAAGGGCCTGCCGCTCGGGCTGCAACTCATCGGCCGGCCGTTCGATGAGGAAACCCTGTTCCAGACCGCTGCCGTCATCGAGCAGGCCGCCGGCACATTCCAGCCGGAGAAATGGTGGTAGCATGCCGCCCCCGTCTCGCATTTCCATCGTCGAGACGGGAGACGAACTGCTGATAACCAACCCACCACGCACCTCGGATTTCAGGACGGGCTTCGTCCTGATTGGGGCCGGGATCGTTGCCTACACCGGCTACATGGGATTGACCGACACGTCGCCCGCAACCGTCGCCAGCGGCACTCTCGGACTGCTGTCGTTCGCGGCGATCATTGCCCTCTTCACCTATTTCCTCGGCAAGGATTTCATCTGGCTGGTATTCGGCAAGGAAACCCTGCAGCTAACCAACGCCGCAGCCGTGCGCGACGTCAGGGGTTCTTTGCGAAATCGTTCGTCATTGCCTTTGAAAGGGCACCTTGAGGCCGAAATCCTCGACCATACCTATCCAACGGATGAAGCGGGTCTGTTGGAAGTCATCAGGTTGTCCAACACTAACGGCGTCATCGTTTTCGGCAGGGAGTTGAGCCGGCCCGAGGCCGAGGCTGTGACGAGTGCCGTCGAGCACTTCATCGGTCGTCAGAATTCGAGCCGACGATAGGCAGCCAATGTTCTTCTACCTTTCCAAGATCTTCTGGTTCTTCATCCAGCCGCTCAATCTGGCGATCTTCCTGCTGCTGGCGGGACTGCTCGCGGCCGTGGTTGGTCGCCGGCGGCTGGCGGTCACCGGCAGCGTGCTGGCCTTCCTGATCCTTGCGCTGTCGGCCTGGACGTCGCTCGGCGCCATGATGCTCAATCCGCTGGAAGAGCGCTTTGCGCGCCCGCCGCAGCCGGAAAAGGTAGACGGCATCGTCGTGCTCGGCGGCGGCTTCGAGGGCGCCATCAATCTGGTGCGCGGCGGCTATGAGCTAAACAGCGGCGGCGATCGGATGGTCGAGACAGCGATTCTGGCCCGGCGCTTTCCAGCAGCCAAGGTGATCGTCTCCGGCGGCACCGGAGAGTTGTTTCTCGAAGGCGAGGGTGACGCCGCCACGGCCCCCCGCTTGCTCACCGCGCTTGGCGTGACGGCCGATCGCCTGATCCTCGAAAACAAATCCCGCAACACCTATGAGAATGCCGTCTTCACCAAGGAGCTGGTAACGCCGAAGCCCGGCGAGACCTGGCTGCTGGTGACCTCGGCCTTCCATATGCCGCGCGCCAAGGCGCTGTTCGACAAGGCCGGCTTTGCGACTGTTCCCTGGCCGGTCGACTATCGCACCTCGGGCAAAGAGGGCATCGGCCTGTTCCGCGACAATCCAGCCGATTCGCTGCAGGCCACCACCATCGCCATCCGCGAATGGATCGGTTTGATCGCCTACTGGCTGTCAGGGCGGATCGATCAGCCTTTTCCTGGCGGCTGACCGATCACCGCCTGTCTGGCGGCCGAGAAGAACTGGCGCCGCACCAGCACGGCCAGCAGCAACACCGTCGACAACACGAACACCATGGGGTCGACGAACCAGCCGAGATAACCGATCGAGAAGAACACGCCGCGCAGGCCGGAGTTGAAGTGCTTTCCGGCGAGCATGTTCATCTGCGCCGCACGCCACACCGCCGTTTCGGTGACCGGATTGCGTGAGGCTTCGCCATGCGGGATCGGCACGGCGCCGATCAGGATCGTGCAATAGTTGAACAGCCGGTAAGCCCAGCCGAATTTGAAGAACGAAAACGCCAGGATCAGCACCAGTCCGAACACCTTTATCTGGAAGGCCGCGCGCGACGGCGCGCCACCCAAGGGCAGGTCGCTCAACACTTCAAGAACCCGGTCGGACGCGCCGAGCAAGGCAAAGCAGCCGCCGATCGCGATCAGTGAGCTGGAGGCGAAGAAGGCGGTGCCTTGTTGCAGGCCGCTCATGATGGCGGTGTCGACGATGCGGATCTCGCGCTCGGCCATGGTCCGCATCCAGGCTTGCCGCTGTGCATTCATCGCCGTCGTCAGCGACACGCGGCTGACCAGCTTGCCGTCGGAGGCGAACGTGTGCAGCAGCCACACGACGAGGAAGAAGGCCAGCGCCGCGAGATCGGCTGTCGAAAGATCGAGGGAATCGCCCATGGCCTGAATTTATCACATTCAGCGCGATCGCTTCGATGTCCGCATACAGCGATCGGCACCAATGTCGCTGCCGGAGCAAACAAGGTCGGCGGGTGCAGCGCCGCGATTTCCAAAAGAGCGGAAACATCCTGGGAATTCCTATATATAATCCTCGACCTGACTCCAGGAGACAACGCCGCGTGTTCCTTTCGGTTTTCGACCTGTTCAAGATCGGCATAGGACCCTCGAGTTCGCACACGATGGGGCCGATGACCGCCGCTGCGCGGTTTCTCGACGAGGTCGCGGGAAATGACTGGCCGCGTCCGGCGGGTGTGAAGGTCGACCGGCTTGGCGCCAGCCTGCACGGGTCACTCGCCTACACCGGCATCGGCCACGGCAGTGATCGCGCCGTCATCCTCGGCCTTGCCGGTCTGACGCCGCAGACAGTCGATCCCGATCAGGCCGATGGCATTGCCAGCCGCATCACCGCCGAAAAGCGCATTTCGCCGCCCGGCCATCCCTCCTATCGCTTCGACCCGGCCACCGATCTGGTGCTGGACCGCAAGACGCCGCTCACCGGTCACGCCAACGGCATGGCGTTCTACGCCTATGACGCCGGCGGCCGCCTGCTGCTCAAGCGCATCTATTATTCGATCGGCGGCGGCTTCGTGGTTTCGGAAGAAGAACTGCAGCGGATGAAGGCCAAGGGGTCGGTGACGACAGAAGGCAAGAAAGTGCCTTATCCGTTCAAGAACGCGGTCGAGATGCTGGCCATGGCCGGCAAAAGCGGCCTTTCCATCGCTGACATGAAGCGCGTCAACGAGGAGACGCAGATGTCGCGCGAGGCGCTCGACGCCGGCCTCGACGGCATCTGGAGCGCCATGAAGGGCTGCATCGACCGTGGCCTGTCGCAGGACGGCATCATGCCGGGCGGGCTGAAGGTGCGCCGGCGGGCGCGCATGCTGCACGACAAGCTGCAGGAGCAGTGGCAGCAGAACAAGCCCAATCCCTTGCTCGCCAATGACTGGCTGTCGATCTACGCCATGGCGGTGAATGAGGAGAATGCGGCCGGTGGGCGCGTCGTCACCGCGCCGACCAATGGCGCTGCCGGCACGCTGCCGGCGGTGCTGCGCTACTGGCTGCACTTCCATCCCGAAGCCGATCAGCCGAGCATCCGCGATTTCCTGCTGACGGCCGCCGCCGTCGGCGGCATCATCAAAACCAATGCCTCGATCTCGGGCGCCGAGGTCGGCTGCCAGGGTGAGGTCGGGTCGGCGTCGGCAATGGCGGCGGCCGGCCTGTGCGCCGTCATGGGCGGCACGCCCGAACAGGTCGAGAATGCAGCCGAGATCGCGCTCGAACATCATCTCGGCATGACTTGCGATCCGGTCGGCGGGCTGGTTCAGGTGCCGTGCATCGAGCGCAATGCGCTGGGCGCGGTCAAGGCGGTGACGGCGGCGTCGTTGGCTATCAAGGGCGACGGCATCCATTTCGTGCCGCTCGACGCGGCGATCGAGACCATGCGCCAGACCGGCCTAGACATGAACGAGAAGTACAAGGAAACCAGCCTTGGTGGGCTCGCCGTCAATGTCGTGGAGTGCTGACGGCTGGCCTAAACTGCCACTGTGGAGAAGTCGATCAGGCCGTTGACGCCTCCGCGCGCGGGACTAAACCTTAAGCGATGTCTCTCAATCTCATAAAACTCTGTGTCGGCTGCGACAGCGTCGAGGATCTCGAAGAGTGGATTGCCTTCCGCCTCGACGAGCGGCGGCGCGCCGGTGAGCCGGTCGAGCAATACCACACCACCCGCATGATGCCGACGCGTGGCGCCGAGGTTACCGATGGCGGTTCGCTTTACTGGGTGATCAAGGGCAATGTGCAGTGCCGCCAGCTGATCACCGAGATCCGGCCGTTCACCGACGGTGAAGGCATCGGCCGCTGCCACCTGATTCTCGACCCCGAGGTTGTTCGAACCGACTGGCAGCCGCGCCGGGCTTTTCAGGGCTGGCGCTATCTGAAGCCGGCGGACGCGCCGCTCGATCTCGGCAAGGGTAAGGCCGGGCTGATTGAGATGCCGCCGAAACTCAGGCGCGAGCTTGCCGATCTCGGCCTGCTCTGACCCCAGGTGACATCACCCTCTGGCCCTTTGTGCCACCCGATGTGGGGCTTGCAAGCGATGTTACGACGCCACATCTTGTTTTTATGAGCGACAAGAAGCAGCCCGTGCCCGCGAGGGCCAATCCTGCGCCGATCAAGCCTCAATCCAACGCCGGCGAGATCGACGCCTTCATTCGTCAGGCGAGGACACTTGCCGCGTCGGCGACCGGTTCGGGCAGGCTGATCCTTGCCCTCGACGCGACGATGAGCCGCCAGCCGACCTGGGATCTGGCCTGCACGCTGCAGGGCCAGATGTTCGACGCCGTCGGCAAGGCCGGAACCCTCAGCGTGCAACTGGTTTATTTTCGCGGTCTCGGCGAGTGTCGTTCCTCCGCTTTCGTGAGCGACACCAATGCCTTGAAGCAGCTGATGACGCGGATCGAATGCCGCAGCGGCCACACCCAGATCGGCAAGGTGCTGGCGCATGCGCTGAAACAGACGGCGGCCGCCAAGGTTAATGCGCTCGTCTACATCGGCGATGCGATGGAAGAGGATATTGACGATCTGGCCGAAAAGGCCGGTAGCCTCGGCCTGCATGGCGTTCCTGTCTTCGTCTTTCAGGAAGGTCATGATTCCGGCGCAGAAAAGGCGTTCAAGGAGGTCGCGCGGCTGTCCAAAGGGGCTTGGTTCCGATTTGATCGGCGGGCTGCCGCGACCCTGGCAGGACTGCTTTCGGCCGTTGCCGTGTTTGCGACCGGCGGGTTGAAGGCGCTCGAAGCCAGGGGCAGGCCGGAAGACCGGTTGATGATCGAGCATCTGCGGGGCGGCGGAAAATAATGGGCGCAATCATCGCTTTTGTAGCGTTGCTTCTGCTGCTTCTCGGCGCGGTGACGATCTTTCTGCGCGCCGACCCAGCGAAACTGGCGGGCACGATGCGAACGCTTGGGCCGGCTCTTCTGGCACTTGTCGGCGTTGCCGTGCTTGTGGTCGGCCGTGAAGGCATCGGCGGCATGATCCTCGCCGCGGCGCTTGCTTGGTATGGTTCCATGCGCATGAAGCGCCAGCCGGCCGGGCTGGCGCCGGGCAAGCGCTCGACCGTGCGAACAGCCGCGCTCGAGATGGAACTCGATCACGATACCGGCGGCCTCGAAGGACTGATCCTGGCTGGCCGCCACGAAGGCAAGATGCTTGGCGCGATGGGGCTGGCGGAGTTGCAGCATCTCCACCGGGAACTCTCCGCCGATCCGGAGAGCCGGCAGCTGCTAGAGACGTATCTTGACGGCAGATTTCCCGTCTGGCGCAAAAACGCTGAGACGGACGGTGGCGAAAGGCTGGGTGTTGCGCCAGGTCCGGGCGCCATGACTAAGGAGGAGGCCTACAAGGTCCTTGGTCTTGAAGCGGGGGCCGCCGCGGCGGATGTCCGCAAGGCGCACCGCCGCCTGATGCAGCGCCTGCACCCCGATATCGGCGGCACGTCTTTCCTGGCGGCGCGGATTAACGAAGCCAAGGACGTCTTGCTCTCCAATCACAACTAGTCTCCTTCGACGCAGAATTTTTCCGGGAGATGACCTCCACGCCGTCCTACTGCTGGACGGCGTAGCACTCGATGTTCTTCTTCTTCAAAGCGGTGCAGGCCTTCCAGGCCGCGGTCTTCGAACCAAAGCCACCGAAGCGGGCGCGGTAGTAGGTGACGCCATCCTTGTCGAAGGCGACGGTGAAGCCGGAGGCGTCGGCCAGCACCTTGGGTGCCTGCTTGGTG
Organism: Mesorhizobium norvegicum; assembly: GCF_004919685.1. Taxonomy (GTDB): domain Bacteria; phylum Pseudomonadota; class Alphaproteobacteria; order Rhizobiales; family Rhizobiaceae; genus Mesorhizobium; species Mesorhizobium norvegicum. The sequence goes on along the minus strand of NZ_SMYZ01000042.1, from coordinate 13,039 downwards.
GTCTTGTCGAGGAAGGCCTGGGCTTCGGACTGCTTTGGCGACGAGGCGACCTGAATGGCCCAGCCCGACGGCACCGACGCCGTGTTGACCGGGTCAACGGCCGCCGGAGTTGGCTCGGCATAGGAAGCCACGACCTGGGCCGTGGCGACCTTGGGGGCGGCGACGATGACCGTCTTCACCTTCCTTGCGGGGACGGCGACGGCCAGCTTGGGCGTTTCAGCCTCGGCGCTCTCTTCATCATCGCTATCGCCCTGTGCGACCGTCGCGTCTTCGGCGACGGCTGTATCGGCCTCGGCCACTGTCACAGGCTTATCGTCCGGGGTCGGCGCGTCGTGCTTGGGAAGCAGCACCTTGGCTAGCGCCTTGATCGGATTGTTACTGTCCGCATCGGCTACCAGGGCACCGCCGCCGCGGGTCGAGGCCCGCGGCATATAGGTGTTGATCAGGCCCGCCATCTGATTGTCGCGGCTGCCACCCGAGGTGCCGCCCATGACAACGGCGACGAGGCGGCGGTTGCCGTCGGAAACCGACGAGACGAGATTAAAACCGGAGGCGCGGGTGTAGCCGGTCTTGATGCCATCGACGCCCTTGATGCGTCCAAGCAGACGGTTGTGACCATTGATGCGCTGACGGCCATAGAGAAAGGACCGCTGCGAGAAATAGCCATAGTATTGGGGAAAATGTTCCCGCAGTGCGATGCCGAGCGTTGCCATGTCGCGCGCGGTGGTGAACTGGCCGGGGTCGGGCAAGCCGTTGGCGTTGCGGAAGACGGTGCCGTCCATACCCAGCGCCCGTGCCTTGGCGGTCATCATGCGGGCAAAAGTGGGTTCATTGCCGCCGAGCATTTCACCTAGCGCGGTGGCCGAGTCGTTCGCTGACTTGGTGACGATCGACAGGATCGCGGTCTCGACCGTGACAGAGCCGCCCGGCTTCACGCCGAGTTTCGTCGGCGCCTCGGCGGATGCATGGGCCGAAAACACGACTGGTGAGTTCCTGCTGATCTCGCCCTTCGCCATCGCCTCGAAGGTCAAATAAAGCGTCATCATTTTGGTCAGCGAAGCCGGATAGCGCCTGCCGTTGGCATCCGCGGAGTACAGCACCTTGCCGGTCTTGGCGTCCACGACAATGGCCGCCTGCCTCGCCGCCAGCGACGAGACAACGTCGCCACAAACGAACGTCATCGCCATGGCGAAGATCATGATCGTTTTGAGGGGGGAGGTGGATTTGGAAACGATGCCCAACAACGCCTTACGCACTGGTACTTCCCTTGGATTCTTCGTTGCGTTGGAGGCGGCAAAGGGTCCTGCCTCGCTTCCGGCCAAGCTACCGGGGCAGCGTTACCAATCCGTTTATGGTAACCGCCGCGTTCACCATTTTCTTCGGGCTTGAAGCTCTCTTTATTCGATTTTTAGCCATTGGCTGCGCAGGCGGGTCCCGCAGGCGAGTGAAATATTGACTTTTGTGCGGCGCACAATGTATTATCTTGCATTGCACAAGGGCGCCCCGAAGAAGGACGCCTCAACCGTCAAGGGAATCGTGAAATGACCCAGACCTATGAGGACTTCAGCAAATACGGCAAAGAGTTCGCCGACACCGGATTGAAGAGCTTCGCGTCGCTCTCCAAGGGCGCGCAGGCGATCGCGACCGAGGCTGGCGAATACACCAAGAAGAGTTTTGAGGCCGGCAGCGCCACCGTGGAGAAGCTGTTCTCGGCCAAGTCGCTGGAAAAGGCGATCGAGATCCAGTCGGATTACGCCAAGCAGTCCTATGAGGCGTTCGTCGCCGAGGCCACCAAGATTGGCGACCTCTATGCCGAACTCGCCAAGGAAGCCTACAAGCCCTTCGAATCGATCGTTGCCAAGGCGAAGTAATTCCGCCCGGGCGAAGTCATTTCGCCTGCCGCGACCCAAATCCGGCCCTTTGGGATCGGGACAAAGCCCGGCTGCGGAAACGCGGCCGGGTTTTTTCATGTCGATTTCCGCTCCAGGGCCTCGCGTCCCTTCACGATTGCGAAAATCGTCCAAGTTTGGTCACCTAGCCATATTGTCAGCTAAACAGAAGGGCTTAAAATCGTCCATCGAACACCTACATGTCGAACTCGCATGGGGATTCGAAAGAGGCAGGAATACGTGACGATCGGTTTGACTGCCACGAGACACGTGGTGCGGATGCAAAACGGCGACGGCAACGGCAATGAAGCCGGCCGTGGGACGGCCGTCATCACGCGCACCAAAACCAAAACCAAGAAGCCCAGCCTTTATCGGGTCCTCATCCTCAACGACGACTACACGCCCATGGAGTTCGTGGTTCACGTGCTGGAGCGTTTTTTCCAGAAGGACCGCGAAGCCGCCACACGCATCATGCTTCATGTTCACAATCATGGAGTGGGCGAGTGCGGGGTCTATACATTCGAGGTGGCCGAGACCAAAGTGTCCCAGGTCATGGATTTCGCCCGACAGAATCAGCATCCGCTGCAATGCGTGATGGAGAAGAAGTGAGGTAACATGCCGGCTTTCTCCCAAGGCCTGGAAAAGGCGCTTCACCAGGCGCTGACGCTCGCCAATGAGCGGCACCATGAATACGCAACCCTTGAACATCTGCTGCTCGCGCTCATCGACGACACCGAGGCGGCCGCCGTCATGCGCGCCTGCAATGTCGATCTCGACGAGCTCAAGCACACGGTGCTCACCTATATCGACACCGAGCTCGACAATCTGGTCACCGGTTATGACGAGGACTCCAAGCCGACTGCCGGGTTCCAGCGCGTCATCCAGCGCGCGGTGATCCATGTCCAGTCGTCTGGCCGCGAGGAAGTGTCGGGCGCCAACGTGCTCGTCGCCATCTTCGCCGAGCGCGAGAGCCATGCCGCCTATTTCCTGCAGGAACAGCAGATGACCCGCTACGACGCGGTCAACTATATCTCGCACGGCATTGCCAAGCGTCCGGGCGCGTCGGAGACACGCTCGCCGCGCGGCGCCGATGATGAGCAGGGCGGCCAGAACGGCGCCGAGCCGCAAGAGGAAGGCGGCAAGAAGAAGCAGCAGCAAGATGCGCTGACGGCTTATTGCGTCAACCTGAACAACAAGGCCAAGGCCGGCAAGATCGATCCGCTGATCGGCCGCGAGTCCGAGATTAACCGCACCATCCAGGTGCTGTGCCGCCGCTCCAAGAACAACCCGCTCTATGTCGGCGATCCCGGCGTCGGCAAGACGGCGATCGCCGAGGGCCTGGCCAAGCGCATCGTCGAGGGTGACGTTCCCGAAGTGCTGCACAACGCCACCATCTTCGCGCTCGACATGGGCACGCTGCTCGCCGGCACGCGCTATCGCGGCGATTTCGAGGAACGACTGAAGCAGGTCGTCAAGGAGCTCGAGGACTATCCAGGTGCCGTGCTGTTCATCGACGAGATCCACACGGTGATCGGGGCAGGGGCCACATCAGGCGGCGCCATGGACGCGTCGAACCTTTTGAAGCCGGCCTTGTCGTCGGGTGCGATCCGCTGCATCGGCTCGACCACCTACAAGGAATTCCGCCAGTTCTTCGAGAAGGACCGTGCCCTGGTGCGGCGCTTCCAGAAGATCGACGTCAACGAGCCGACCATCGAGGACGCCATCGAGATCATGAAGGGCCTCAAGCCCTATTATGAGGAGTTCCACAAGGTGAAGTTCACCAACGAGGCGATCAAGGCCTCGGTGGAGCTGTCGGCGCGCTACATCAACGACCGCAAGCTGCCGGACAAGGCGATCGACGTGATCGACGAGACCGGCGCCTCGCAGATGCTGGTGCCGGAAGCCAAGCGCAAGAAGGTCATCGGCATCAAGGAGATCGAAGCGACGATCGCCACCATGGCCCGCATCCCGCCTAAGACGGTTTCGGCCGACGACGAGAAGGTGCTGCAAGGCCTCGACATCGAGCTGAAGCGCGTCGTCTATGGCCAGGACACGGCGATCAGTGCGCTGACCTCGGCGATCAAGCTGGCACGTGCCGGACTGCGTGAACCGGAGAAGCCGATCGGCTCCTACCTGTTCTCCGGCCCGACGGGTGTCGGCAAGACCGAAGTGGCCAAGCAGTTGGCTGCCTCGCTCGGCGTCGAGCTGATCCGCTTCGACATGTCGGAATATATGGAACGCCACACCGTGTCGCGGCTGATCGGTGCTCCTCCCGGCTATGTCGGCTTCGACCAGGGCGGTCTTTTGACCGACGGCGTCGACCAGCATCCTCACTGCGTGCTGTTGCTGGACGAAGTCGAGAAGGCGCATCCGGATCTGTTCAACATCCTGTTGCAGGTGATGGACCACGGCAAGCTGACCGACCACAACGGCAAGCAGATCGACTTCCGCAACGTGATCCTGATCATGACCACCAATGCGGGCGCGTCGGATGCTCAGCGCGCGGCGATCGGTTTCGGTTCGACCAAGCGCGAAGGCGACGATGTCGAGGCGATCAACCGGCTGTTCACGCCGGAGTTCCGCAACCGTCTCGATGCGATCATCCCGTTCGGTTCGCTGCCGGTGCCGGTCATCCATCAGGTGGTGCAGAAGTTCGTCATGCAGCTCGAGGCCCAGCTTTCCGAGCGTGGCGTCACCTTCGACCTGTCGGCGGATGCGATCGCCTGGCTCGCCGACAAGGGTTATGACGAGCGCATGGGGGCGCGGCCGCTCGGCCGGGTCATCCAGGAGCACATCAAGAAGCCGTTGGCTGACGAGGTGCTGTTCGGCAAGCTCAAGAAGGGCGGCACGGTGCGCGTCACCGTCGAGAAGAAGGAAACCGGCGAGACCGGCCTGAAGCTTGAATCGCTCGCCGACGAGGCGCCGGTGAAGCCGAAGAAGGAAGAGCCGGAAGAAACGCCGAAGCCCAGAAAGGCCGTGGCGAAGAAGCCCGCGGCCAAGAAGCTGGTGGCGCCGAAGCCCGAAGCCAAGGGCAAGGACGGCGGCAAGCGCAGCCTCGTGCCGCAACTGCCCCGAAAGAACTGAGCCTTACGAAAGTCGAAAAGCCCCGGAAACGGGGCTTTTTTCATTGGAGCACGAGGTGACGCATGGCCGGCCAGATCATCGTCCTGAACGGCGCGCCGCGATCGGGAAAATCAAGCATCGCCAGGGCTATTCAGGAGAGTTTCGATGGCGTCTGGATCAATCTCGGCGTCGACGTTTACGAGCAGGCTACGCCGCAGCGCTATCGGCCTGGAATCGGATTGCGGCCAGGCGGCGAGCGTCCGGATATTGAAAGCGTCGTGCCCGGATTCTACGCCGCGCTCTACGAATCGATAGCCGCTCACAGCCGGCTGGGGCTGAATGTCGTTGCGGATGTCGGCCATCACGATGCCTATTCGAAACCCCTCAACTGCCTCGTCGATTGCGCCCGCGGTCTCGCCGGCCTGCCGGTGCTGCTTGTCGGTGTTCGCTGCCCGATCGAAATCATCATGGAGAGGCGTGCGGCCAGCGCGGCGGACAAGGGATATGTGACGGGCTCGCCTGACGATCCCGTGCCATTGCCCGTGCGTCTATGGCAGGAAGAGGTGCACCGGCCAGGCGTGTACGATCTGGAAGTCGATACGTCACTTCTGAACTCTGCCCAGTGCGCGGAGATAATTCGTGAGCTTGTGTTGGAAAATTTGAATTCAACGGTTTTTCAGAGATTCTCGGATTCTTCATGGGACTCCCACAGGAGTTCTTGACCATTCCTGCTTCCAGTTTCACTCTTGATTAACGCTCATTGGTCATGTTTCAGGCATGATCTTGCTTCCTGCAGAACGGACAATACTGGCTATTGTGTTGGCGCTGGTCGCCGTCTGCTTTTTCCTTGCATGGGACAAGGACATCACCGTTGCGCTTGACGGCTACGGTTTTTCCATCGGCTTTGCCATTGTGATGACCGCTCTCGGCCAATTCTATCGCCGGGTCCGCAAGGCGGAGCGGATCGCGCTCACTGCGCATGCCCTGGCGCTGTTCATCCTCTTTTCAGTTGTTGCCTCGCTGTTCAACCTTCTGCTCTTGCCACGGCATTCAGCACCGATCGACGCCACCCTGGTGTGGATCGACTCCTGGTTTGGTTACTCGTGGCCAGCCGCTTGTGCATGGATTTCTCAATACCCGCTTCTCTCGGATATGCTGAGGCAGGTCTATACTCTGACGCTGGCTCAGATCCTGTTGGTCTTTCTCTTCCTGGGTATGGCCAACGATCGGAAGCGGCTTCACGCGGCCATGCTGGCGACGGTGTTTGCCGCGCTGGCCACTATCTTTTGCTGGGCGCTGTTTCCGTCCAGTGGCGCTTCCGCCTACTGGACCTTGGACCCTGAAATCGATCGCATTGTTGGACCCGTGGTTAATTCCGCCTACGGGGCGGAATTGAATCGCCTGCTGGTTGACGGCATCAAGGACATTTCAGCGATTCAGGCGACAGGGCTCATAGGGTTCCCGTCGTTCCACACGGTCATGGCGCTGATGTCGCTTGTCGCGATCTGGCCGTATCCATTTGCGCGTTTCGCGCTGATCCTCGTCAACACCATGCTGGTGCCGGCAATTCTTATCCATGGCGGGCACAATCTGATGGACGTGTTCGGCGGCGCGGTGATTACAATAGCCTGCTGGCGACTGGGCCTGTGGGCATTCGAAGCGCAGCAGCGACGGCCGTCGTCGAGGGCCAAATGCGAGGCGCTGACGACCGCCGAGGGCTGAGCGTCACCGCGCGGTCATCGCAGCCCGTATCTTTTCGGCGCTCTTGGCCAGCACTTCCGGCTTCTCCATTCCGCCCGTGTGCGGTTTCAGCGGAATGCCATCGAAGCGCGGGATGACATGCACATGCAGATGATAGACGGTCTGCCCCGAGGCCGGCTCATTGAACTGCATGACTGTGACGCCGTCGGCGCCGAAGGCCTTTTTCACCGCCAGCGCTACTTTCTGGACGACGGTGAAAAGCGGGCCGAAAATTGACGGATCGGCGTCGAGCAGGTTGCGCGACGGCGCCTTCGGCACCACGAGCGTATGGCCCGGCCCCTGCGGCATCACATCCATGAAGGCTATGAACGCATCGTCCTCGTAGATGCAGTGCGAGGGAATTTCGCCGCGCAGGATCTTTGCGAAGATGTTGTCGGTGTCGTAGGCGGCCTCGGTCATGGCGAACGCTCCGGGTTGTGCCTTTCGTGTAGCGAAGCCGTGGAAAGTCGGCAAGACGATCGGGCGAAGTCGATCCTGCCATCAGGGCAGCCCTGTTGCTACTCCTCCAGATCCTTGCGGAACGGGGTGTGCTCTTCGAGATATTCGCTCATCCGCTCCACCTCTTGCCGCTCGCGCCTGAGATAGTCGGCGACGGCGTTGCGCAGGCCGGGGTGCGCAATGTAGTGCGCGGAATGCATGGTCACCGGCCGGTAGCCGCGCGCGAGCTTGTGCTCGCCCTGTGCGCCCGCCTCGACCACCTTCAGCTTACGCTCGATGGCGAAGTCGATCGCCTGGTGGTAGCAGACCTCGAAATGCAGGAAGGGGTGGTCCTCGATGCAGCCCCAGTTGCGGCCATAGAGTGCATCGGAGCCGATGAAATTGATGGCGCCAGCAACATAGCGCCCATTGCGTTTGGCCATCACCAGCAGGATGTCGTCGGCCATGCGTTCGCCGATCAGCGAGAAGAATTGGCGGTTGAGATAGGGCCGGCCCCATTTGCGGCTGCCGGTGTCCATGTAGAAGGTGAAGAAATCGTCCCAGGCCTTCTCGGTGAGATCCTTGCCGGTCAGCCGGTCGATCGAAATGCCATTGCCAAGCGCTTCGCGCCTTTCCTTCTTCATCGCCTTTCGCTTGCGCGAGGCAAGGGTAGCGAGGAAGTCGTCATAGGTTGAAAAGCCTTCATTGAAGAAATGGAATTGCTGGTCGGTGCGGTGCAGGAAACCTGCCGCCTCCAATACCTCCACGTCGCCCTCCTGCGCGAAGGTGACATGCGCGGAAGAGACACCGAGTTTTTGCGTCACCGCTTTCAGGCCTGCCGCGAGACCGGCCTTCACCGTGGCGCTGTCCTCGCCCTTGCTGACCAGCAGGCGAGGGCCGGTGACCGGGGAGAAAGGCACAGCACTTTGCAGTTTTGGATAGTAGCGGCCACCGGCGCGCTCGAACGCATCCGACCAGCCATGGTCGAACACATATTCGCCCTGGCTGTGCGATTTGAGATAACAGGGCACCGCGCCCAGCAATCTGCCTTGCCCATCCTCCAGCCTGAGGTGGTGGCCCTGCCAACCGGTGCGCCGCACAGCGCATCCGGAATCCTCGAGCGCGCTCAGAAAAGCGAAGGAAACCAAAGGATTGTAATTGGTTTCTGCATCGCCGCGCGTCGTTCCGGCAAAGCTGTTCCATTCATCGCAGGTGAAAGCGCCGATACCAGCCGCGACGCGGATCGAATAGTCCGCATTTGCTGTCTGGCCATCGCCCTCGTCGCCTTGATCCATGAGGCTTATTTAAGCTCCGTCCGGCTTGGTACAAGTCACGTTTCAGACACTCGACTTCAGGCGACTTTGACCAGATCGGGTTCAAAGCCCTCGAACGTCATCTGGTCGGCATATCTGAAGGTCAGGTCGACCGCGGGCTGGTCATGCACGGTCCAGGTGATAACAGGCATTTTCAGCTTTTCGCGCACGAAGCTGACGAACCGGTTCGGCAGGTCGCCGGCGGCATAGGAGGTGAAGGCGATCTCGTGCGCCAGCATGGCGAAATGCGCCTCGATCAGCTTGACGTCCTTGCCGTAGGCGGTCAGTCCGCCCGGAATGCCCGGCGCGTGTTTCGGGAAATCGCGGATCAGCCAGTGGTCGAACGACATGATCGCGGCTTTGCCCTTGTAGCGCTTGAGCATCTTGCCGACGCTTGCCACCAGGCCTTCGTCACGACCGGGAATCCCTTTGAGCTCGACAACCATCGGCACGCGGCCGTCAACCAGGTCGAGCGCTTCCTGCAGCGTCGGCAGGTGGTCCGATGTGCCACCGACCTTGAGCGCCGTAAGTTCCGCCGCGGTGCGTTGCCAGACGAAACCGTCCTGGCCGGTCAGCCTTTGCAAATCGTCATCATGAATGATCACGGGAACGCCATCCGACGACAGGTGCACGTCGCATTCGATCGCATAGCCGCGCTCGGCCGCCGCGGCGAAGGCGGACAGCGTGTTTTCCCAGCGCGTCTTGTTCATGTCGTGGAAACCGCGATGGGCGACGGGCCGGGCGGTCAGCCAGGATAGGTCGGTCATTTCTGTCCCCTGGCTCATTCGACTTCGAAGATGGCTTCGATTTCCACTGCGGCATTAAGCGGCAGGCAGGCGGTGCCGACGGCGGAACGGGCATGCTTGCCGCGTTCGCCAAGTGCCGCGACCAGGAAGTCGGAGGCGCCGTTGGCAACCAGGTGCTGCTCGACAAACTCAGGCGTCGAGGCGACGAAAACGGTGATCTTCACCAGCCGGCGGATTTTCTCGAGATCGCCGAGCGCTGCCTTGGCCTGCGCCAGGATGTTGATCGCGCAGTACTTTGCCGCGTCCTTGCCGCTTGCGGTGTCGATATCGCGGCCAAGCAGCCCGCTCGCCTGCAGCTTGCCATCCTTGAGCGGCAATTGGCCGGCGGTGAACAGCAAATTGCCGGTCCTGCAATAGGGCACGTAGTTGGCGGCGGGCGCGGCGGCGACAGGAAGCGTCACGCCCAGATCGCTTAGCCGCTTTTCGATTGTTTCACTCATGGTATTTCCCTATTGCTTGGTGACGCCGCGCGGGCCGGGCCGAAATTGCTATTTTTGCCTCGCTTCCGCCACGACTTTTTTTAAGCTGGACCATCTTTCCCTGCGGCTTGCCGTCAGCCGCGACGATCGGAGTACCTCATGCGCGCTACGCGCCTTGCATTCCATGCCGTTCTGTTGTCGGGGGTCTTCTCGATAGGCCCAGCCTTTGCCGTGCCGGCGCTGCAAGCCCACCGCGCCGTTTACGACCTTACCCTCAAGAAAGCGTCCGATCAGTCCGGCATCACAGGCATATCCGGCCGCATGGTCTATGAGTTCAACGGCTCGGCCTGCGAAGGCTATACGGTGAAATTCCGCTTCGTCACCCAGATTGTGACTGCCGACAACACCAGGCTGACGGATCAGCAGACGACCACTTTCGAGGACGCCGAAGGCAAGACCTTTTCATTCGTGACAAAGTCCTTCGTCGACCAGAACCTCGACAAGGAGGTCAAAGGCGTCGCCACGAAAGGGACCAAGGGCCTGAAGGTCGATATCGACAAGCCTGAAAAGAACAGCGTCGAGCTGGAGACTACCCAATTTCCGACCCAGCATCTGGTCGAACTGATCGGCAAGGCCGAAAAGGGCGAGAACTTCTACGAAACCAACCTGTTCGACGGTTCCGAAGACGCCAACAAGGTTATGACCACCACCGTCGTCGTCGGCAAGAAAACCGATGCCGACAAGGCCGACCCGGAGGCTCCTGCACTGGCGAAGCTCGCCACCGACAAATACTGGCCGGTCGACATCGCCTATTTCGACGACACCGATAAGACAGGCGAAGAGGTGCCGGAATACCGCATCAGCTTCAAGCTGCATGAGAACGGCATCACCCGCGACCTCGTCATGGACTATGGCGACTTCTCGATGACCGGCAAGCTGGTCAATCTGTCGTTGTTCGACCAGACGAAAGCCTGTCCGACCAAATAGGGCTTCATCCGGCCGGTTGATTAACCACGACACGGCGTGGTCGTGGCGAACGACTTGAACGCGCCGCAATCGTCTCTCAACCTCTTCCCCCAGCGTCCAGGCGCAAGGGGGGAGCAGCTTGAGCAAGATCGATGTCTTCGTGGCGCCGCGGCCCAATCCTGCACTGATCAGGGTCATGACATCCGTCAACCGGATCGTCATGCTGCGCGGCATTCCCGGATTTCGTGACCTGTTGCCGTTCAACCGCCTGGCCGGTCTGCGCGGCGTCGCCAATGTCCGTCACATCGACTTTCCCGACGCCGATCTCGACCGGCTGAAGGCCAGTTGCGGGGCAGGGAAGGCGACCTTCATCACGCCCAATCATCCCGAGTTCTTCACCGACTGGATGATCGACAAGGAGATCGTGTCGCAGGTCAGCCCGCTCACTGCCTCCTGGGCGACGAATGGTGTCGTCAACGGTCTTGGCCGGCTGATGCAGAAATTCTGGCTGGCCAACAATCTGATCGCCCAGATACCCGGCAACAGCGGGGCAGCCAAGGAACACTCCGTCGCCTGGGCCTTGAAGGGCCATGGCGTGCTGCTGCATCCCGAAGGCGGCGTCGGCTGGCACGCCAATATCGTTGCGCCGTTGCTGCCGGGTGCCGTCGAGATGGGGCTTGAGGCCCTCAAGCGCGGTCGGGCCACGGATCCCGATTTCAAGGTCTGGATCGCGCCAGTCGTCTGGAAACTTGCCTTCACCAGGAATGTCGAAGCGGCGCTGGCGAAGGAATGCGCCTATGTCGAGAAAAACCTGAAAATAGAACGTCGCGCGAACGACACGCTGCCGCAGCGCATCCACCATATCTATTCGACGCTGCTGACCCGCGACGAAGCCGCATGGGGCATGCCGTCCGACGCAGGCGCGACCTATGCCGAGCGCCAGAGGGCGTTGGTCAGCGAACTCGCCCGCCGGCTCGGCGAGAGCATCTCACCCAACGCTGTAATCACCGACACCACCGAGCTTCTGCGCCGGGCGCGTCGCTGGCAGCGCGAAAACACCGGCGATGCGGAAGGGCAAAAGCAGGTCCGCGCGCTCGCCGATACGGTCCAGAGGCTGCGACGCGTCGGGCCCTGGGCCTCGGCCAACCCGCGCATCACCCAGGAGGAGATCGCCGAACACCTGAAGCGGATCCGCAACGACTATTGCCGGGGCGGACTGCGTGACACGATCAACCGGTTCATTCCGCAGCCGGCCGGGCCGCGTTGCGCCTATATCCGGGTGCCGGAGGCGCTGGGCCTGCATGAATATGCCGGCTCGATCGACGATGCGGTTGCCGAGTTGCACCGTCGCATGCAGGAAAGCATCACCAGCACGGTGGTTGAGATCGAGGCCGGCCGCGGCTTCATTTTCTATCCGAATCCCTTCTATCATCGCTAGACGAGTGCCGATCGGCGCAAGATGAAGGAATGCGGCAAGCCTCATGGCGGTCTATGTCGACGCGGCAATCTGGAAATGGGTTGGTCATCGCTGGTGCCATTTGATGGCTGACGACACCGATGAGCTCCATCGCTTTGCCGCTCAGCTTGGCATCAAGCGCTCATCCTATCAGGGGCCGCCCAAGACATCGGCGCCGCATTATGACATAACCGGCTTCGAGCGCGACCGCGCGGTGCGGCTCGGCGCCATCGAATGCAGCCGCGAGAAGATCGTCGCGATCTTCCGGCGCGTTCGGGTGCCCAAGGGAAAGATCCGATCATGACACTGACGGCATTTCTGGCTTATTGCGCGGCGATCACGCTTGCCGCCGCGACGCCTGGACCAGCAATGTTCGCCGTCATCACCAACGGCGTGTCGCGCGGGTTCCTTCGCGCGTTCATGGCCGGAGTCGGTGTTGCCGCCGGCGATGCCTTGCTGGTCACACTGGCACTGCTCGGACTGGTGGCGCTGGCCCAGACCTTCGAATGGATTTTTCTGCTGCTGAAATACGCGGGCGCTGCCTATCTGGTCTTCCTCGGCATCAGGATGTGGCGCACTGCCGCCACGCAATCGAATGAACCGCAGGCGGCGCAGGCGAGATTGTCGCGGTCGTTCTTCCTCGGCGCGTCCATTGCGCTTGGCAATCCGAAGGCGATCCTGTTCCATGCATCGATCATGCCGCTGATCCTGAACCTCGACACCATGACCCTTGCAGATGGCCTGCTGGTGGTTGCTGTCGTGATCAGCGTCAACATCCTCACCATGGGTCTCTATGCTGCTCTCGCCGGCCGGGCTTCGGGCTGGTTCCGGACGCCGAGGCGCATGCGGCTGATGAACCGGTTCGCCGGCAGTGCCATGATCGGCACCGGAGCGCTGATTGCCGCACGCTGAGCGGTGAAGCGCCACACGGCTGTCGGTAGCTAATCAA
>NZ_SMYZ01000041.1 GCF_004919685.1 Mesorhizobium norvegicum | reverse complement strand
GAGGGACGCTGTCATCGCCGATTTCGCCAATCACCAACGTCGCAAGAAGGGCGCCGACATGGCGGCCAGCCCCCTTCTCCCCGTCACTATACGGGGAGAAGTGCCCGGCAGGGCGATGAGGGGCGGCGCTGACTTCGATAATTGATGGCCTCCACCACGAATTGGAAAATCGGCCCGAGGCGATTGCCCTGCGTGTCCTGCGATCTAGCGTGGCGCGCGCTTGGCCAGGATCCGCTGCAAGGTGCGGCGATGCATGTTGAGCCGGCGCGCCGTCTCGGAGACATTGCGCTCGCACATTTCATAGACGCGCTGGATATGCTCCCAGCGGACGCGGTCGGCCGACATCGGGTTTTCCGGAGGCGCCGCGCGCTCGCCGGCAGTGCGGGTGAGTGCCGCGAAGATGTCGTCGGCGTCGGCGGGCTTGGAGAGATAATCGACAGCACCGAGCTTCACCGCGGTCACCGCGGTGGCGATGTTGCCGTAGCCGGTCAGGATGATGGTGCGGGAATCGTCGCGCTTTTCGCGGATGGCCGCGACCACGTCGAGGCCGTTGCCGTCGCCGAGCCGCATGTCCACCACGGCATAGGCGGGCGGATTGGCGCGTGCCTTGGCAACCGCCTCTTCGACGCTCTCGGCCGTCTCGACCACGAAACCCCTGGTTTCCATGGCGCGGGCCAGACGCGTGAGGAACGGCTTGTCGTCATCAACGATGAGCAGCGAGGTGTCCTCGCCTTCAACCATTGCGCCAATATTTTCGTCGCCTGTCATAGTCTCAAAATTCCTGCTGCCTTAATTTTACGCAGATATAGTTCCTGAGCCTCATTGTCCAATTTTTAGAGCTGCTTCAAGGCTCTCAAGCGGTGTCGAACATGCTGGCCGAAGTGATTTCCGGATTGAGGAACACACCGCGTGGCCATGATATCTGTACTACGGCGCCCTCGCCCAGCCCGCTTGAATTGCGGAAATCGAGCGTCGCGCCCGAGCGTTCGAGCAGGGTCTTGGCAATGAACAGGCCGAGCCCCAGACCGCCGCCGGCTTCATTGCCCTGGCGCGTCGACATATAGGGCTCGCCGATGCGGTCGATGATCTCGGCCGGGAAGCCGGGTCCGTCATCGATGATCGAGAAGGTCACGACGGCGTCGTCCCAGCTCCAGCGCACGGTGACGCTCTTGCGGGCGAAATCGACGGCGTTCTCGACCAGATTGCCGAGGCCGTAGATGACGCCCGGATTGCGGCGCCCGACCGGCTCTGGTCCGATGCGTTCGCCGGGCCGAAGCTTGATCGAGATGCCGAAGTCGCGATGCGGCGCGGTGACCTCCTCGACCAGCGAGGTCAATGGCAGCCGCGAAAGATGCGCCTCGCCCTCGGAGGACAGGCTGGTCAGCCGCTTGAGGATTTCGCGGCAGCGCTCGCTCTGCGAGCGCAACAGCCTCACGTCTTCCCCGTATTTCAGATCGTTGCCGAGCGCCTTTTCCATCTCCTTGGCGACAAGCGCGATGGTGGCGAGCGGCGTGCCTAGCTCATGTGCTGCCGCCGCGGCCAGTCCGTCGAGCGCCGAAAGGTGCTGCTCGCGCTGCAGCACCAGCTCGGTGGCGGCAAGCGCATTGGCCAGAAGCCGCGCTTCGGCGGCCACCCGGAAGGCGTATATGGCGGTGAAGGCGATCGAGGACAGCACCGCCATCCATATGCCCGCGACATAGATGAAGGGCATCGCCAGCGGCGCGCCCTCATACCAGGGCAGCGGCAGATGGACAAAGACCAGAAAGGTCGCCGCCGACATCACCAATCCGCCGAGGATGGCGGTCAGGCGCAGGGGCAGCGATGTCGCCGAAATGACGACAGGCACGGTCATCAGCAGCGAGAACGGGTTGGTGAGGCCGCCGGTCATGTAGAGCAGGCCGGCAAGCTGCAGGCTGTCGAAGATCAGGATGCCGAAGGCCGCAAGCGGGCTGAGCCGGTGCGCCGCCGGAAACCGGAAGGCGAGGAACAGGTTCATCCAAGCCGAACAGGCGATCAGCGCGAAGCACAGGCTGACCGGCAGCGGAAACTTCAGGCCATAGGCGACGACGAGCACCGCCAGGCTCTGACCGACAATGGCAAGCCAGCGCAGCCGGATCAGCGTGTTGAGGCGCAGTCTCTGGCTCTGCTGGAAATCGGGCGAACGCAAAACGTTGATCATGACCATGGATTACAGCCGCTGGAGGGCAAGCGCTAGGTCCCGCGCGGTTTCGCGCGGGCGGTGGCGGCGGCGAGCAGCGGATTTTCCGGCCAGACATGCTTGGGATAGCGGCCGCGCATGTCGGCGCGCACATCGGCCCAGGAGCCGCGCCAGAAGCCGGGCAGGTCGCGCGTCGTCTGGATCGGCCGGTGCGCCGGCGACAGGAGTTCGAGCGTCAGCGGCACGGCGCCATTGGCGATGGCGGGGTGACGGTCGAGGCCGAACAACTCCTGCACGCGAACCGCCAGCACCGGCCATTCGCCGTCATAGCGGATCGGCACATGGCTGCCCGACGGGGCATCGAAATGGGTCGGCGCCAGCGTATCGATCCTGCGCTGCAGATCGTGCGGCACGAGCGTGGCCAGCCCGGCCGAGACAACGCCCGCATCGATGGCGGCAAAGGATGCCGCGCCGGTGAGGTAAGGCAGCAGCCAGTCGTCGAGGCGCTCGATGAGGGCGGCATCCGCCATATCGGGCCAGGGCGCGCCAAGGCCGCGATGCAGCCAGCCAAGCCGCTGGCGCAGCGTCTGCGCCTCCTTGCTCCAGGTCAGCAGCGACAGCCCATGCTCGCGCACCGCATCTGTTATGGCGTGGTCGGCGTCAGCACCGGTTGGCGGCGGCAACATGCGCTCCGCGAGCGTGATGGCGCCAAGGCGCACGGCTTCGCGCACGCGCACGGCGCGGCGGTCGCGGTCAAAGCTCGTTTCACGGCGCGCCTCGATGCTGTCCGCCAGCGCGTCGCGGACATCGTCCTCGCTGATGGCCGCTGCCGCTGTGATGCGCGCATTCTGCGCCTTGCCCTGCAGGTCGGCGACGACCAGAAACGGCTCGCCCGCCAGCGGGTCGGCGGCGTCGAGCATGGCGCCAGAGCCATTGGCCAGCACGAAACGACCGCGCTCGCCACGCGCCTTGGCCACCCGATCCGGCCAGGCGTGGACGAGCAGGGGGCCGGCGAAGGCAGCTTCGCTGCCCTTCGCCCCGCCAGCCTGCCTCGCCAGCCGTTCGGCGAGCTGCTTCGCGGCGGTAGCGCGCGGCGATCTTTCCTGGCGAAAGCGCATCAGCCGTCGCTCCAGATCGGCGCCGTCGCCACCAAGACCGCGCTCGGTGAGCAGCACGGCAAGCATCGCTGCCGCCAAGGCATGGCCGCTCTTCGCTGCCTCGGCGACCATATGCGCCAACCGCACGGGCAGAGCGAGCTTGCGCATCGCAGCACCCGCCTCCGTCAGGCGCCCTGCCTCGTCGATGGCATCCAGCGCGCGCAGCAACGCCCTTGCCTCATTGAGTGCCGGAGCGGGCGGCGGATCGAGAAAGGCGAGCCCTGCCGGATCGGCAACGCCGAAGGCGGCGCAATCGAGCAACAGGCCGGACAGGTCGGCCTCCAAGATTTCGGGCGGCGTGAAGGCGGGGAGCGCGGCCGTCTGCTCGGCCCGCCACAACCGGATGGCGATGCCAGCTTGCGTGCGCCCGGCACGGCCGGCGCGCTGGTCGGCGGAAGCCTTGCTGACGCGCACGGTTTCCAGTCGGGTCAAGCCACTGGCCGGCTCGTAGCGCGGCAGCCGCGACAGGCCGGAATCGATGACGACGCGCACGCCGTCGATGGTGATCGACGTTTCGGCGATCGAGGTGGCCAGCACCACCTTGCGGCGGCCTGCCGGCGCCGGCTTGATCGCCGCGTCCTGCGCCTTGCCGTCGAGCATGCCGTAGAGCGGCACGATGTCGGTATCGGCACTGATCCTGCCGGCCAGCCGTTCGGCGGTGCGCTCGATCTCGCGCTGGCCGGGCAGGAAGGCAAGCACGCTGCCGCTCTCGTCGGCAAGGGCCGCGCGGATCGCCTTGGCCATGGCGTCCTCGATGGTGGTGCCGGCGGGGCGCTCGTCATAGCGGATGTCGACAGGAAAGGCGCGGCCCTCGCTCTCGATCACCGGCGCACCCGACAGAAGTTTGGCGACACGCGCACCGTCGAGCGTCGCCGACATCACCAGCACGCGCAGGTCCGGCCGCAGCGCACCTTGCACGTCGAGCGCCAGCGCGAGACCGAAATCGCCATCGAGCGAACGCTCGTGGAATTCGTCGAAAATGACAGCGGAGATTCCAGGCAGTTCGGGATCGTCGAGGATCATCCGCGCCAGAACGCCTTCGGTGACGACCAATATCCTGGTCTTTGCCGAGGTGCGGTTTTCCATGCGCATGGCATAGCCGACGGTGGCGCCGGGCTCCTCATCAAGCAATTCGGCCATGCGGCGGGCGGCGGCGCGGGCGGCGAGCCGGCGCGGTTCGAGCAGAACGATCTTGCCGGCACCCAGCCAGGACGCGTCGAGCAGTGCCAGCGGCACCAGCGTCGTCTTGCCGGCACCGGGCGGCGCCACCAGCACGGCGCTGTTGCCATGGCCGAGCGCTTCGTTCAGCGCCGGCAGCACAGCGGATACCGGAAGCTCCGGCAAGGGTTTTGTGGTCATCGGTCCAGGAATGCGTTCGTCCAATTGCGGCAGGTCGGCTCCGTCCGCATATCAGCGGTCGTGGTGGCCGCGCAACTTATGCGGCTGGGCCGGTTCAAAGCCGGGTGCGGGAAAACGGGTTCCAGCGCACGGTGCCCAGCCGCACTTCCTCGCGCACCATGGTCAGCAGGCCGGCTCCACCGACGACCGCCAGGCCGACCAGCGACAGCCCATCCGGATATTCCTGGAAGAACAGCGCGCCAAGGATCACCGCCCAGACGATCTGCGAATAATGCGTCGGCGCGACCCGGTTGGCAGGTGCGTATTTCATTGCCAGCAGCTGCAGGAATTGTCCGCCTGCGGTGAAGGCACCGGCCATCACCAGCCACAGCAACTGCTTTCCGCTGGGAGCGGTGAATGAGGTGGCGGCGGCGCCCAAGCCGTTGAACAACAGGCCGTAGCCGACCAGCACGCCCAGCATGGTCGTGCGCTTTTCCTGCTGCGCCAGCGAGCGCATCAGGATGACGCTGGTGGCGGCGAGGAACGCAACCCCGAACGCGGCAAGGTGGCCGAGATTGAGTTCGCGAAAGCCCGGCCGCACCACCAGCATGACACCGGCAAAGCCGGCAACCACCGCCAGCCAGCGCCAGGGGCCGACCTTCTCCTTGAGGATCAGCGTTGAGAGGATGGTGACGCAGAGCGGCGCCAGGAAGATCAGCGCATAGGACTCGGCCAGCGGAATGGTGGTGAAGGCGTAGACGCTGAGCACGCCGGAAGCGATACCCGCCCAGGCGCGCGCCTGCACGGCCCAGGGCCGCCTGGTGCGCCAGAAATCACGCCAGCGCTCGTCCGCTGGGCGCGTGAAGAAGAGAAAACAGCCGGCAAACAAGGTCGTGAAGAAGCCGATCTCGAAGACCGTGAATTGTCCGCCCAGACTTTTGACAACGGCATCGCTGCCCGAATAGCTTGCGTAGGCGATCAGGGCGAGCAGGATTCCGTTCGTCACGTTGTTCCATTTCCGGGGAGAGAGTGGTTTGAAAATCCTGGCGCTCGGTGCGCATCCGGACGACATCGAGATCTTCATGTTCGGTACGATGGCCGCCTATGCCGCGCAAGGCGCAGAACTCACTTTTGCCATAGCCACGGATGGTGCCAAGGGCGGCAAGAGTGATCCCGTTGTTCTCGCTCGTATCCGTCGCGAGGAAGCAACGGCCGCGGCCGTGCTGCTCGGGGCGACGCTGCGCTTCCTCGACTTTCCCGACGGCGAACTGGTTGCCGATGCAGCGCTGATCGGTGCGCTGAAAGGACTGGTTCGCGAGACCGGACCAGATCTGGCGATCACGCATGCGCCCAACGACTATCACGCCGACCACCGCGCGCTGTCGGACGGCGTGCGCATCGCGGCATCGTTCGCGGTTCCGGTGCTGCATGCCGACACGCTCGGCGGCACCGGCTTTTCGCCGACGCACTATGTCGACATTTCCGCATATGCCGACATCAAGGCCAAGGCGATCCGCATGCATCAGTCGCAGGATCCCGACCGCTTCGTCGACGGCGCGCGAACGCAAAACCTTTTTCGCGCCGGCCAATGCAACGGCGCGCAAGGCTCGTTGGCGGAAGCGTTCCGCTTCGAACCGACGTTCCCCTTCGCCGACATACGCGAACTGCTGCCGCCGGCGCCGCCGATCCGGAAGGTCATGGTAAGCACCAAACGGGTCGGCTGAGACTAGCGACTGTCTTCAGGCCAGGTCGCAACGAGCCCGCACGGCTTCGACAGTCCGCGCGGATCCGACCAGTGATCCGCACTTTTCCCAACGTTTTCAAACGCCGACGCAAGCATGCTGCGGCGCAGCAACGAATTCGCTTGCCTTGTTTAGTAAAAATTGCATTACTAAACAAATTACTAAACATCCGCCGCGCTGACGCGCCGCCATGTTTGGACCCCGGAGGAGGGGGTTAGGGCTCTTGAAACCGTCATCCGGACGCGTTTCGCAAATGGGAGGAAGGCATGAAATCGACTCTGAAACTAACGTTGGGACTGGCCTCGGCAATGTTTGCGTCGACAGCCCTCTCCAGCGTCGCGCAGGCTGAAGATCTGACGCTTTGCTGGGCGGCCTGGGACCCGGCCAACGCGCTCGTCGAACTGTCCAAGGACTTTACCAAGCAAACCGGCATCGGCATGAAGTTCGAATTCGTGCCGTGGACGAACTATGCCGACCGCTTTCTCAACGAGCTGAATTCGCACGGCAAGCTGTGCGACCTGATCATCGGCGACAGCCAGTGGATCGGCGGTTCCGCCGAGAACGGCCATTACGTCAAGCTGAACGACTTCTTCGACAAGGAGAAGATCAGCATGGACGACTTCGTGCCGGCGACCGTCGTCGGCTATTCCGAATGGCCGAAGAACACGCCGAATTATTGGGCGCTGCCGGCGATGGGCGACGTCGTCGGCTGGACCTATCGCAAGGACTGGTTCTCCAAGCCGGAGCTGCAGAAGGAATTCAAGGAGAAGTATGGCTGGGATCTCGGCCCGCCGGCCACCTTCGACCAGTTGAAGCAGATCGCCGAATTCTTCCAGAAGCGGCAGATCGACGGCAAGACCGTCTATGGCGCGTCGATCTATACCGAACGCGGTTCCGAGGGCATCACCATGGGTGCCATGGACGTGCTCTACAGCTACGGCTTCCAGTACGAGAACCCCAAGAAGCCCTACGAGATGGAAGGCTTCGTCAACTCCGACAAATCGGTGAAGGGCCTGGAGTTCTACAAGGCGCTCTATGATTGCTGTACCCCTCCGGGCGCCTCGAACAGCTACATGGGCGAAGGCGTCGACGCCTTCAAATCCGGCCAGGTGGCGATGCACATGAACTTCGCGTTTACCTGGCCAGGTCTGCAGAAGGACGAGAATGTCGGCGGTGACAAGATCGGCTATTTCGTCAATCCCAAGGGGCCTGACGGCGAGCAGTTCGCCCAACTCGGCGGCCAGGGTATCTCGGTTGTGTCCTATTCCGACAAGCAGGAATCGGCGCTGAAATACATCAAGTGGTTCGCCAACAAGGACGTGCAGGCAAAGTGGTGGTCGCTCGGCGGCTATTCCTGCCTCAACGCGGTCGTCAAGGACCCGAAGTTCCCGGCCAGCCAGCCCTATGCGCAGACCTTCCTCGACTCGATGGCCATCGTGAAGGACTTCTGGGCCGAGCCCAGCTATGCGCCGCTGCTGCAGGCCTCGCAGAAGCGCTTCCATGACTATGTTGTCGCCGGCCAGGGTTCGGCCAAGGATGCGCTCGACGGCCTGGTCAAGGACTGGAGCCAGGTGTTCCAGGACGACGGCAAGATGTAGTCGGCTCCTCCCGAGCCAATGACCGCCCGTCCCGTGCCGCCCTTGGCACGGGACGCAGTTCAGATAAACTCCATTGTCGAGACGATCCAAGTGACCGAAGTGGGACTAACCATGCTCAATCGGACCGCGGACAGCGTTGCCCGGGCGACCCCGGAGCCGTTGGCCCGCAAGGTCCGCGGCATCAGCGACAAGGGCCTCGCCTGGCTGTTCATCTCGCCGACGATCCTGTTGCTGCTCGCCATCAATATCTTCCCGTTGTTCTGGGCGATCTATCTGTCGTTCACCAACTACCGGGCCAACCGACCCGGCGAGGTGGTCAAGAATCTCGGCTTTGCCAACTACCAGCGCATCCTTGGCGACAAGGACATCTGGATCGCCATGCAGACGACGGCGCATTTCGTGTTCTGGACCATTCTGCTGCAGACGGTGATCGGCTTCACGCTGGCCTGGCTGATCGACCGGAAGTTCCGCGGCCACGCCTTCTGGACGACCATCATCCTGGTGCCGATGATGCTGTCGCCGGCGGTGGTCGGCAATTTCTGGCGCTTCCTCTACGAGCCACAGATCGGCCTGTTCGCCTATGCCATCTCGTTCGTCACTGGCATCCCGGCCACGCATATCGAGATGCTCTCCAACGTGTCCTTGGCGCCATGGTCGATCGTCATCGTCGACACCTGGATGTGGACGCCCTACGTGATGCTGATCTGCCTCGCCGGCCTGCGCTCGATCCCCGAATACATCTACGAGGCGGCCGAGGTCGACCGCGCTTCCAACTGGCGGCAGTTCTGGTCGATCACCCTGCCGATGGCGCTACCCTTCATCATGCTGGCGGTGCTGTTTCGCGGCATCGAGAATTTCAAGATGTTCGACATGGTCAACCTGCTCACCGGCGGCGGACCGGGCTCGACCACCGAGGTCGCCTCGATCACACTGAAGCGGCAGGCGTTCGAAAGCTGGCGCACCGGCTATTCCTCGGCCTTCGCCATCATCCTGTTCGTCGCGGTGTTCGGTCTGGCCAACATCTACGTCAAGGCGCTCAACAAGGTGAAGCAGAGATGAGCCTGACCACAGCCCATTCGGTCGTCGCACCCTCGGCCAATTCGAAACGGATCGCCGGCGCGATCATCATTGCCTACGCGCTGATCTCGATCGTGCCGCTGCTGTGGATATTCGCCACCAGCTTCAAGACGCCGCCGGATTCGATCGCCTATCCGCCAAAGATCCTGTTCCAGCCGAGCCTCGAGGGCTACTGCAACCTGTTCACGACGCGGACGCGGCAGACTCCGGAATACATCAACTCGCTCGGACCGGCGACGACGTTTTGCGACGAGACGACGCGCAAGCGCAACATGGTGATCGCCGGCCCGTCCAACTTCCTGCCGCGCTTCGTCAATTCGCTGATCATCGCCTTCGGCTCGACCTTCTGCGCCGTGTTTCTCGGCACGCTGTCGGCCTATGGCTTCTCGCGCTTCAAGGTGCCGCTGGCCGACGATCTTTTGTTCTTCATCCTGTCGACGCGCTTCATGCCGCCGATCGCCGTCGCCATTCCGATCTACCTGATGTACCGCGAGCTTGGCCTGTCCGACACCGCGCTCGGCATGATCCTGCTCTACACGGCGGTCAACGTGTCGCTGGCGGTGTGGCTACTGAAAGGCTTCATTGACGAGATTCCGCGCGAATATGAGGAAGCGGCGATGATCGACGGCTATACGCGGCTGCAGGCCTTCTGGCGCACCGTGCTGCCGCAGGCGACAACCGGCATTGCGGCGACCGCCATCTTCTGCCTGATCTTCGCCTGGAACGAATATGCGTTCGCCGCCCTGTTGACCTCCGGCACGGCGCAGACCGCGCCGCCCTTCATCCCGACGATCATCGGTGAAGGCGGCCAGGACTGGCCGGCGGTGGCGGCCGGCACGACGATCTTCCTGGTGCCGATCCTTGTCTTCACCATCCTGCTTCGCAAGCAACTGCTGCGCGGCATCACCTTCGGGGCGGTGCGCAAATGAGCATGACCAAACCCGTAAAGCGCAAATCGCGCTGGCCGGCCTGGGCACGGCGCGGCCTGATGGAAAACATCGCGACGGCACTGATCGCCCTCGGCTTCCTGATGCTGTTCCAGCCCTTCGCGCTGTCGCTCTACACCTATTCCTTCATCACCATGCTTGCCGGCACCGTGATGTTCATCATCGTCTCGAAGTTCCCGGAGTAGGTAATGGCCGAGATCCGCGTCCAGAATCTGAGAAAGGCGTTCGGCGATTTCGTCGCCGTGCAGGATTCCAACTTCGTCGTCGAGGATGGCGAGTTCTTCGTCATGCTCGGACCGTCAGGCTGCGGCAAGACGACGACATTGCGCATGATCGCCGGGCTTGAGTTACCGACCGGCGGCCAGATCCTGCTTGGCGGCGACGATGTCACCATGCTGCGGGCACGCGAGCGCGACATCGCCTTCGTCTTCCAGCTGTTCGCGCTCTATCCGCACATGAATGTGCGCAAGAACATCGGCTTTCCCCTGCTGGCGCAAGGCATGCCTTCGGCCGAAATCCGCACGCGGGTCGAGGAAACGGCGAAGCTGCTGCGCATCGACCATCTGCTCAACAAATCCGTCTCCGGCCTCGCCGGCGGCGACCGCCAGCGGGTGGCGCTCGGCCGCGCCATCGTGCGGCGGCCAAAATGCTTCCTGATGGACGAGCCGCTGGGAACCCTTGATACCGAATTCCGCGATCTGATGGTCCATGAACTGCGCGAGCTGCACAACCGCATCCGCGCCACGACAGTCTATGTCACGCACGACCAGATGGAAGCGATGTCGATGGCCGACAAGATCGCCGTGATGAACCATGGCGTCATCGAACAGTTCGGCACGCCGCGCGAGATCTACGATCGTCCGGCCACCATGTTCGTCGCCGACTTCATCGGCTCGCCGCCGATGAATTTTTTGGGGTTTGGCGGCGGATTGGCGAAGGGCGCCAGGGAAATCGTCGTGCAAGGTGCCAGGGTCGCGGTGCCGGAAGTGCGCGAGGATATCGCGCCGGCCGACATGGCGCTCGGCATAAGGCCCGAACACATCCGCTTCGACGATGCTTCCAAGCTGCGCGGCGCCATCTACGGCACCGAATATCTCGGCACAACGCAGATCGTCGCGGTGGAGACGGCGGACGGCTTCATCAAGGCACGCGTGCCGGCCGAAATCCGGCTCTCCACTGGCGACCATGTCGGCCTGACGCTGAGCAGCGCACGGCTGTCGCTGTTCGAGAAAGGATCCGGCCGCGCGGTGCGAACCGCGATCCACGATGTCGCCTCTGAGCGGAGGGTCCAGCATGGCTGACGTGCACATCAAGAACGTGACCAAGAGTTTTGGCGACCATGTCGCCGTCGATGGTCTCGACCTGCATATATCAGATGGTGAATTCGTCGTGCTGCTCGGGCCGACCGGGGCCGGCAAGACAACGACGTTGCGGCTGATCGCCGGGCTGGAGCGGCCGGATTCCGGCACGATCGAAATCGGCGGACACAATGCCACGACGCTGTCGCCGGCCGAGCGCGACACCGCCTTCGTCTTCCAGCAATATTCGCTCTATCCGCATCTGTCGGTGTTCGACAATCTCGCCTTCCCGCTGCGCTCGCCGGCGCGGAAAATGCCGGAAGACCAGATCCGCCGCCGGGTCGAGGAGGTGGCGAAAATGGTGCGCATCCATCACAAGCTCGCCAATCGCTCGACCAAGCTTTCGGGCGGCGAAATGCAGCGCGTCGCCATCGGCCGCGCGTTGGTGCGCAAGCCTTCGATCTATCTGATGGACGAGCCGCTGTCGTCGCTCGACGCCAAATTGCGGGCGGATCTCAGGCTCGAGCTGAAGCGCATCCAGACCGAACTCGGCGCCACCATGCTCTACGTCACCCACGACCAGATCGAGGCGATGACGATGGCCGACCGCATCGGCATCCTTGCCGAGGGCGTGCTAGTGCAGATCGGCTCGCCGAGGACAATCTATTCCGAGCCGGCAAACCTGCATGTCGCGGCAAGGCTCGGCCAGCCGGCGATCAATCTTCTGCCGACCGGGCTGCTGCCTGACGGCGGCGCGCCGGCGGGAACCAAGACGATCGGCGCACGTACCGAACATCTGACGATCGCGAAAGCCGCGAATGGCCATGCCGACGGCGTCGTCGACTGGGTCGAGCATCTCGGCGATCAGAACCATTTGCATGTGACGGTAGGCCAAAAGAAACTGGTGACGCTGACCGATCCGGACACGGATCTGGCGCAGGGCGACAGAGTGGTGATCCGCTACCGGTCGCCGCTCTATTTCGGCGCGGATGGACAAAGGCTGATGTGAACGGTTTTCGGTGTGTCCCGCCAGGGGTTCAGCACCGGTTTTTGACTTTGCGAGTACGGGACGAATTCGATGAAGCACTTTTTCAATCGCAGGGAAACGATCGTCACCGAGGCGCTGGACGGCCTGTTGCGGACCATTGGATCAGGCGATCTCGCGCGTCTCGACGGCTATCCCGAGATCAAGGTCATCCTGCGCGCCGACTGGGACAAGACCCGGGTTGCCGTCGTCTCCGGCGGCGGCGCCGGGCACGAACCGTCGCATGCCGGCTTCGTCGGCAAGGGCATGCTGACGGCGGCGGTCTCGGGCGAGATCTTTGCCTCGCCAAGCGTCGAAGCGGTGCTGGCAGCCATCCGCGCGGTCACCGGCCCGGCCGGCTGCCTGCTGATCGTCAAGAACTACACCGGTGACCGTCTCAATTTCGGCCTGGCGGCCGAGAAGGCGCGCGCCGAAGGGTTTCGTGTCGAGATGGTGATCGTCGCCGACGACATCGCACTCCCCGACATTGCCCAGCCACGCGGTGTTGCCGGCACCTTGTTCGTGCACAAGATATCAGGCCACTTGTCGGAGGCCGGCCACGATCTCGCGTCCGTTGCGGCCGCCGCTCGCGCGGCGGCGAAGGACATCGTTTCGCTCGGCATGTCGCTGTCGTCCTGCTCGATCCCCGGCCAGCCGCACGAAGACAGGTTTGGCGAGAACGATGGCGAGCTCGGCCTCGGCATTCATGGCGAGCCGGGCGTCGAGCGGATTGCGGTGCAAAGCGCCGACAGGCTGGTGGCGATCATGGCGGAGCGCCTCGCGGCACGGCTTGATCCCAAGGCCACCTACGCCTTGCTGATCAACAATCTCGGTTCGGTGCCGCCGCTGGAAATGTCTGTTATCGCCAACGCGGTGCTTGCCTCGCCGCTGGCCAAAACCATCAAGCTGACGATCGGCCCGGGCCCGCTGATGACGGCGCTCAACATGAACGGCTTCTCGCTGTCGCTGATCCGGCTGGATGCTGCGCACGAGGCGGCCTTGCTGGCGCCGGTCGGCCCGCATGCCTGGATGCCGGCAAAGCCCGTTGTGCCGCCTGCCGTCGTGCCGATGGCGAAAGCTGCCGGACAGAGCGCGGCACGCAAGCCCAGCCAGGATGCTCGCACCAGGCGTCTTGTCGTTACGATCTGCGAACGGCTGATTACGCTCGAAGCCACTTTGAACGGACTGGACGCCAAGGCGGGCGACGGCGACACCGGTTCGACGGTGGCGACCGGCGCGCGCAGTGTTCTCGAGCGGCTTGATACGCTGCCGCTTGCCGAACCTGCAGCGACCCTTGGCGCGATAGGCGACATTCTGAGCGCGTCGATGGGCGGCTCCAGCGGCGTGCTGCTGTCGATCTTCTTCACGGCGGCGGCGCAAGCTTTGGACAGCGGCGCGAGCTTGGCCAAGGCGCTGCTTGCCGGCCTTGAACGGATGACCTTCTACGGTGGTGCCGGAATTGGTGATCGCACCATGGTCGATGCCCTGGAACCAGCCCTGAAAGCGCTCGATGCCAATGGCCTGGAGGAAGCGGCAACAGAGGCCCGACACGGTGCCGAGGCCACCGCCGCCATGGAGAAGGCGAAAGCCGGGCGGTCCGCCTATGTCGGCAGCAAGCTGCAGGGCGTGGTCGACCCCGGCGCTTATGCGGTGGCCGAGGTTTTCGCGGCGGCGGCCGCAATGCATGAAGCGGCCTGACGCATGCTCCAGTTGTCGAATGAGCGTTCTTTCGATACTGCCGGCGGGGTGGAAACCGGGAATTTATCTGATATGGCGGCGCTGAACCTTGCCAGGCTGATTACAGCCGCCGCGGATGTGATTGCCGCTCACGCCGAAGAGTTGACGGCGCTCGACCAGGCGATCGGCGACGGCGACCACGGGCTGAACATGAAGCGCGGCTTCGAGGCCGTGCGGGCCGAAGCTGAGGCGTTTTCCGCCAAGCCGCTGCCTGAGGCGCTGAAGGTGATCGGCACCAAGCTGGTGATGACGGTGGGTGGCGCTTCCGGTCCGCTGTTCGGCACCCTGTTCCTGACGCTCGGCAAGGAGATTTCGGCGGAGCCCGATCGCGCCAATCTGACCACGGCTTTCGGCAAGGCGATCGAAGCGGTGGCGGCGCGGGGCAAATCGCAAGTCGGGCAGAAGACGATGCTCGACGTGCTGCAGCCGGTGCATGACGCGCTGCTGCACGGAAAGACGGCGCCGGAAATCGCCGATACTGCCGACGCTGCGGCTGCGGCGACCGTGCCGATGAAGGCACTGCGCGGCCGTGCGTCGTTCCTCGGCGACCGTTCGATCGGCCACATGGATCCCGGTGCACGTTCGACCGCGCTGCTGGTGCGGATAGTGGCGCAAACAATCGGGGAAAGCGCATGAGCAATGTCGGCATCGTCATCGTTTCGCATTCGCCGCTGGTTGCCGAGGGCACGGCCGACATGGTGCGGCAGATGGTGGGCGACGAAGTGCCGCTTGCATGGTGCGGCGGAAACGGCCATGGCGGGCTTGGCACCAATGTCGAGGCGATCATGGGTGCCATCGACAAGGCCTGGTCGGAAGCCGGTGTCGCCATCCTGGTCGATCTTGGCGGCGCCGAGACCAACAGCGAAATGGCCGTGGAGATGATCGGCGAGCCACGGTCGCAAAAGATCATCGTCTGCAACGCGCCGATCGTCGAAGGCGCGGTGATGGCGGCGACCGAGGCCTCCGGCGGCGCCTCGCTCAGGGAAGTGGTGGCGACAGCGCATGAATTGTCGCCATCGTGAGTGAACGGGAATTTTAAAAGACATGTCCGCATCCGCCGAAGCGACCGTTGTGATCACCCACGATGTGGGCCTGCACGCGCGTCCTTCGGTGAAGTTCACCAAGCTGGCCAAGACTTTTGCCGCCGAGGTGGAGATAGCGCTTGCGGCCAACGGCCCTTGGTTCGACGCCAAGAGCATCGTCAAGGTGATGGCGACCAAGGCGCCGAAAGGCACGGTGCTGCATATCAGGGCCAGCGGCGACGGCGCCGATGATGCCGTCGACGCGCTGGTCGAGCTGGTGCGGCGCGATTTCGACGAAGGCGCGGACCATGTCCGGACCGCTTAGACTGCAAGGCATTTCGGCCTCGGCCGGCTATGCCGAGGGGCCGCTGTTCGATCTCGACCAGACTGTCCTATCCTATGTCGGCAAAGGAACAGCCGACGAAGAGAAGGCCGCGCTCGAAACCGCAATCGCCATAGCAGCGGGCCGCCTCACCGTTTTGATCGAGATGGCTGTGGGCGATGCCGCCGACATTCTCGAATTCCAGATCGCCATGCTGGGGGATGATGCGCTGAGCAGCCCGGCCTTTACCGCTATTTACGCCGGCCAGCCAGCTGATCAGGCCTGGCGGCAGGCGCTTGACGCTGAAATCGCCGGCTATGATGCTTCCGACCAGGATTATTTCCGCGCACGGGCCGCCGATATCCGCGACATCAGGGACCAGGTGCTGCGGGCGCTGTCCGAGGATGGCGACGTCCAGGCACCAGCCGGCGCCATCTTCTACGGCGAGGACATCGCGCCGACGCGTTTTTTCGAAACCGACTGGAGTTGTGGTGGAGGCATCGCGCTGAAGGCAGGCAGCACGGCGAGCCACGTCGCCATGCTGGCGCGTTCGCGCGGCGTGCCGATGGTTGTCGGGTTGGGTGCTTCGCTGGCTCATCTAGCCGGCACAGCGCTGCTCGACGCCGAACATGGCGGCATCGTGCTGTCACCCTCCAAGGCCGAAATCGACGCCTTTCGCCACTCGTCTTCATCATTCTCGGCGCGCCGCGACCGGGCTGGAACGTTCCTGGCGCGGCCGGCGGTGACCAAGGCCGGCACGGCGGTGCGGGTGCAGGTCAACATCGCCGACCCGTCCGATGTCGACGGCATCGACATCGCCACCTGCGACGGGGTCGGGCTGATGCGCACCGAATTCCTGTTCGGCAAGACGTTGCCGGATGAGGAGACGCAGTATCGCGCCTATCGCAAGGTGCTGGAGTGGGCCGGTGACAAGCCGGTGACGATCCGCACCGTCGATGCCGGCGGCGACAAGCCGGTGCCGGGCTTCACGGTCGCGGAAGGCAATCCGTTCCTCGGCCTGCGCGGGATCAGGCTGTCGCTGGCAAGACCCGAGGTGTTTCGTGTACAGATCCGGGCGCTGCTGCGCGCCGCCGTGCACGGCAGTCTGAAAGTGATGTTTCCGATGATCGCCATTGTGGAGGAATACAGACAGGCAGCGGGGATGTTCGCCGAGGAGCAGGCGGTGCTTGCCACGCGCGGCATCGTGCACAAGATGCCGCCGCTCGGCATCATGGTCGAGGTGCCTTCAGTAGCGATCGCGCCGGAAGCCCTTGCCGAGGCCGCCTTCTTCTCGATCGGCTCCAATGACCTCACCCAGTATGTCATGGCGGCCGCCCGCGACAACGCCGCCGTGGCGCATCTCAATTCGGTCCGTCATCCGGCCGTGCTGCGGCTGATCGCTGCCGTGACCGCGTTTGGCCAGCGGGAAAACATCCCGGTCAGCCTGTGCGGCGATGCAGGCGGCGATCCAGCCTCGATCCCGTCACTGCTCGAGGCCGGCCTGCGCGATCTTTCCGTCGCGCCGGCGCAACTCGCCATGGCCAAGGCGGCCATCGCGGACGTTTCTGTCTAGGCGCGGCTGGCATGGTCGACAGGACACCCGAACCCGGTTCCGAAGAGGCGATCCGCGCCTACAAGACGATCCTGTCGCACGTCATCGACCAGCGCCCATCCGGCATGCGCCAGCGCCTGGCCGATGCGCTCGGCAAACACCGCAGCTTCGTCACGCAGATTTCCAGCCCGGCCTATTCGATCCCGATTCCGTCAAAACATTTGCCGGCTATATTTTCCGTCTGCCATTTCAGCCCTGCCGAGCGCGACCAGTTTCTAGCTGCCTATCACCAGGCGCATCCGGGCAAGATGTCGATCGCATCGGGCATGCGCAAGACGCGGCACGTGTCGCTGATCGTGCCGGATTTCGGCGACGACAAGCAGAATGCCGCGCTCGACAGGGCGGTGAACGATTTTATCCAGAAGATCACCAGCATCACCGGCAAAGGTAGCTGATCCGTTAGAGCGGTTCAATATTTTATGGAATA
Organism: Mesorhizobium norvegicum; assembly: GCF_004919685.1. GTDB lineage: Bacteria > Pseudomonadota > Alphaproteobacteria > Rhizobiales > Rhizobiaceae > Mesorhizobium > Mesorhizobium norvegicum. The sequence continues at coordinate 177,110 of NZ_SMYZ01000041.1, read as the reverse complement.
CTATGGAATGACTGAACCGCTCTAACCCTTTGTTTTTACGCAATTCTGCACGGAAAACCGCTACACACTTTTCCTGGAATTGCTTTGGTATGAGGCCTATTTCGGGAGGAGACGGCCGTGAAGAAATTCATGAACTCGGTGGACACGGTGCTGACCGAGAGCCTCGACGGTTTCGTGGCCGCCCATGCCGACATCCTCGTGCTTGGCGACGAGCACAAATTCATCCGCCGCAAGACCTTGCGGCCGGGCAAGGTGGCGCTGATCTCCGGCGGCGGCTCTGGCCACGAGCCGCTGCATGGCGGCTTTGTCGGCCACGGCATGCTGGACGCCGCCTGCCCCGGCCAGGTGTTCACCTCGCCGACGCCGGACCAGATGCTGGCAGCGGCGGAAGCCGTCGACACCGGGGGCGGCTGCCTGTTCATCGTCAAGAACTATGAGGGCGACGTGATGAACTTCGACATGGCGGCCGAGATGTCGGAAGGCGTCCAGCAGATTGTGACCAATGACGATGTCGCCGTCGAGAATTCTTCTTATACGACGGGCCGGCGCGGTGTCGCCGGCACGCTGGTGGTGGAGAAAATCGTCGGCGCGGCGGCAGAACATGGCCTGGCGCTGGCGCCGTTGAAGGCACTGGGCGACCGCGTCAACACGGCTACCCGCTCGATGGGCGTGGCGCTGACCAGTTGCACCGTGCCGGCGGCGGGCAAGCCGACTTTCGATATCGGCGACGGCGAGATGGAATTTGGCGTCGGCATCCATGGCGAGCCCGGGCGCCGGCGCGACACGTTGAAAAGCGCCGATGCTATCGCGCAGGAGATCTGCGCCGCGATCCTGGGCGATCTCGGCGACAAGGCAAGAGGCCCGGCGCTGCTGTTCGTCAACGGCTTCGGCGGCACGCCGCTGATGGAACTTTATCTGATGTACAACAGCGCGCGGGCGATTTTCAAGACGCACGGCGTGACGGTGACCCGCTCGCTGGTCGGCTCCTATGTCACCTCGCTCGACATGGCCGGCTGCTCGATCACGCTCACCATGCTCGACGACGAGTCGACCGCATTCTGGGACGCGCCGGTGCACACCGCGGCGCTGCGCTGGGGCATGTAGAGCTGGCTTCCACCCGGCTTTTCTGCAACCATCCCAGACAATCCCTTATCCAAAACATTTGTCCGGGTTGATGCTGCCATCTCTCACCTCTGCAGAAGAAAAGCTGCTGCTGCGCTATGCCGATCCGGAGGCGGCAGCAGTCGGGGAGGATCTGTCGGCAAAGACTTTGTCGGCGCTGCTCGACAATGCCGAATTCCACGGCATCCTGCCGATCATGCTGCGCAAGCTGCAAGAGCGCGGCGACGCGCAGCTGCCACCGGATCAGGGGCTGCGGGACAGACTGGAGGATCTGCGCCAGAAGGCGACTATCGCCACCGGCCAGTCGATGCTGCTGCAGTACCATGGCGACCGCATCATGAAGGGACTGGCGGCGGACAATGTTCCAGCGCGGATCGTCAAGGGGCCGGTCTTCGCGCGAAAGCTCTACCGCAACGCCGCCGACAGGCCGTTCACGGACATCGACATCCTTGTCGAGCCCGCCAATCTGGCGCGGGCAAACCAGGTGATCGCGGCATGCGGCTTCGAGCTTGGCAGCAACGAGGCCGAATCCTACGAACTGCAGGAATTCAAATGGCTCGAGAAGGAGAATTCGAGCCTGCTGGTCGAACTGCATGGCGACCTCGTGCATGACACCGGCATGCGGCGGCGCCTGTCGCTGGGGTTCCAGGAATTGCGAGCCATCGACGGCGAAGCGACAGACACGCCGGCAGCTCTTTTGACGATCGCCATCGTGCATGCCGCCGGCGGCCACAAATTCCACCGATTGCAGCTTTGCGTCGACGTGCTGCAAGGGGTGCGGGCGCTGCAGTCGCCCGAAGCGGAAACACGCTTGTTCGACGCTGCCCGCATGACCGGCATCGAGCTCGAACTGGCTGTTGTGCTCAATGTGACTGGCCAGTTGTTCGACGAGAGACGCGCGCTTGAACTCGCCGGCCGCATCAAGCCCGATCTCTCGATACGGCTGGCCAGACGATTGATCACCACCAACACGCTGCTTAACGTCAATTCCAGGGACAAGCTTGGTTCGCGCCTGCGCCGCGACGCCTTCCGCTGGATCCAAAGATTGGCCAAGGCCAAGTCATATCACCACTAGCACCCGATGCCATCGGGCCACATCCTAGAGCGGAGAGTGCCGCAGGCGCGAACCGCATGAGCGCGTGTGCACTTCAGGTGGGAAAGTGATGGCGCCTTGGCATGGCCGCTCTGAATCTTTAGAATTCATTCGGAGGCACACAACGAAGGATTGAGGGACTTGGTCGATCTCAGCACCCACATTGCGAATGCTGCGCGTGATCGTAGTTTCCCGCGAGTCGTCGCGGTCCTTACAACAAGGAACGAAGAACGGTTCATCGCCGGATGTCTTGAGAACCTCTTTCGTCAAGGCGTGCAGGTCTACGTCTGCGACAATCAGTCAACGGACCGGACGCTTGAGATTGCCCGGCGCTACAGCGGAGCCGGATTGATAGGATTCGAAAGCATCCCGTATAGCGGCTGGTATTGCTGGGAGCACCTTCTTCGCCGCAAAGAGGAACTATTTCAGTCGCTCGAAGCAGACTGGTTCATGCATCTTGACGCTGACGAGATCCATCTTCCGCCGACTTCGCACTCATCGTTGGTCTCCGCCATTGCGGCAGCCGACGCACTCGGCTGCAACGCGATCGAGTTTTCCGAGTTCACGTTCATTCCTACCAGGGAAGCCCCCAATCACGACAATCCCAATTATCAATACACGCTGCGTACCTACTACCCGTTCCGGCCGGCCTCCCCACACTGCGTCCGTGCGTACAAGAAACAGGACGGCCCCATGGAGATTGCGTGGTCAGGCGGCCATCGCGTACGCTTCGCGGGTCCGGTGAGGCTCTACCCCGAGCGTTTTCGCATGAAGCATTATCTGTTCCTGAGCGCAGAGCACGCCGCAAGCAAGTATGCCGGCCGCCGGTACCTGAGCGAGGAGGTCATTGGTCTTGGTTGGCACGGATGGCGACCCCGCTTGCGATCAGAGGATATACGGCTACCGGACGCTACCCAGGTGCGCGCCACCGCGACGGACGACGATCTGGACGAGGCCAATCCATGGTCGGCGCACTGGCTTGAGCGATACGCCTCGTGAGCGATGTAAACCTCCCCCGCATCCTCGCGATAGCGGACCGACCTGGCTGGGCGATCGATCGCAAGACCCAAAATCTCCGGCGCGTGCTGGAAAGAAGGTTCGAGATCGTCCAACGATTTCAGCATGATGTGACTGAGTCCGACGTGAACGCGGCGGACATCGTGCTCATCTTCTATTGGCTCCAATTCGCCAAGCTGGCCCTGCCGGAATCGGTCTTCGCCCGGCGGTCTGACAGGCTGGTTATCGGGATCTGTGGCCACAGAGAGCTGGAGGGCGAGTTCCGCGAGCCCGGGCTCGCTACCCTGCGCCGGCTGGCACGCGCTGTCTTTGTCAATAATCGGCGGCTCGAGCACGAATACCGCCCACTACTGCGTGTTCCGGTTCACTACACGCCCAATGGGGTCGACACGACATTCTTTTGCCCCTCGCAAGAGCCACAACCCTATTCTGGCGAACTCCGCGTCGGATGGGCGGGAAGTCTCAGCAACCATGGTCCGGCACATCGCGGCCTCCACGAAGTCATCGAGCCCGCGGTCGCTGCCGTGCCGGGCGTGCGACTACTGACTGCGATTCGGGAGCAACGCTGGCGTAACGCTGACGAGATGCTCGACTTCTATCGGGATCTCGACGTTTATGTCTGCGCCAGTCGCAGCGAAGGCGGTCCCAATCCTTGCTTGGAGGCGGCGGCGTGCGGTGTCCCCTTGGTGACGACCCGTGTCGGAGCCATGCCCGAGCTGATTCGGGATGGCGACAACGGGCTGTTCTTCGATGGAACTGCGGAGGGGCTTGCTAACAAGCTCGCTTTGTTGCGGGACACGCCATCGCTCCGGTCGCGGATGGCTGCCCGCATGATCGAGACGATCCGAGAATGGGATTGGGGCGTTCTGGCCGAGAACTACGCGCACATGTTTGCCTCGTTGCTTACTGCAGACGAGCGGTCGGGCCTGTGAGATGAGCGACTTCAGATCTGCCCTGCCAAACCTGACCTTTGTAGCGCCATTCTAGATTTCCCGGCCCCTTGCTCTTCCATACCTCGCTCAGCAAGGATGACGAGGCGGCGCTGCGCGTAAACCGTTGTTTTTTGTGCAAAACTACGAAGAAGAAGCACTCCGAAGAATACGTTGCTCTCTGCTCCCTTGGGAATTGCTTCAAAACAAGGAACAGCGACCGCACGTTGCCTGACAGGGTGTTCAGTCCGGTGTCGTCAGAGCTGCGCGGATCGGCGCCGCGGCGTCGGCCGGGCGCGCACCCACCTCCAGGCGGAAGGTCGGCACCGAATTGACCAGCCCGGCGATGGTCGCCAGCCGGCGTTTCTGCATCGGCAGCAGCCCGGTCATGCCGGTACGGACATTGTCCACGGCCAGCGCCACCATCGCGTCAGTGCCGGCCATGGCGACGAGCCGGGTCTGGCTGTCGGCGGAGCGCGCAAGGTGCAGAAGCGCCGCCACCGGACGAGCGGACGCGTTTTCGACCCGCACGATCCCTGCCAGCCTTTCAAGCGAGACCGGCTGCTCGCCGTTGCGATCCCACGTCTGGCCAAGGCATGGCGCCACCTGCGGGATCATCTGCGCAGTCTTCTGATGGATCTTGACGGCGCGCGGCAAACCCCAGGCCACGACCTTGCCCGACGCGACATTGACGATCATGGCGTCGTCGGAGCAGAGGCCAAAGCCTTGCGTTGCCAGCGCCAGCGACGTCGTGGTCTTGCCGGTGCCGCTCGGGGCATGGATCAGCACGACCGCATCGTGGTCAGGCAGGGTCAGCCCGGCCGTGTGCAGCATATGCTGGCCACCGGCGTCGAGCGCGGCGTCGAGGACCAGCATCGACGGCGTCCAGGCGGCTTTCGTACCGGGGCGAATCCGGAGTTCGGCCCAACCCTCCCCGCCATTGATCGCAACGGTCTGACGCCCAGGAAAGACCAGATGGATGGTGCCGCCGTCCTCGATCATCCGGCAGGAGCCATCCTCCGGCACCTCGCCATCGAAGACGAGCAATCCGTGGGGTGTCTCATCCAGGGTCTCTGTTTCTGTGATCCCAAGACGAAAGCCCGGCTCGACCGGTTCCGCGATACGCAAGCCGGCGAGCATCCTGTCGAAATCCTGCCACAACGCAGGGCGCTCGGCTGATATGCCGAGGATCTGGCCGTTGAGGCCATAGCACGCTGAAGGTCTGGTCAAGCGGGACGCACCTTTGTGGCATCGGCATGGTGACGGTAGATCTCGACCATGCCGGGAAGGCTGTCGCTGACCACCGGCCTGCCGTCGAGGCAGACCCAGCAATGCGCCGACATGCGTGGCGCCTGCATCGACTTCGGATCGACGCCGAAGCGCAGGTCCGGATCGAAGCCGGCAAGGCGCAGGAAACGATGGCCGAGCAGGCCCTCTCTCAGGCACCGGCGGTCGCGCATCAGCCAGGGATGGCGCACGGTGCGGTTGACGCTGGCTACGATGTAGGCGGACGGCAAGCCGCGATAGGGCATCGACGAGGCGAGCGGCGCCCATTTGAGCAGGTCCTCGAAGCTGCGGTTGGCGACCATGACCGGCATCAGCCGCGCGTTCGCCCAGAGATGGCAGCGAAACAAAGCGCGCAGAAGAGGACCGTCGGCCATCAGGCGGTACCTTCAGCCATCAAGCACCTTTACACATCAAGCAGCTGGCGCAGCGAGGATACCTTCCGAGACCAGATCCGTGGCCAGTGCCGCGATGTCCTGGTCGAGCGTCCCCTTGTCGACCTCGAACTCCTCGCAAAGCAGGTCGACGATCTGGTCGAGGTTGCGCGCGCCGTCCACCTTGTCGAGAAAGGCTTCGGTCGTGCCGTTGCATGTGTAAAGCTGGCCGCTGCGCGCCAAAAGCACGACGGCGCCATCGCCGACATGCTGGACCGAAGCGTCTTCCGCCAGCCGCAGAACCGTTCCAGAGGCAATTTCCATCACGAACCCACCAAGCCATGCAAAACCCGGAATTCAGATAGCGCGGCGAGGGAACGCTGTCTATCAGCCGATTATGGAGACCGGCGAGCGGGCTCGTGCGGCGATGCGTTCCGATAGGCCCTCGTCCCGGTCGCGAAAAGTGGCACGGCTGCCTTCTCCGGCCGGAATCGTCCCAGAAATAGTCGTCAACGCGAGGCAACAAGCAACGCACCTGTCGGCAGGGGGCGTTGCATTTCTTCCCTAGAGTAAGGTAAAACCTGTTTGGGTCTTGGGGATATAGCGTATGCGTTACAATTGGGAACGGGCTCCGACGAGCTTCGAACGTCACAGAAAAGCGCTGGCGACAGCTATTTTGATCGCTGGCGGCATTGGCCTCATGCTTGTGGCCTTGCCGATCTAGAGCAATCGACAATAATCGACAGGGACAGCTTTCGGCCGTGGCGTTGTCAACGCGGCTGGCCGGTCACGGCAAGGAAGCGGCGGTCGCGCCCCTCGAAACCCTGGCTGAAACGCTGCACCAGCACGACAATCACCGCCGGCTTGCCGGCCGGGGTGAATTCGTAGGATTCCGACAGGCTGTAGGAGGTCGGGCAGCTTCTCGATCCCGGCACGGTCTTGTCCTCGTTCAGGATCTTGAACGGCTTGCCGTCCTGCCCTTGCAGCGTCAGCCGGAAGCCGAGCGCCTTGCCGGCCTTTTCACCCTGAAGTGCCTGGTCGCCTTGCTGCGTCGCATCGAAACTCGCCGAACAATCGCTCGTGCTGGCTGCCAGGATCTGGTCGAGCTGGATGGTCGAAATGCCTGTTTCATCAAAGAGCGCCGACAGCCATTTCTGCGACACCTGTTCGAGGCGGGAAATGTCGTTGTAGGCAACCATTTCACCCGGAAAGGTGAATTTGTCGGACGCGGTCTGCTCGCCCTGTGATGCGATGGCATATCTGGCGAGAACGGGCGCCGCCTGCGCGGCGGCCTGCGCCCTTGCCTGCTCCAGCGTCAGTGTCGCCTCCTCCGTTTCGTCGACGACGAGGATCGGCTTGCCGCCGACAAATTCATCGGTGCGTGTGTCGATGACGTCGATCTCAGACCAGCCGGAGTCCGAGGCGCCGGCGTCGAGCGTTCCATATTGCTCGAAGGCGAAATAGGCGCCATCGGGCGAAAAGCCGATGATACGCCGTGCCGCCGCATCGCCAGCCTGAGCGGTTCCAGCGGAGATCGTAAGTGCCGCGCCCATGACCGACGGGAGCGCAAAGCGCCCGATGATCCGCACAGCAGCAAACATCGCCACTCCAATCCCGTATCGCAATTTCATAGCTGCTTGCCCCCAAGCGCCAGGTCGATGTCATCCAGCACAATGGCGTCTATTTGCGGCCAAGGTTAGAGCGCGCTATCTGGAGGGAAGAAAATCATTCCTGGGGAGGAGGAGCCAGATGGCTTCACGCTATCACGAGGTCTATGACGGCTGGAAACGCGATCCGGAACAATTCTGGGCGGATGCGGCCGGCGCCATCGACTGGTATTCGCCCTGGGACAAAGTGTTCGATGCCACGGCCGGTGTCTATGGCCGCTGGTTTACCGGCGCTACCTGCAACACCTGCTACAATGCCGTCGACCGCCACGTCGCCGGCGGGCGCGCCGACCAGATCGCGCTGATCCACGACAGCGCCATCACCGGAACAGTCAGGAAATTCACCTATGCCGAGCTGAAGCGCGAGGTCGTCGCGCTCACCTCCGTGCTGAAGAACCGCGGCATTCGCAAGGGCGACCGCGTCATCATCTACATGCCGATGGTGGCCGAGGCGGCCATTGCCATGCTGGCCTGCGCCCGCATCGGCGCGGTGCATTCCGTGGTCTTCGGCGGCTTTGCCTCGCATGAACTTGCCACCCGCATCGACGATGCCAGGCCGAAGCTGATCATTTCCGCGTCCTGCGGCCTGGAGCCGGGCCGCGTCGTCGCCTACAAACCGCTGCTCGACAAGGCGATCGAGATCTCCCGCCACAAGCCGGACGCTTGCCTGATCCTGCAGCGCGACCAGTTGCGCTGCGAGCTGAGGGAGCATTTCGACATCGATTACGCCGATGCCGTCGCCCGCGAACGGGCAGCCGGCGCCAATGTCGACTGCGTGCCGGTGCTTGCCACCGACCCGCTCTACATCATCTACACATCGGGCACGACCGGCCAACCCAAGGGCATCGTGCGCGACAATGGCGGCCACATGGTTGCGCTGAAATGGACGATGGAAAACGAGTTCGGCGTCAAGCCGGGCGAGGTGTTCTGGGCGGCATCCGATGTCGGCTGGGTGGTCGGCCATTCCTACATCGTCTACGGGCCGCTGCTGCATGGCTGCACCAGCATCCTGTTCGAGGGCAAGCCTGTCGGCACGCCCGATGCCGGCACCTACTGGCGGGTGATATCGGAGCATGGCGTCGTCGCACTTTTCACCGCGCCGACCGCGTTCCGCGCCATCAAGGGGCAGGACCCGAAAGGCGAGTTCGTTGCGAAATACGATCTGTCGAAATTCCGCACGCTGTTCCTGGCCGGCGAGCGCGCCGACCCGGAAACCATCAAATGGGCGGAGCAGAAGCTCAACGTGCCGGTGGTCGACCATTGGTGGCAGACCGAGACCGGCTCGCCGATGACGATCAATCCCGCCGGCCTTGGCCTGCTGCCGGTGAAGTACGGCTCGCCCGGCGTGCCAATGCCCGGCTACGATATCCGCGTGCTCGACGATGCAGGCCACGAAGTGCCCCGCGGCACACTGGGCAATGTGGTGGTCAAGCTGCCGCTGCCCGCCGGCTGCCTGCCGACGCTGTGGAACGCCGATCAACGGTTCCGCCAAGCCTATCTCGACGAGTTCCCCGGCTTCTACAAGACGGCGGATGCCGGCATGGTCGACGAGGACGGCTATCTCTATGTCATGGCCCGCACCGACGACATCATCAATGTCGCCGGCCACCGGCTGTCGACCGGCGCCATGGAGGAGGTGCTTTCCGCCCATCCCGATGTCGCCGAATGCGCGGTCATCGGCATTGCCGACGCCATGAAAGGGCAGGTTCCGCTTGGCTTCGTGGTGCTGAATGCGGGTGTAACGCGCGAAATCGGCCTCATCGAGAGCGAAGTGGTCGGCCTCGTGCGCGAACGCATCGGCCCGGTCGCCGCCTTCAAGACGGTGGTGACGATCAAACGCCTGCCCAAGACGCGGTCGGGCAAGATCCTGCGCGGCACCATGCAGAAGATCGCCGACAAGGAAGAATGGGCCATGCCGGCGACGATCGACGATCCGATCATCCTCGACGAGATCACCGCCGCCCTGAAGGAGCGCGGAATCGGCCTTTGAGCCGCTGAAGGCGGTTGGCTTGCCGAGGCGGCTTTTCGGATCGACTAGCAATCTTTTATTGTGCAACGCAGCAATGCACCCTACAGTCTTTCGCGGGGGGCCATCGACAAGGTCGCATGGCTCAAAAGAAGATCACATTTGGCGGCGTCGACATCCTGCGGTTTCTCGCCGCCGTCATGGTCATGGTTTACCACTATGGCTTCTGGGTGTGGGCGTATCCGGACGGCGTTTCGGCGCGCGCCACGGGTGGCGTTCCCCCGCAACCGGCAATAGGCGCCTGGGTCGAATCCGGCTGGGTCGGCGTCCAGATCTTCTTCGTCATCAGCGGCTTCGTCATCGCCTTCAGCGCCGAGACATCGACGCCGCTGCGGTTTTTCGAGGCGCGGGTGAAACGGCTGGCGCCGGCGGTGTGGATCTGCGCACCGGTCACGGCGATGGTGCTGCTGCTTGTCGGCCTCAGCTGGCCGACGGATGCCGTTATCCGGCTCGTCCGCACCGGCCTGTTCGCCCCCTACGCGCCTTGGGTGGACAGCGTCTACTGGACGCTCGGCATCGAGATCGCCTTCTATGCCATCGTCTGGGTCCTGCTCAGGCTTGGCCGCTTCCATCAGATGGAAATGGTGGCTATCGCCATCGGCCTGGTCAGCACGCTGTTCTGGTGCCTGTACTATCCGCTCGACTGGGCCGACCTTGCCGAAACACGCACGCTCGACCTGCTTCTGGTGCATCACGGCGTTTTCTTCGCGACCGGCGTCATGCTGTGGCTGATGCGCTTCAAGGCGGTGACGGCCGCTCGCCTTGCCTTCTGTGCTCTGTTCCTGGGCGGCGGCGTGCTGCAGATCGCCAGTTCGGTCGACGTTCACATCCTGAAGGTGGGGCGAGAGATGCCGTTCGCGCCGCCGATCCTCATCTTCCTCGCCGCCATCGCGCTGATGGCATGGTCGCTGCGGCTCGACCTGTCCTGGAGCGGCTGGCGGCGGATCGGACTGATGACCTATCCGCTCTACCTGCTCCACGACGTCGTCGGCGCCGCCCTGCTCGGCGTCCTGGTCCGCGCCGGACTGCCGCATCTCGTCTCGATGGTGGTCGTCGGCGCGACAATGATCGCCGCAAGCTGGCTGGTGGCGACCGAGGCCGAACCACGCATCCGGCTGCTGCTCGACCACACCGTTTTCCGCTATCGGCTCAAGGCCGCGTAGCCGCCGACCTTGTTGACCAAATGGGGTTAATCAGTGGGCACTTCGGTGCCCGGTTTGCGCAGGAGCCGTACTGTCCAGCCGCAGGATTCCGAGGCCCGGATCGTGGGTAGTTTTGAAATTCAGCCGGAAAAGACGCCGATGGTTCGCGGCCGGTACAAAATGCAAGAGGCCGATTGATGCTGATTGTCAGGATGGCGGAACTGGAAATCGATCCTGACCGGATCGACAGCTATAAAACCCTGCTTGCCGAAGAGATCGAGGCCTCCGTGCGAATCGAGCCGGGCGTGCTTTTCCTTCATGCCGTGTCGGAAAAAGGCGCGCCTGAAAAGGTGCGCGTGATCGAATGCTACGCTGATCAGGCGGCCTACGAAGCCCATCTGACCACGCCGCATTTTCTCAAATACAAGACGCAAACGGCGCATATGGTGCGGTCACTTCGGCTCATCGAAACCGACCCGATCACGCTGGCAGCGAAACCCGGCCAGATTTCAAACTGATCGACCACCGAGACCGGCTCGACACCACCGTTCATCCAGAGCGGTCGACTCCGTCTCAACGCGATGCGTTTTCGAAAGGACCTGCTTGGGCAACGGCCGATATCAGACCGGAGCCTTGCCGCGCACTTCCGACTTTTCCAGATAGTAGCTCGAGTACTTGTCGAAGAACTTTTCCGAGCCGCCTAACGATCCGTATTTGGCCAGCTTCTTCAGGTCGACCTTGTTCAGCACCGCCCCGACGATCTTGTTGGCGACATAAGGTTCGGATTCCAGCATCGACCTGACCATCGCGCGCGGCGTGCGTCCCCATTCGGTGACGAGCACAAAACCGTCGACCAGCGGCGCGAAGGCCTTGGCGTCGACCACCGGTCCGAGCGGCGGCAGGTCGACGACGATGTATTCGAACGTCTCCTTGGCGTTCTCTATGAAGCGCCGCATGCCGGCCGAGGAGAGAAGTTCGCTGGTATGCGAGAAGTGCCCGCGCAGCACCGCCGGGATGATCGCCAGCTTCGTCTGCCGGTCGATCTTGCCGACGGACTGCCAGGTCTGGCCGTTGACCACCGCTTCCATCAAGCCTTGCTCGGCTTCCATGCCAAGGCCGCGGCTGAGGCCGGGATTGCGCAGGTCACCGTCGATCAGCAGCGTCTTGGCGCCGTTGGCGGCAAGCAAGCCGGCGAGATTTGCCGCGACCGTCGACTTGCCCTCGCCGGGAAGCACCGAGATGACGCCGATGACGCGGCTGCCTTGCCCTTCCAGGACGACGTCGAAGGCGATCTTGGCGCTGCGCAGCGTTTCGGAGAACATCGAGGCGGGCGAATCGATGCTGACCCGCATGCGCGCCCGTTTTTCCGCGGCCGACAGCGATTTGGCGGTCTTGGCATCCACCTGGGTCTCGCCCGGCTTTTCTTCCTTGCCGAGCTTGCCGCCGATCGCCGGCAGATAGCCGAGGAATTTCAGGCCGACGCGGTCGCGCACATCCTCGCCGGTCCTGAAGAACCGTTCGTTGAACTCGTTGAGGCCGCCGAAACCGGCGCCCATCAGCATGCCAAGAACCAGCGAAAGTCCAAGCACGACGATCGTGCGCGGGCTTGACGCGGCCATCGGCATCGAAGCGTCCGAGATGATGCGGATCTTGCCGACCGGGAAGGATTGCTGCTGCGCGGCTTCCTCATAGCGGCCGAGGAATGTCTGATAGAGCGTGGTGAGCGCCGTCGCCTGCTGATCGAGTTCGCGCAGCTTGACTTGCGTCTGGTTGTCGACGGAGCTTTTGCCCTGTGCGGCCGCTACATTGGCCCTGAGCGCGGTCTCGCGCGCCAGCGCCACCTCATATTCGTTGCGATAGCTTTCGGTCAGCTGCTTCAGTTCGCCGAAAATCTGCGTCGATATGTCGGCCTTCTCCTTGGCAAGCGCCACCGCCTGCGGATGCTCGGGGCCGAAATTCGCCTCGACGTCCTGCAGCCGCTTGGCCACCGTGAGATAGCGGGTCTTGAGCGCCGCGATGACCGAGCTGCTCGGCTGGTCGCTCGATATGGCGGCATCCTTGAAGGCATTGTCCGAGCCGCTGTCGACAATCGCCTTGTACTGCTGGTAGCGGGCGCTGGCGCGCGCGGTATCCGCCTGCGCCACGATGAGCTGGGCGTTGAGATCCGAAAGCTGCTTGTCGCTCATCAGCTGGCCGTCGCTGTTGGCGGCGAGCCCGTGCTCGGCCCTGAATTTCTCGACCGCGAGCGAAGCTACCTGCGAGCTCTGGCGCAATTCGGTCAACCGGCCCTGCAGCCAGACCGCAGCCCGCTCGGTGGCGTCGAAGCTGGCATCGAGCTGATCGGCAAGATAGGCATCGGCATAGGCCTTGGTGATGGCGTTTGCCAGGGCCGGATCCGTGGCCTGGTAGCCGAGCGCGATGACGTAGCTTCGGCCGATGCGCTCCGCCTGGATCTCGTTCTGCAGCTTGAGGATCGCATAGTCGCGACGCGACGTGGCGATCAGCGCGTCGCGAGCGGCCGGGTCGAGCTTGCTGAAGTCAGCACCGCCCGGCATGGAAGGGCTGGGGCGGACATACTGGATCACGCTCCGGACCAGGCCTACCCCCTTCGCCAGAGCCGATACGGGCGGATTCATGAAGGCATCGTTCTGGTCGAGCTTCAGCTTGTCGACGACCACGGCGGCAAGCCGCGTCGAGGTCAGGATCTCGATCTGGCTCAGGATGGCGGAATCGGTCTGCATGGTTGTCGACGCCGCCGAGATATCATCGACAATCTTGTTCAAGCCTTCGTCGATCAGCACGCTCGCGACCGACTGATATTTGGGCGGCGTTGTCTGCAAATAGAGCAGACCCAGAAAGACACCGATGACAGCACACACCGCAACCACCTTGGCTTGCCGTGCGGCCATGCCAAGCAGCCGCTCGATATCGATGAAGTCTTCACCGTCTCCTGCGTCCGAATTCGGCAATGGCATCCTCTTGTCGAGAGGAAAGTTGGCATAATTCATCTTCGGTCCAATTCTAGAGCCGGTCCCATTCCGATTGATCGCAATGGGCTCTATCTCACTGTTTGAGCATGATCTTTTCCGGAAACCGGGACCCACTCTCCGGGATCATGCTTTGGCTTGCAGACGCCTCGAAGATCGGGAGCATCGCCAGAAGCGAGGCAAGCGCCGTGCCAGACGGCGAGGGCCTGCCGGCCCCTCTTCGCCAGCCATCCGACAATGCTCCCGAAAGATGGGCATTATGCGGCTTCTTCCTGGCGTTCATGCGACCGGACGAACTCCTGAAGCATCTCCAAAACCGGACCCTTCATGTCGTCGCGCGCCAGCGCGAAGGCGATGTTGGCCTGGATGAACCCTTCCTTGGAACCGCAGTCGAACATGCGACCCTTGAAAGGCTGGGCGAAGAACGGCTGCTCCTTCGACAGACGGACCATGGCGTCCGTCAGCTGGATCTCGTTGCCGGCGCCGCGCTGCTGATTGCCCAGAAGCGCGAAGATCTCGGGCTGCAGGATGTAGCGGCCGTTGATGTAGAAGTTCGACGGCGCGTTGGCCGGCGCCGGCTTTTCAACCATGGCCGTCACCTCGAAACCGCCGCCGATATCGGCGCCACGGCCAACGATGCCGTATTTGTTGGTCTCGCTCGGTTCACAACGCTCGACGGCGATCACATTGCCGCCAGTACGCTCATAAAGGTCGACGGTTTCTGCGAGGCATCCGCGCCCGCCGAAGGACACCATGTCCGGCAGCAGCAAGGCGAAGGGCTCGTTGCCGATAACCTCGCGCGCGCACCAGACGGCGTGGCCGAGGCCTTGCGGCGATTGCTGGCGGATGAAGCTGGTGGCGCCAGCCACAGGCAGCATGCTTTCGAGCGCCTCCAACTGGGTCTTCTTGCCGGTTTGCTCCAGGGTGCCGATCAATTCCGGATGCAGGTCGAAATAGTCCTCGATCACCGCCTTGTTGCGACCGGTCACGAACACGATGTGCTCGATGCCGGCCTCGAAGGCCTCGTCCACCGCATATTGCACGACAGGCCTGTCGACCACGGGAAGCATTTCCTTCGGCATCGACTTGGTCGCCGGCAGGAACCGTGTTCCAAGCCCCGCCACCGGTATCACGGCCTTCCTGATTTTCTTCATCGCAAATTCCTTCTGAGGAGATCGACTTCAGTCCATTCACAGGCCACGAAAAATCCCTCCATGTGCCTGCATCTTCACCTCCCCACCCCAACGGCAAACTGTGCCGCCATTCTTCGCAACCGCACGGCGATCGGCATGCCCATATGCCTGACCGCCGCCGGGTCGCTGAGCGCTGTCCGGATCGCCTTGAGCGGGGACCGCGCCTTGATGTGCTGAACCATCGACAGGAACGAGGCGGCCTTGCGCAGGCTGCGGCTGCGCCGGGCGAACGCCGCTTGCGCGGCCTCATCCATCTGATGGGTTTGAGCGAACACGGCATCTGCCTGGCGCATCGCTTCGACGTGATGAAGCTCGAGCACGCGCGAGATGGAGCCGCTGCGGATATGATAGGCATAGCCGATATCAGGCTCGACCACGCATTTGCCGCCCTTGGCCAGGGCTTCGGCAAACAGGATATAGTCTTCGCCGATCCTCAGTTTCTCATCATAGCGAAGCCGGTTCTCGTTCAGGAACTCGCGCTGAAAAATCGGCTTGAGATAGCCGAGGTTGAACTTCGATTCGAAGACGACGTTGCCGGCGATGTAGGTGGCCAGCGAAATTTCGCGCAAGCCTTCCAGATAGTGCCGCGGGAACATCGCGTCCTCAACGACACCGTCCTCGCGGATGACCTGCAGATTGTCGATGGCGATCTGGGCACCGGCCGTTTCGGCACGCGCGATCATCGTAGCGAGCCGATCGGGAAAGACCGCGTCGTCGGAATCGAGAACCGCGATCCATCTGCCGCGGGCGGCGTCGAGGCCGGCATTCCTGGCGCCGCCGGGGCCGCGATTGCTGGCCAGGGCGACGACGCGGACGATACCCCTGGGATAGGCCCGCGCCACGTCCAGCGTCGCATCGCGCGACTTGTCGTCGACGACAATGATTTCGACGCTGACACCTTTCTGGGCGATGGCGCTGGCGATTGCCCGGTCGAGGGTCGCCTCGGCGTTGTAGGCGGCAATCACGAAGGAAACATCGGGCACAAAGGAAACATCGGGGACAAAGGAGACGTCAGGCTGCACGCTTGCCTCCTTCCTGTGGGGAAGGCTGGCCGTAGAGGCGGATTTCGCGGATGCCGACGAGGCCGCTGACGACGCCGACATGCATGATGCCGCGCAGCACGCTGCGGTTCCTGCGAACCGGACTGACGACGACCGGAAGTGCCGAGGCGAAGCAATAGAGCGCCTTGGCCGATGCCAGGCCGACCTGCTTGACCAGGCCGATACCGCGGGCCCTACTGCCCAGAAGATGGCCATGCGTCTGGCCGACACGGAAGCGGCGGCGGCCGAGCCAGTCGAATGCCGCCCTTGAGCGGGGCACCACCTCGTCGACCCAGGCCTCGGGTGAAAAGGCGATGCGACCGCCGGCCTTGTGCATCTGGTCGAAGAATTCGGTGTCCTCGCCGCCGGTCTGGCCGCGCGCCAGGCTGAAGCGGCGGCCGCGCAGGCTGTCCGATCCCATCCGCAACAGAACGTTGCAGGTGTAGCCGGTCTGGATCTCACCGCGCACCCAGACGGGCAAGGTCGAATGGAAATCGCCACGCCGCATCCAGTCCGGCGCATCCGGGCGATAGCGCGCCCTGACCGGGCCGAGCACGGCGGCGGCACCGCTGGCTCCAGCCATCGCGACCAGCTCGGCGAGCCATGACGGTCTTGCCGTCTCGTCGTCGTCGATGAAGGCGACGAAATCCGCGGTGCTGGCGTCGAGGCAGGCGTTGCGGGCGATCGAGATGTTGCGCGCCGGGGCATGCTGATAGTGGATCGGCACCGTCAATTCCTGCGACAGCGCCGTCACCAGGTCGCTTGCGGTCGGCGTGTCGTCATTGTCGGCGACGATGATGCGGATATCGAATCCCGCCGGCATCTCCATGGCGTCGAGCGAGCGCAGCGTGTCGGCCAGTTCCGGCCGGCGGAACGTGCAGACGCCGATGTCGATGCTGAGGTTCCTGGCCGACACCGCCATCACGCCACCCCGCGCCGCGAGCCAAAGCCCAAAAGCTGCAGCCAGAAGCCGACCGACCAGCCAAGATGCATGACCATCGCCGAGACGCCGGCAAGCGCGATGTCGGCATTGCGCTGGCGGAGCGCCGTCACCAGTCCGTAGCCCAGGCACACCGACGCCCACAGCAACAATGGCACCGCCGCAATCCAATGCACGAAGGAGAAGGCCGCGAGAAGAACCACCGGGAAGACCGCCAGCGGCACCATCTGCCTCACCTTCGGGATGACGCGGTGCTTCAGCACATTCTTGGCGCGGCCACGGCCATAGCCGAGATACTGGAAATAGAGGCCGCGGAGCGAGGCGCGCGGATAGTAGACCATCTGCGTCTTGCCACTCATCCAGATCTTGTAGCCGGCCTTGCGGAGGCGGTAATCGAGCTCGGCGTCCTCGTTGTGGCTGAATGTCTCGTCATAACCGCCGACGGCCCCGAAGGCCGATATCCGCATCAGCGCATGGTGGCCGTGGTCGATCCACTCTCCCCCCGAAAGGTGCCGGTGCTTCGAGCCGCCGGTGCCGAGCTTGGAATTCTGCGCCGCGGCGGCCGCCTTCTGCACGGTGCCGCTGCCGCTGGTCAGCATCGAAACGACAACCGAATCGGCTCCGGTAGCCAACGCCTCCTCGACCAGCCGGTCACAATAGTCGTCGGGATAGCCGCCATGCGCATCGATGCGGATGAGATAGTCGGCACCCTCGCCGAACGTGCCGACGGCGAGATTGATCGCCGCGCTCTGGATGCGCCGCTTGTTGTGAAGCAGGATAACCCGCGAATCCTTGGCAATGATGTCCTCGACGATGGCCAGCGTGCCGTCGGTGCTGCCGCCATCGGCGACGATGATCCGGGCGCCAAGCCGAGCGGCCGCGGGCCGCAATTGATCGAGCAGCGCACCGATATGGGCGGCTTCGTTCAGGCACGGAATAACGATCAGGCTGGATGAGGGTTTTTCGGTTTGCGTCATCAGCCTCTGTCCATCTTGCCTCTGTCCATCTCTGGCCATCCTACGCCAATGCCTCGGCTGCAAAGGAGCCGGGCAAGGCGGTCAGGCTGCGCAGTCGCTCGACAAGCGCCCGGCAATCGCTGCGATCGTAGCTCCAGGTCCTCGGGTTGCGAGCAAGAACACGCCCCTTCAGCCTAGCGAAGCGATGCTCCTCCATCTTGCCTAGCGCGGCTTCGAGCGCCTCGGGGGAGGCCTGCGGCAACAGCACGCCGATATCCTGCTGTTTGAGGAACCGCCCGGTCTCGGTGTTGCCCATCGAGATCGGCACCGCGCCGAAACGGCAGCCTTCGTAGAGCCGGTTGGGCAGAAGCCATTCGGAGTTCTGCCCCGCTTCGAAGAAATCGATCGCCCAGGAAAAATGGACGTCGTTATAGATCGCCGCCATGTCCTCCGGGTTGCGGTAGGGCCCGCGAAACGACAGCCATGGTTCGGCTTCGACAAAGCCATGGAAATCCGGGAATTCGGACAAAGCCGGACGGCCGCGCAGCACGATCTCGAAGCGCCCCTCCATGCGGCGGGAGAAATCGGCCAGCAGCTCGAGCGAACGGCGGCAGCGCAAGGCGCCGAACCAGCCGATCCGCCATGGCGGGCCGACCGGACTCTCTTCGGCCTCGGGGGCGCCGGGCAAAATCGCCGCGGCCTCGAAATACTTGTTCTCGACCAGATCGATGGGTGCTGCGACCTGGCCGAACGGCTCGAAGTAATTGGCGATGAAAGCAGGCGAACTGGTCACCAGCAGCTTCACGTCCCTGGCCAGAAAGCGCTCGGTGGCACGCAACGCCTTGCCCAGGACATCGTTGCGCAGCACGAGGCGATGAATGTCGAGGCACTCGTAAACGATCGGAACCGACGCACTGAAGGCTGACCTGGCGCGGCGGGCGAGCGCCAGCATTTCCAGGTTGCGCGCGATGATGAGATCGGGCCTTGGCATACCGCCAAGCTTCGAGCCGATCGATAGGGCAGCCTTGGCGACGGCCGCGAGGCGCTGGCCGAATCGCCCGTCTCGTGTCGCGCCAAGGTCGATCGGCCGCAATCCCTCGATATCCGCGATCGGATTCGTGGTGCGACGGAAGCCGGCCAGAGTGACCTGGGCCCCACCTGCCTTGAGCATCGTGATCCGCCGGCGCACGGCCGGGTCGGAAACGTCGTGCACAAGGTACAAGACATGCAGCATAAAACTCGACCGCTGTTGGCCCACCCAAGGGAATGCTAGTACAGCTCTTGCTGCATCGCAACATTTTTGCTGCGCCGATCGACGTTTTCTGTTGCACTGCAAAATTATTGCCGTAGTTTGTGGTCGGCGGCGGTCGTGGATTTTCGAGCTTGGAAATCCGCGTAAAAAATCAGGAATCCTGAATTTGGAAGCCAATGCATTCGATCCGCCAGAAGGCTCCTTGCGCAAATCGGTTGGGCGCGGCGCGGTCGTCACGGCCATGGCGCAATCGGTGCGGGTCGCGACACAGATCCTGTCCGTCATCGTGCTGTCGCGGCTGTTGTCGCCACAGGATTTCGGTGTCGTGGCGATGTGCGCGCCGGTGCTTGCCTTCATCGCACTGTTCCAGGATTTCGGCCTGACCCAGGCGACAATCCAGAAAAGCGGCATCCGGCATGAGGAGGTGAACTACCTCTTCTGGATCAATGTCGCCGTCAGCGCGATCCTGGCTTGCGTGCTTGCGGGTGCAGCACCGTTGGTCGCCGCTTTCTATGGCGAGCCGCGCGTGACCGGCCTGGTGGCCGCATTCGGGCTGCAAATCATGGCCTATGGGCTTGGCGCCCAGCATCTGGCGCTCTTGACGCGCCGCATGCAGTTCGGCCGGCTGGCCGTCATCGACGTCGCCAGCGCCATCGCCGGGCTCGCCGCGTCGATCGCCTGGACCTTCATCGACCGCTCCTATTGGGCGCTGTTTGCCGGCACGCTGACCGGTGCCGTGCTGCCGACGCTCTGCTACTGGGCAAGCTCGCGCTGGCGTCCGGGCCTGCCGCGCAAGGTTGCCGGCATCAGCGAGCTGATCAATTTCGGCGCCGGCATCACCGGCTTCAACTTCGCCAATTTCTTTGCCCGCAACCTCGACAATGTGCTGATCGGCAAATACTGGGGCGAAGCGCAGCTCGGCCTCTATGACCGCGCCTACAAGCTGCTTCTGTTCCCGCTGAGCCAGATCACCAATCCCTTGTCGAAGGTGATGGTGCCGGCGCTTTCCAGGCTGAAGGACGAGCCGGATCGCTACCGCAGCGCCTATCTGCGCGTCATGCCGCTGATCCTGCTGGTGGCGCTTCCCGGCGTCGCCTTTGCCACGGCGATGTCGGATGTGCTGATCCCCTTCGTGCTCGGCGAGCAATGGCGCGCAAGCGCCTCGATTTTCCTGGCGCTCGGCTTTGCCGGGCTGCTGCAGCCGCTCAACAATCCGGCCGGGTGGCTTTTCGTCAGCCAGGGCCGCTCCGGCGACTTCATGCGCTGGGGCATCGTAACGGCCGTGACATCGATGCTGGCCTTCATGCTCGGCCTGCCCTATGGCGCGCTGGGCGTGGCGATTGCCTATGCGATCAGCGAATATCTGCGGACGCCGTTCCTGTGGCTCTATGTCGGCAAGAGCGGACCGCTGCAGGCGCACCACGTGCTTCGCGCGGCAACGCCGTTCGTGCTTGGCGCCCATCTGGCGCTGGCCGCGGTCTGGTTCATCAAGCCACTGCTGCCGCAGCAGCATATCGTTGCCCTGGCCAGCGGCGCCGTGCTCGCTTACCTCATCACCATCATCATCGCACTGGCATTCGCCTCCGGCCGCGAAGCCTTGCGCGAGGCGCTCAAGATGCTACCGGCAAGGCTGCCCGAGGCAGCGCCGCGCGAAGCGCAATAATTTGGGCGCCTTCGACCGCTACGGACATCTCCTACAGGACCAGGTCTGAACCATGCACTACCGATCGATCTCCGATATGAACGACACCATTGTCAGGGGCCTGCACCGGCTGCCGCGCGACATCGACCTGGTCGTTGGCGTGCCGAGAAGCGGCATATTGGCGGCAACGCTGGTGAGCTTGTCAGCGAACATCCCGATGACCGATCTCGACAGCTTCCTGACGGGGCGGATCTACACCTCGGGCATCACCAAGCGCCGTGCCGCTCTCGACCGCAAGGTCTCCGAGATGCGCAAGGTGCTGGTGATCGACGACAGCGTCGCCGGCGGCAACGCCATGCGTGACGCACGCGCCCGCATCCAGGCTGCCGGCATCGAGGCGGATTTCACCTTTGCCGCCGTGTTCGGCCTTGAGCCGCAGCACCAGGAAACCGACCTCGTCTTCGAGGTCGTGCCGCATCCGCGCATGTTCCAGTGGAACTTCATGCATCACAAATTCCTGGCGCAATGCTGCGTCGACATCGATGGCGTACTGTGCCTCGACCCGACAGAGGCGGAAAACGACGACGGCCCGGCCTATGAGAAATTCCTCAGCGAGGCGCGGCCGCTCCATGTTGCGACCCACAAGATCGGCTGGCTGGTCACCAGCCGGCTGGAGAAATACCGCGCGCTGACCGAGGCATGGCTCGCCAAGCACGAGATCAAATACGACCAGCTGATCATGCTCGATCTGCCGAGCAAGGCGGAACGGCAGCGGCTTGGCGCGCATGGCAGTTTCAAGGCCGATTTCTATCGCAAATCCGATGCCATCCTGTTCATCGAGAGCGAGCACGAACAGGCGCTGAGGATAACCGAACTGTCCGGCAAGCCGGTGCTGTGCGTCGAAACGCATATGGTCAGCTTTCCCGACACGCTGTCTCTGCCGGCACTTGGCCAGGCAGCCCGCAACCTGCCGGCACGGTTGCGGCAGATCAAGTCGCAAGAGGGCCGCAAGAGCGCTGCCAAGACCATTGCCCGCGCCCTGCTTGGCGCCCGCGGCTACGAGACGCTGAAAAGCCGGGTCAAACGCCCGGCCTGATCCGCACGCCAGGCAGCTTGCCGCGCGCCCTGGCTAAGCCGCCTGCCGCGCGCGCTGCTGTACGGCCCTGTCGAGTATCGAAAAGAAGGTCATGAACTGGCGATCGGGATCGAGTTCCGGGCGCCCGGCGAAGCTGCGCGCGAGGCTTGAGAGCCGGTCATATTCCTGGTTGTCGTTCCACAGCCGCCTGACGGCCGCGACCCAGTCGGCAAGCGGAGCATCATAGTCGAGCACCACGCCCCCTGAACCGATGGCCTCGGGCAGACCGCCGCGCCGCGAACCGACAACCGGGATTCCGCTGCAATGGGCCTCCGACGCGACGCGGCCCCAGGCCTCTTCCCACTTGCTGGGAGCAAGCAGGATCTTGGTGCGGCCATAGACCGTCTTCATGTCGCTGGTGCGGTTCTCCAGCACGACATTGCCCAAAGGGGCGATCGTCTGCTCGATCCGCGCCCGATGATCCTCCTCGAGCTTCCAGCTTTCGACGAACAGGAACGGGATTTCGCGACAGGCGCCGGCGATGCGCACCGCGAGCTCAAACCCCTTTTCTTCGTAAGGATTGATCAGCGTGACGAACTGGCCCGTCGTCGGCGTCGAGTAATGCGCCGGGTTGATGGTCGGCGGGATCACCGCCGCCTCGATGCCGAACTCTTGTCTGTAGGCACGCGCGGTGAAATCCGAATTGGCGATGTAAAGCGCTGAATGCAATTCGCGCAGATCGCCGTCCAGTTCGTGGAACTCGACATTGCGCAGATAGACGACCAGAGGCACGCCCTCGGCCTGCAGAGCCTTGCCGACCGGAACCGATTTGTGACACTGGACCACGGCCACATCCGGCTTCAGCCTGTCGACGGCAAAGGCCGCCGCTTCCCAGGGAAACCAGGCCCGCACCACCGGATAGCCGGGATAGCTGTCGACAACCGCCGGCTGCCGCAACAGCTTCATCTTGGCGCGCGCCTTGAAGCCGAAGACACCATCGCCGAACAGGGCGGCGAGCACCGCGGCTTCATGCCCATGTTCGATCAGCTGTTCGGCCAGATGGTGCGTGCTCGACTGAACGCCGCCACTGAACTCTGGTGGGTAGCCGTTGCCGCTTGCAAAAAGAACTTTCATGGGATCGGGCTCCTTGTCGCATCTCGTATTCTTCGCTCAGAGGCAACAGGCGTAGTCCGCCGCCTCGCTTCCGACGTCAGGCAAGTTTCGGCGGTTCCAGATTCGCGAAGGGATTGGTACAGGACTGCCAGCCGGTAAACCGGATCGGGTCGTTGGGCGAGCTGCGCCAGGCGTAGTCCGTCAGCATATGGAACTCGGCGATGACCCAGCGGTCGAAATGCACCAGATCTTCCCGCTTCTGCTGGGGCAGCAGACGGCGCGCGACGCCCAATTTGAGCTCCTCCACCAGAGTGACGGCGTCGCTTAGTTTTTCGCTTGGAAAGATCCACGGATTGCGGTTGCGGAACTCCAGCACGAACTGCTGCAGATGCTCGATGCGGATGTTCAGCCTGCCAAGGTATTTTTCGAGCGTGACGCGCACCAGATCCTCGTCCGAGAATGAGGAAACGGCGGCGTAGGCGACCCCCGTCGAAACCACTCCGCCCGCCATGAGGGCCAGGGCCGAGCGTCTGGAAATCTCGATCATCCGGTACCTCCTTTCACGCGATCCGGCTCGCCGCCCGCAAGGACAGCGCTGCCGCGGTCAGGCTGGGGTTGGCGCAGGAGCAGCTCGGATAGGTGCTGGTGCCGACGACGACCAGGTTTCTGAGCTGGTGGTGGATCATGCCGCTGTCGATCACCGAATCGGCCGGGCCGGTGCCCATCCTCAGCGTGCCCTGGACATGCGATTCGGTCGGCCGGATGCCACGGTCGAAGAGCTTTTCGACCGGCAGCGGAGCCAAAAGGTCAGGCAATTTCTCCAACGCACGAGCCATGCCCTTCACCGCGTAGTCCGATGGCGCCTTGAAGCTGACGAAGGCATTCTCATCCGCGTCAAGCGTGACGAAATTCTCGGGATCGAGCAGGTTTTCGGTGACCACGACAAGCGGCAGCGCCTGGCGCAGCCGCCCTTCTTCGGCACGCATTCCGTGCTGCCAGCGGTTCTCGAAATAGACCAGTGCCGCCGCGTGCTCCGATCGGTGCGGGCCGTCATAGAGGCCGAAATTCAAGCCGGTGGTGATGGTGCTGCCGTCGAAATTGTCGACGCCGTCGAGATAGACCTCGAAATTCCAGCCGTAGGATTCGTGCAGGCCGCTGCCGACGAATTCGCCGCCGAGGCCGGATCGCAGCATGATCGCCGCGCTCTGGATGGCATTGGCACCGAGAATGAAGAGGTCGCCGCTGACCTGGTATTCCTTACCGTCATGCATGAACGTGACCGAACGGACCGCGCCGCCGACGTGATCGAGCCGGCGCACTTCCGCACCGAGACAGACCGAGATGTCGGGATGCTCGAAGACATGCATCAACCCGTTGTTGACGGTGAATTTGGCGTCGACCGGACACAGCCAGCAGCGCAGATTGGCGCAGCACGAGGTGCGCTGCGATGTCGGCAGCCGCGCCCGCGCGGTCGGCATGACGAAATGCTGGCCGGGCTGCGCCGCCTTCATCATC
Source organism: Mesorhizobium norvegicum (assembly GCF_004919685.1). Taxonomy (GTDB): domain Bacteria; phylum Pseudomonadota; class Alphaproteobacteria; order Rhizobiales; family Rhizobiaceae; genus Mesorhizobium; species Mesorhizobium norvegicum. The sequence goes on along the minus strand of NZ_SMYZ01000041.1, from coordinate 152,743 downwards.
TTGTCCGGTGTCGACATGCGATGCGGCGGTTGCGGAAACGGCTTCGAGCGCGGCAGCATCGCCGCCATGTCGGGATCGCCGGAGATCGACATGATGTCTTCGGCGTCACAGTAGAACGGCTCGACGTCGTCATAGCTGATCGGCCAGTCATTGCCGATGCCGTAGGTGCTTTTCAGCCTGAAGTCGTTGGGATGGAACCTTGGCGTCTGCGCGAACCAGCAGTTCGTTCCGCCACCCAGTCCGATCGTGTAGTTCCACGGCTTGTCGGAGTTGGTCTTGTAGGTCGTCTCGTCGTCGATGTCGGTGTTGACGTTCTGCTCGAGCTGCCATTCATGGGTGTTGTGGCGGCCCCACTCCAGCACCAGGATGCGTGCCTTTCGCCGCTTGGCGAACTCATGCAGGAAGAAGGCCGAACCGAAGCCGGAACCGATCGCGACGAGATCGAAATGATCCTTGGTGATTTGTTCCGGCTTTACATCCAGCACCATCAGCTACAACTCCACACAGAAATATGCGCACAGCCCCAGCGCCAGCAGGCCATGTCCGGACCGGTCTTGCATCCGTTTGTCCCGGCCCGGTCTCATGCCGCCATTCTGCCGATCGAGTGATATTCGATGCCATGACGAGCGACGACCTTGGGGTCATACAAATTGCGGCCGTCGAAGATCACCGGCGTGGTCAGCGCGTCCTTCAGCGCGTCGAAGGAGGGCGCGCGGAAGCTCTTCCATTCGGTGGCGATCAGCAGCGCGTCGGCGCCGCGCAGGGCCGCCTCCTTGGTGCCGCACAGAAGCAGGTCGTCGCGCAGACCGTAGATGGCCTGGCATTCCTGCATCGCCTCGGGATCATAGGCCTGCACATTGGCACCGGCCTTCCACAGCGCTTCCATCAGCACACGCGCCGGCGCCTCGCGCATGTCGTCGGTGTTGGGCTTGAAGGCCAGACCCCACAGCGCAAAGGTCTTGCCCTTGAGGTTGCCCTTGAAATAGCGGTTCACCTTGTCGAACAGCACGGATTTCTGGTCGTTGTTGCGTTCCTCGACGGCGCGCAGCAGCTTGGCGTCGAACTTGACGCCTTCGGCGGTCTTGATCAGCGCGCGCACGTCCTTGGGGAAGCACGAGCCGCCATAGCCAAGACCCGGGTAGATGAAATGGTAGCCGATGCGCGGATCGCTGCCGATGCCCTTGCGGACCTCCTCGATGTCGGCGCCGAGCTGCTCGGCCAGGTTGGCCATCTCGTTCATGAAGCTGATCTTGGTCGCCAGCATGCAGTTGGCGGCATATTTGGTGAATTCGGCGCTGCGCACGTCCATCACGATCATCTTCTCGTGGTTGCGGTTGAACGGCGCGTAGAGTTCGCGCATCACCGCCTCGGTGCCCTCGCTGTCGGTGCCGACGATGATGCGGTCCGGTTTCATGCAATCAGCGACCGCGGACCCTTCCTTGAGGAATTCCGGATTGGAGGCGACGTCGAAGCTGAGGTCCTCTCGGCCTCTTTTCTTCAATGTTTCGGCGATCCTGGCCTTCACCTTTTCGCAGGTGCCGACCGGCACCGTCGACTTGCCGACGACGATCTTGGGTTTGTCCATCTCGCGGCCGATGGTCTCGGCGACGGCCAGCACATATTTTAGATCGGCCGAGCCGTCCTCGCCGGGCGGCGTGCCGACCGCGATCATCTGGATCTCGCCGTGCCTGACGGCGGCGGCCGCATCGGTGGTGAACTTGATGCGGCCGGCGGCATGGTTCTCCTTGACGAGGTTTTCCAGTCCAGGTTCGAAAATGGGAACCAGACCCTGGTTGAGCCGCTCGACCTTGGCGGCGTCGATGTCGACGCACACCACCTGGTGCCCGACTTCGGCAAGCACCGCCGCCTGCACGAGGCCGACATAGCCAATTCCAAACACCGTCAAATTCATTCGGTTTCATTCCCATGCAAGGCAGCGGACCGCTTTCGGCCCGGCCAGTTCAAATCGACTTTCCCGACTACTTTACGCTGCATACCAGCGATTCCGGAAACTGACAGGGTTCGCCGAGCGCCGTGAAGGCAACGCGCTTGACCTGCAGCGAAAGCTTGCGGCCCGGATCGGCGAAAGCTCCCATCCAACCCTTCATCGTATCGCTGCCCCAAAAGCTGAAGAAGATCTTCTGCGCATGCGTCGGCAATTTCGCCGGATCGGTGATCGTGTTGACCAGCTTGCCGTTGACGTACCAGCTCAAGCTGTCCTTCTTCCAGACGAAGGCGTAGTCGTTGAAGGCGTTCTCGGTGCCGCCCGGCACGTCGACCAGCTTCTCGTTCTTGCCCTTGCCGGCGATATACGCGTTGACCTGCACCTTGGAGGTGTCCTTGGTGAGGATCTCGAAGTCGATCTCGTCCCAGGGCTGCTTGTCCGTGGGGCCGATATAGGTGAAGAACGCCGCGTTGAGGCCGGAGCCGGTGTCGGTCTTCAGCCGTGCCTCATAGGTGCCGTAGCCGAAGCGCTGCTTGGTCTGGATCTCGCCGCAGGCAAACTCACGGTCTTTCAGCTTCTGCTTCTCGAAACCGAGCGACAGCACCCCGTCCGACAGGCTGACCAGTCCCTTCGACCAGGTGCAATTCTGATGGCTGCCATTGTTCCAGCCGTCGGAAACATACCAGCGCGCACGATCGAAGCTTTTGAAATCGTCGACAAAGGACGGCGATGTGGGAATGTCCTGGGCATAGGACGAGGTTGCCAGGAAACTGCCAAGAGCGGCCAGCAGCAACATACTGAGCGAACCCAACCGCCGCCGGGCGGCTTGCCCGGTCCGCTGCGCGAACGGCGATGCGTCAATTGCAGTTGTGGACGTAGTTCTCGGATTCGAATTCATACCAAACTCACCTTTGCGCTGTGCGTCCCCAACCCAAAGTCGACGTTCGAACCGCTCCTGAACGGGCCAACCTTGACCTCCTCTGTGACCCTCTCGAATTGCTTTTCCCTGCCTCGCATCAAATCCGTTGCAACAGCTCCGTGCCTTCACTTTCAACCTCTGCCGGCGCCTGCCGGCCTGGAGAATTCGGCCGTAGCGGCCGAATCGGCATTCTCGTCGAAGACCGTATCCAGCGAATGACGGAGCTCTTTCATCATGCCGTCCTGGCGCGACAGCGCCGCGATGCGGCGTTCGCAATTCAGGATCGACGTCGTCAGTGCGCTGACTTCGGATGACCGACGGTCGGAGGCGGAGCCGTTTTCCATCGCTTCGACCAGGAAGGCGGCGTTGGTCGCCGTCGTCCGGTAGCGATTCTCAAGCCCTGCCCTCTCGGCCTCGATCTCGGTCGCGATCTGCTCGAACAGCTTTGCCAGACGATCAAGACGTGAAACATCGGCCTGCCGGTCGCGGGCCGGATCCCTTGATCTGAAACCGAATATCGAGGCCATGAACTCAGATTCCTGTCATCGCCGGCTTGTGGGCCGGGCTTTCTGGCCAATCCCCGCAGCCGGGGCTCAAAAACTCGTGTTGCATTGTCCTGCTCCTCTGAAGGAGAGACATTCAGACCAATCCGATCGGGGGCCAGTTCGGCTGGTCGTCCAATTTGCTGCACCGCAACATAGACTGCCATCGTCGGGGCCGCGAGGCAACCACCCAATTCGTAAACTCATAAATCCGGCCGAAATGGTTTGCATGATGCCGAAATGATTTTGCGTGATCAACGTGTCCCTGGCGGGCAAACCGCACGCATCGGTCCCCGCTCTTAACGTTCCTTGCCCGTACTGGTTCCGGCCATTAGAAAACGCAGCGGCGGCACATGCTTTTGCCTGGACACGAGGCCGACACGACGAAACAGCGCCTCGAGCTTGTCGGAAGCCACGCCCTGGACGATGGGAACGAGGTTGGATTGACTGGCGAAAGCGTAAGCCGCGGCCGATGCCAGCCCGCGCTCGGCCTTGACGTCGAGGAAGTTGCGCAGCCGATACTTGTCGCGCACGTGCCGCTCGTGTCGCCGCAGCACCGCCTTCGAACCTTCCGGCAGGCTGTCGATCGCCAGCAGCGCCAGATCCGCATCGGCCAGACGCTTCAGGTCCTGGGTCTTGTGGCGGCCGCTCAGCGAATCGGCACGGACGATGGCGCCGTAGCCGCAGGAGCGAATGACCTTGAACCGCGCCCCGCGGGCGACCGCGCGGGCGTAGAGCTCATAGTCCTCGCCCAGCCGCAGGCTCTCGTCGTAGCGCAAGCCATGGCGGTCGAGGAAGGCACGGCTGATCACCGGCTTCAAAAACCCCAATTCGCCCCTCTGCACGCGCCGCCTCGAGATGTTGCCTTCGACGAAGCGCTCGAAATCGAGGAATTCCGGATCGGCGGCAAATTTAGGCGCAACGATTTTCGTCGCATCGCCTGTCGCATCGTCCCTGATCAGCATGATGTTGTCCGCCGCGAAATCCCAATCGGCGCCGGCAAACAGGCTGCCAAACCGGCCTTCGAGGAAAAAATCGTCGGCATCGAGAATGCTGATGAACGGTGATTTCGAGCCGGCGATCGCTGCATTGCGGGCAAAGGAGGGGCCGCGATTGACGTCGAGGCGCATCACCGTGAGCCGCCCGCTGCCATCGTCGGCGGATCGCGCGACATCAGCGGTGTCGTCGGTGGAGGCGTCATCGACGACGACGATCTCCGCCACTTCCGGTTCGCGCAACGCGGATGCGATGGCGACAGCGATTGTCGCTGCCGCGTTTTTTGCCGCGATGATCACGCAGACCTCGGATTTCGTCATCGACATGGATTTGCCTCTCGTACAGGTGATATCGATTTGCCCTCGCCCCGTACTCGTTCGATGCCCGATAGAATTGCCATCAGCGCCCAATCTGTCTTCATCAGCGATTGCCTGGCCGTTCAAAGATGCGGCGGCTGATGTCGGCGGACGCCGCCCAGCCGGCTTCGGCCAGATAGCGGACCGGCGCGCGGCCGCACAGTTCCCACAGCACCGTTCGCCGCTGCGGCCAGCGCAGCGACGGCAGCCACGGCGCGATGACCATGCTGAGCAGATCCTCATTGCCGATGCGCGACAGGATCCGGGTCGCCCGCTCCGACAGCAGCGTGCCGGCGCCGCCAAGTAGCACATCGGCGGCGCGCAGGCCAAGCAGCAGCGTGTCATCCAGTCCCTGCGCGGTTGCGGCATCGAGCACATGCTGCTGATCCGCCTCGTCGAGGCGGCTGGCGCTGGCTCTGATATCGCAGACGTAACCCGCACAGGGTTCCCGGTTGAAAAGCGCCTTGGCGACACTGATGCAGGACAAAAGCAAAGTGTCCGCGATCGATGTGAACGGCACTGCCCCGCCGGCGATTTCAACCTGTCGTTTGCGCCGCAGAAACCCGTCCGCGTCGCGCGGGCTCGGCGAGCCGGGCTGCTGGAGGCGGTAGTGGAGATCGACCGTGGACGGCCTCGGCCCGTCGCCGCGGGTCATATGCTGTTCGCCGAGGAAGCGGACCCACCAGACGGAGCGCGACTTGCCTGATACCTCGTAGCCGATCGTGCGAAGCGCATCACGCGCCCTGAAAAACCCGACCGGCGAAACCAGGATGTCGACGTCGCCCGAGGGCTTCATGAAGTGGTCGTCATAGAGCAGCTGCTGCTGGAACGGGCCCTTCAGAAAGACGAAATCGATCTCGCTGGCGCGCAGCACATCATGGATCGCCATCGAATCCATGATGCAGGACGCGTTCATCGAAACCGTTCTCCTGCGGTAGGTGTCGAGCCACTGGAGAAGCTCGGGCGGCCTCTCATGCGCAGGTGCGCGCGAAAGCGCCTTGAGGACAAAGGTCGCGACCTTGTTCAGCCTGGCAATGTCGGCAATGTTGGCACCGCCAAGACCAGGCATCGACACGTCGCCCACGGCGGCGCGCGGCCCGGCGAAATACAACCGCAGGCAGGCCTGCACATAGGCGACCTCGTCGGCAGAGCCGGCGGCGCGCAATCGTTCGTATGAACCATCCGGCAAGGCCATTTAGCGCACAGTCTCCCAAAGGTAGCGGTTTGCGCGGCGCTTATGCTGCAAGTGCGAAGCAAGCATCACCAAAAACCTTGATGCCGTAAAGCTTTTCCTTTTGCAGTGCACAATTTTGCAACCAGAGCGTTTACCGACCTCGGTTGAAAGGCGACGAAAACCGCAGTTGAAACACCCCCCTCACCAAGGCGTTTCAGCCGATCCTCAGCCAGGATTTGCCAAGCAGGATTCTTCGCATTAGCAATGCCTAAAAAAGAAACACCTGAATGAACGCTTTATGCAAGCAAAATCAAATGCTTAAAGAATCGACATCGTTATCGCCCTTGTGTGCAAGGAATAGGCTCGAAAGAAGTCAGGTTTTGGGCATGGCTCACACCTAGGCTGACGTCCGCAACCCGTAATTGATTAACACTTGGTAAATCAGGCTTGACTCATAAATGCTGCCATGCAGCTATTGCGCTGCAGCATGTACCTGCTGACGGCACTCGACAAGCCGTTTCCAGTCCTTATCGGAGAGTAAAATGGAACAGAATGTTGAAAAGCATGAATACGAAACGCCAAGCCTGACGGTGCATGGTTCGATTGAAACCATCACCCAGGGCGGCGGCGGCAGCACGGCGATCGACGCATCGTTCCCCGCGCACACGCCGATCGGCGACCTGACGTTCTCCTGAGCCTATCGCAGTTTTCCAGAGTGACACGTTGGGACTCTGGATCCAAAAAAGTAAGAGGGTCGGGGGCCAAAACCTCCGACTCCATTTTCATTGCCTGGAACTGCCCGTGCGTATCGTAAGCGAGGTTTTGGGATGAACTGGAAGCTATCCGGCCATGATTTGGCCGACCACGATTTGGTGAGTGCGACCAAGGATGCCGTGGCTTGCGAGTTCGGCAATGGCCTGGCGCTGCTCAATCTCAAATCCAACATCTATTACAGCCTGAACGGCGTCGGTGCCTTCATCTGGGAGCTGATCCAGGAACCCAGGTCGATCGCCGACATCCGCGGCGCCGTGCTTGCACGCTACAATGTCGACCCGGAGCGCTGCCGGGCCGACGTCGACGCATTGCTGAAGGGCCTGGCCGACAACGGGCTTGCGAGGCTGCATCATGAGGCACTTGTCTAGGCCGGCCCCGCACAAGGCCATGGTTTTGCGGCAGGAACCCGCGACGGAAAGAAGCCCCAGGCAGACGAAACGTCGGGGAAGCCGGCGAAGTCTGTTCAGGGTTTTCTCCCTGAGCGGCTCGGAAAAGATCTTTCTTGGCCGCTGCCTGCTGGTGGTCGCGGCGGTTCGGCTGGGGTTAACGCTGCTCTCCTACAACCGCGTTCGCAGCCTGGTGACGCGGCTCGACGCGCGTCAGTGCGCCTCGATGGGCGAGTTGCGGCGTGTCGCCTGGGGCGTTGCCGCCGCGGCCCGTTTCGTCCCCTATGCCACGTGCCTGACCCAGGCGCTTTCGGGTCAATACATTCTCGCCCGCCAGGGCAATGAATCGAAGATACGCATCGGCATCGAACGCGGCACGGGCGAGCAACTGAAAGCACATGCCTGGCTGGTCAGCGACAACCATATCGTACTTGGCGGATCGATCGACGGTTTCGCTCATCTCGTCGATCACGGCAGCCGATGAGCGGCGTCGCCGGAATTCTGCTGCGCGGAAGACACGCATCAGCGGTCCGGGAATCCGCACCGGCGGTTGCGGCGGCGGACATTCAGCAAATGCTGGCGCGCATGCGCCATCGCGGCCCTGACGGCAGTTCGTGGTGGCTGGACGCCAGCATCGCGCTTGGCCACGCCTGGCTCAACACGTTAGATGAAGCCGGTCCGGGTCCACTGACGATGGCTGGCGGCAGACTCGCCATCACCGCCGATTGCCGGCTGGACAACCGTGACGAGCTGCTGGCCAGGCTCGGCATCCGCGACCAGTCGGTCGCCGACGCGATCGTGCTGATGCGGGCCTATCTGCGCTGGGGCGAAACCTGCCCGGTGCACCTGCAAGGCGATTTCGCCTTCGCCATCTGGGACGGCGAGCGGCAATCGCTGTTTTGCGCGCGCGATCATTTCGGCGTCAAGCCGTTCTACTATCACGCAGCGGACCAGCGTTTTTCCTTTGCCTCGGAGATCGGGCCGATCCTGGGCGTCGAGGGGGTCGGCACACGTATCAGCGAGCACCAGATTTCCGGCTTCCTGGCCGGGCTTCCCGACGACCCGCAGTCTACTCCCTACGGCGATGTATTCAGCCTGCCGGCCCGCCACAGCCTCACCGTCACCGCGCAACAGGTGGTGCTGCGCCGCTACTGGCAGATCGAGCCGTCGGCGCGGCCCTTGCGGTCGGATGCATCGGAGGAGTTCGCCCACCTGTTCTCGCAATCGGTGCGCAATCGCATGCGGGGAAGTCAGGCGGTCGGCGCAATGCTGAGCGGCGGCCTCGATTCCTCGTCAATCGCCTGTGTCGCCGGCCTGCAGAATGCCGCCGCGCGCAAGCCGAAGCTGCCCACCTTCTCGCTGATTTTCGAGAAGGGCTCGCCGATGGACGAGCGGCCCTTCATCGATGCAGTTCTCGACCAGCAGCAGTTTGACCCAACGCTGATACCAGTAGGCAACTATGCGCCGTTCGCCGAATTCGAACGCGTGCTGGAAGAACAGCAAGGAACGTTCCTGGCTCCGGGCCTGACGCTCACCCGCGGCATCTACCGGACGGCCGGCGCCAAGGGCATCAAGGTGCTGCTGGACGGCCATGGCGGCGACGAGGTCGTTTCACAAGGCCACGGCCATCTGCATGAGCTTGCCAATGCCGGCCGATGGATGGATCTGTGGCGCGAGATCCGCAGCGCTTCCAACACCTATGGCGACAGCACGCTTGGCCTGTATTTCCAGTTCCTGACTCTCTACGGGCCGGCCTGGCGCGTCGCCAGGTTGAGACATCTGGCGAACCGTGCCCTGAACAGGATCCGCAAGCCCGCGCAGATGCCGCGCGGCTGGCGCGACCTGATCAATCCGGACCTGGCCAGGCGCACCGAGCTTGTCGACCGGTTTCACCGGGCCGGCACTATGCCGCCCGGCGTCCAGGCCAGCGACGCCTTGAGCCATCGCTGGATCCTGTCAAACGGCTATGTCCCGCATGCTTTCGAGGTTCTCGACAAGGCCGCGGCCAATTTCGGCGTCGAGCCGCGCTACCCCTTCTGGGACAAGCCGCTGGTCGAATTCTGCCTGGCACTGCCGGGTGAGGAGAAATTGAGCCACGGCTTTGGCCGCTATGTGCTGCGCCGCGCCATGCAAGGCGTCCTGCCGGCGGCGGTGCAGTGGCGGCGCGACAAGATCGATTTCACCGCCAATCTCGTCAACGGCATGCTGCGCAACCACCGCAACCTCCTGGAACAGCTGCTGGTCTCGGATGCGAATCGCATCGCTCCCTACGTCAATCTGCCTCAGGTGAGTGCTGCCTATGCACGGCTTTTGCGCCAACCCGATCAGGCAGCACCCCTGGATGTCCAGTATGTCTGGCGCTCGGCCTCGCTGTCGCTCTGGCTGCGGCAACTCCAGCACAGCGGGAGCCCCGCATGATGCCTCGCAACGAGCCGCTCGCCGCATACAGTGATGGTCCCCGTCCGCATGGCCGGGTCGTGCGAGAACGCCGCTTCTACCGGGCCTATGGCTTGACCATCGCGTCCGAGGTGACGTTGCCCGAACTGGAGCCGGCGGCGCCTGGGGCGGCGGACGTCGTGATCGCCGTCGGCGCGATCGACCTCCCAAAGCCCTCGCCCGAGGCCGCGACCGACTTCCGCTTCGAGCCGGACTGGCAATATCTGGCCTGGCATGCCGTCGGCGCGTTCCTGATCAGCGATGGCCGCCGTATCGACATCGAGCCGGCGCCCGGCGTCGACGACACGCTGATCGCGTTTCCGCTGCTCGGCCCGGTCATGGCGCTGCTCTTGCACCGGCGCGGCCTGCTCGTCCTGCACGCCAGCGCCATTGCCGTCGCAGGCAGGAGCGCCATCTTCATGGGCGACAAGGGTGCGGGCAAGTCGACGACGGCAAGCGCGATGATCCGGGCCGGACATCAACTGCTTACCGATGACGTGGTGGCGCTGGACCTCGCCAATCCGGGTGAGCCGATGATCGTTCCGGGCTTTCCGCAGATCAAGCTGGCGGCCGACGCCGCGGCGGCGATCTCGCTGGGCGAGGCGGACGTGCGGCCGCAAGTGCATCCGGCGATCGACAAGATGCAGCATCGCCTGAACGGCGGCTTTTCCGGCGACAAGGTGCCGGCGACCAGGATCTATGTTCTCGAGCGCGGCGACAGGGCCGATGTCACGCCCTTGCCCGCCATCGCCGCCCTGCCGGCCATCATCAAATTCTCCTATGTGACGCGTTTCGGCCGGGCGGCCCTGCCCGACGATTTCGCGGCGGCGCATCTTCGGCAATGTTCATGGATTGCTAACCATGTCGGCGTGTGCCGGCTGGAAGTCCCGACGGGCCTGGCCAGGATCGGCGAGGCTGTGGAGTTGATCACCAGGGATTTGGCTGCCGGTCGCCGGCAGCTGTGAGCGCAATCATGTCGAAGTCCTCAATCCTTCGCCTGTCGCTGTTTCGAGAAATTGCCGCATTCGGCGCCGCCATTGCCCAGATCGGCGGTCGGCGCGCCTGGACGGCACTGATCTTCCTCATCCTGGGCAGCCTGACCGAAGGCATCTCCATCCTGCTGCTCATCCCGCTGCTGCATCTGGTCGGACGCTCCGACCAGGATTTCGCGGTCAGGCTGCCTAACAATGATTTCGTGCGCTGGCTGGTGCCGGACGGCACGCTGCAACTGACCACGGTGCTCTGTGCACTCGTCGGGCTTGTTGCGGTGCAGGCGGCATTCAACCGCTTCAAGTCGGTCTACATGGCCAAACTTCTGTTCGATTTCATCAACCGCGTGCGCATGAACCTGTTCGAGAGCATAGGCAAGGCGCGCTGGGGCGTTTTTACGCGCATGCGGAGTTCCGACCTCGATCATGCCCTGACCGGCGACATCGACCGCGTCCAGGGCGCTGCGTTCTCGCTGTTGATGCTGGTGCAGATCGCCGTGCTTCTGGCCGGCTATCTGCTGATTTCCATGTTCATCTCGCCGGTCATGACGCTGTTTGCCGTCGTCATCGGCATCCTGATGTTCGTGGCGCTGCAGCCCTTCCGGACGCGGGCCACTGCCTTTGGCCGGGTGCTGACCGCCAATCGCCAGGATCAGTACCGGACGGTCTCGGAATTTCTCGGCGGCATCAAGGTGGCCAAGAGCCTGAACGTCGAAGCCAGCTATTTCGCGCAGTTGCAGTCGACGCTGGAAAAGATGAAGGCCGACAATGTCGACTATGTGCGCAACAGCACCATCGGCACCGCGGTGTTCCAGGTGGCGAGCGTCGTCGGCCTGAGCCTGTTCATCTATGTGGCGCTGGTCCGCTTCAACCTGTCGCTGGCCGAGATCGTCGTCCTGCTGCTGGTCTTCATGCGCATCGCGCCGCGCTTCATGGACATGCAGACGCAGGCTCAGCAAGTGCTGATCAATCTGCCCGCCTATACGGCGATGCGCAGCCTGCAGGCACGGTTCGACGCCGAACGCGAGCCAGACGAGGCGGGAGCCTGGGAAGGCGACAAGCTGTCGCTCACCACCGGGCTCAACGTAAGGGATGTTTCCTTCTTCTATGGTGACGACCCCAACAAGGTGGTGGTCACCGGCATCACCTTTGGCCTGCCGGCCGGCAAGGTCACCGCGCTGATCGGCCCCTCCGGATCGGGCAAGAGCACGATCGCCGACATGCTGCTCGGCCTGCTCGAACCGAGCGCCGGCAAGATGCTCGTCGACGGTATCGAGATCGATGCCGCCAATCGCCGCCGCTGGCGCGACCAGGTGGCCTATGTGCCGCAGGACGTGTTCCTGCTGCACGACACGATCGCGGCGAACCTGCGCCTTGCCGCGCCGCAGGCCAGCGATGACGATCTGTGGGCCGCGCTGCGCTCGGCGCATGCCGGCGAGTTCGTCGAACGGCTCGACCTCGGGCTGGAGACGGTGGTCGGCGACCGCGGCGTGCGGCTGTCGGGCGGCGAACGCCAGCGCATCGCGCTTGCACGCGCGCTGCTGCGCAAGCCGTCGCTGCTGATCCTGGACGAGGCCACCAGCGCGCTCGACTGGCAGAACCAGTCACTGATCGCCAGGTCGATCGACGGATTGCGCGGCACGATGACGATCCTGACCATTGCGCACCGGCCGTCGATGATCGCCTTCGCCGACTGGGTGGTGGCGATCGAAAATGGCCATATCGTCGAAGTCGGCCAATATCAGCGGCTAAAGGAAAAAGCCGGCAGCCGGTTGTCGAGGATGCTGTCGGGGGAACAGTCGGAGACCGAACCCGCCAACGTGGCGTGAGGGTTAGGATGTGTTGAGATTCAGGTCAGGCCGAGTCGAAAACGGCTGATACCGAGAACCGGAGCGGAGCGTACGTTTGGGTACGTGAGCACCGTTCTACCGCGACGCGGTAGAACGGGGAAGCGCAGGAAGCCGCCGTTTGCAGGCCGGCCTCATCTGAATATCAACGCATCCTTAGTGCAGGCTGCGCCTGGCGTTGCCCAGCTTCTCGCCTTCGGCCACCTCGGGCGCATTCAGTTTTCGCTCAGCGTCACGAGCCATGTCGGCCGGCGTCGGCGGGCTCCTGGCGATCATGGCATAGACGAGTACGAAGTAACCCGCCTGGATAACAACCGCGCAGATGATGACGCGCACCAGCGTCGTGCCTATCGACGCGCCGCCCAGCCAGGACCAGCCGACGACGATCGCCAAAGCGAAAATCATCCCGAGGATGAATTTTGGAAGCGCCATACCCAACAGCCCATAAACCGGCTCGGGTACATTTAACGATTGCCCCACCCGAGCGCCGTCCCTTGTCATGTGGGCTTGTTAAGGTCGCCCACTCTCGACCGGTTGCTTCCGGCCTTTGATACCTGTCGCTACTCTGACAGGTATAATTTGCAATTCTATTAAGGCGAGCAGTAGGCGGCAAGGGCAACTGCGGATATTTTTGATTGAGCTTTTGCGATCGACTCTGCCATGGTGCAATGCACGCGACCGGATTCAAGCCGACCTCCTGCCATCCACGATTTTCAGTAGAATGGGCAATATTAAGTAGTATTTTATATGGTTTTTCCCAAGTATCATGGCATGCTAAAGCACTAACGTGTGCCGTATCCCGGCAGATAGGTAGGCCCGCCTAAAAACCGCCCCAAAAAGGTCCCTATTTTTTCAATGGTGCCCGTTTATTGTCACAAATGTGCTAAACATCCCGAAATTTGTGCATGTCTAGCTTATTATTTAGTCAATTCATGACGTGACTATTTCAGCGGGGTGGTAAATTGTGTGTTGCGCTGCAACATTTTTTTGGTATCGTGTGGTGAACCATTCGTTCAACGCATGGAGTTTACGGCATGAGGGACGCTGCCAAGTCGGCCACCGCGAGCTTTTCGCAGGCTGACATCGATTTTCCGCCGCCGATCGGCGGCCTGCTCAAACGCAGCTTCGATATCACCGGTTCACTGATTGGCTTGATCGCCCTCAGCCCGCTGTTTGTCATGATAGCGCTGCTCGTCAAGTTTTCCGACGGCGGCTCGATTTTCTACGGCCACAGGCGAATCGGGCGCGGCGGGCGGATTTTTCCTTGCCTGAAGTTCCGCACCATGGTTCCGGACGGCGACAAGGTGCTGGCAGCCTATCTCGCCACCAACCCGGACGCCAATGCGGAATGGATCGCGACACGCAAGCTGAAGAGCGACCCACGCGTCACCCGCGTGGGAGCGGTGCTGAGGAAACTCAGCCTCGACGAGCTGCCGCAGATCATCAACATCCTGCAGGGCGACATGAGCCTTGTCGGCCCTCGTCCGGTCGTGCGCGACGAACTGGAGATCTATGGCACATCCGCCGTCTACTACCTGAAATCGCGGCCGGGCCTGACCGGCCTGTGGCAGGTCAGCGGCCGCAACGATGTATCCTATGACAGCCGCGTCGCCTTCGACCGCCACTATGTCGAGAACTGGTCGCTGTTCGAGGACGTTCGCATCATCATCAAGACTGTCCCGGCCGTGTGGATGTCGCGCGGCTCTTACTGACCAAGCCGGTGGCCAATGCCATTGGCGCCGGCCATTCGACGCAAGCTCATCGGGCGATGGGGCTAAAGCGGATCGGAACGTTCAGTTGAAAACAGATATGCTCGAAGCCTTTCGCAGCGGCCCGGTTTCCGGCCGCCTGCGGCGGGCGCGTTTGCTGGCCACATGCCTTGCCATGTCGCTCGTCGTCCCCCACATCGCCGCCGCTGGCGACTACCGCCTCGGGTCGCAGGACAAGCTCACCATCCGCGTTGCCGAATGGCAGACCGTGGAAGGCACATTTCGTGACTGGTCGGCGGTGAATGGCGAGTACACGGTCGGTCCATCCGGCACGCTGTCGGTGCCGTTCGCCGGCGAGCTGCCGGCATCCGGCAAGACCACATCCGAAATCGCAACGGCGATCGGCGAGGCGCTGCAGCGCAAGCTCGCTTTGTCGGACAGACCGGAAGCCTCGGTCGAGATGGCGCAGTTCCGGCCATTCTACATTTCGGGCGAAGTCCAGAACCCCGGCCAGTTTCCTTATGTGCCCGACCTGACAGTGTTGAAGGCCATCAGCGTCGCCGGCGGCATCAGGCGCAACGCCGACTACGGCCCTCAGCTCGGCAAGGATCTTGTCACCGCCACGGGCATGTTCGATATCTCCGACGACCAGCGCATTCGGCTGATCGTCCGGCGCGCCCGCATCGACGCGGACATGGCCGGCAAGGCGAGTTTCGACGTGCCTAAGGAGGTCGAGGGCGATCCGAGACTGCCAGCCATCGTCGCCGACGAGATGACGATCCTGACGGCTGACCAAAAGGCGTTGAAGCTGAAACTCGAGGCGCTCGACGACCTGAAAGGGGTTTTGGAGTCCGAAATCGAATCGCTGCAGAAGAAGATCGTCAACCAGCAGCAGCAGGTCGACCTGGCACAGCAGCAACTCGCCAGCATCGGCCCGCTGGCGCAGAAAGGCCTGATCGCCAACGCCCGACTGCTGGATTCGCGCCAGTCCGTCGCCGACCTGCAGGGCAAGATCCTGGACTACGAAACGGCCATCCTCACCGCCAAGCAGGCGATCAGCAAGGCGAAGCAGGACGCCATCGATGCCCAGAACACCTTGAGTTCAAGTCTTGCCACCGACCGGCAGCAAACCGAAGCCGACCTGAACGAGGCCGCGCTGAAGGCGAATATGCAGAAAGGCCTGATCTCCCAGGCCAGCGATCCAGCGACGAGAGTCGCCAGCGACACCGACCAGCAATCCAGCCTGATCTACGCCTTGGTGCGGGTCGTCGACGGCAAGACCAGCGAAATCGCCGCGAAGGAAGATACGCCGGTGCTGCCTGGCGATGTGATCAAGGTCAAGCTGGCGCCGCTGGCCAGCCAGTAGGCTCGCGAACCCCGGTATCATCCAGTGCTTCAATCCGTCCCGTGAGGGACGGATTTTTTGCTGAGCGCCATGCTTGCCGGGCGCGTTGCTAACCTCATCGGTGATGTCCCGGTTGACCCGCTGCGGTGGGCCTACGGCGGGACGTTCGTTGACGCGATCAATGGACACGACAGCTACTGTTACTGTGTCCACTCAGCCAACGCGCTCGGGTAGATTGTTCAGGCGGCCGCGAGTGGGTCATCCAGAAGAAGGTTCCATGGCGCACTGGCAGGCGCAACGATACGCCTTACGACTGAGCACGGGGGGCTTCGGTGCGAAACGGACAGCAAACGGGCTATGTATTAGCCACAAATGATGTATTCCTCGGTCCGAGCGGCTCGGCTAGGCTTCGTGGCCAAAAATCAATTCAATAATGTGTCGGCAAGCTTTACGCGCTTTGGCCGCAGGAATCCCATGCCTTGGCAAGGCGGGAGCCGAAATGGCAAGCTCAGAAACACTGCATCGCCTGAACAATCTGGTAAGGAGCCCTCGCCTCAAATTCGCAGCGGCTCTGGGCGCAGAATTTCTAGGGCTGCGCTATACCATCATCAGGCTCGACCCGGTGAACGCCTGCAACCTGCGTTGCGGCATGTGCTTCTTTTCCAATGATCGCTGGCGTGCGGAAAATGCGAAGGGCCGGCTTACCAAAGAGGACCTTGAGCGCATCGCCGCCGAGTTCTTTCCGCAGGCGCTACAGGTGCACTTCGGGGCATCCATGGAGCCGACCATGTTCAAGGACTATCCCTGGCTAGTCGAACTCGCGACGCGACACCGCGTGCCCTTCATCGGCTTCACGACGAACGGACAGCTTCTTACCGAGCAAGGGATCCGCCGCCTGTCGGAAGCGGGCCTGGACGAGATAACCATCTCGACGCATGGCACGGAAAAGGCCACCTATGAAGCGCTGATGCCGGGCGCTTCCTTCGACCAGCACCACGCCGTGCTGAGGATGCTCGCCAGGGTGAGAGAGGGCGGCAGGAGACCGCGGTTGCGTCTCAATTTCACCGTCAATCCGGACAACCTCCTGCAGGTGAAAGACCTGATCAAGGTCTATGGCGAATACAGCCCCGATACGATCCAGATCCGTCCGGTCTTCGATTTCGGCGGTACGACATATCGCAATACAGACCTCTCCCACGACCTGACGGCCTACAGGAAGGCGGTTGCAGGCGTGGTTGCGGAAAGCAAGGAGAGGCGCATCCGCATCCTCGCCAATACGAAAGACCCGACGCACCAGCAGCAGAACATATCAGCCCATGTCTATCGAACGGCGTTCCTGCGGCAGGTCTCGGCGACGAATGTTTGGAAGGACGATTTTTCCTGGCGCCTGGAATCACTCGACGAGTACTCGCACCGCATACACTGGAAACGCCGGCTTTTCCGGTACGTGCTCCGGCCGTACCCGGAAGGCAAGTTGCCGCTCTCCCAAGCGGCTGCAACGCAGGTCTATTGAAGTCCGGTAATCAAGGGCCGCTTTCGGAGCGCAAAATTCACCAATCAACCTCCCGCGCAGAATCATCACGAGTGTCGCCGTCTTCACCGCTCAGCGAAACACGGGGGCGGATTGCGCTTACACTTCAGGCCGCGCGCTGATTGCTCATGACGGACCGGCCGCCGCCGGACGGCCGGCATGCCGGGGCCAGTCAGCCTCAGTCCTGGCCGCATCCGCCGGCTCCAGGGCCTGCGACCGCCGCGTGCGGGTAACGGGCAGCCGCGCCAGCTTGAAGAAGCTGAAATACATCAGGAAAGAGCCCATGATGTAGGGGTTGAGAATCTCGACCTCGACGAAGGAGCGGATCAGCAGCAGCACCATCACGCCGAAGAGGATCACCGAATCCGCCTGCCATGTCCTGAAGATCACCGCCGAGACGTGGCCGTAGAGCGTGCGCAGCATGATCAGCGATACCAGCGTCGCCCCGACGAAGCCGAGCTCGACGAGGGCCTCGATATAGGTGTTGTGGAAGTGGAAGCCGGTGCGGGTGGTGATGTAGAACTCGTTCCACAGCCGCTCGGCTTCGGCGAAGCCCTGCACCCAATAGGCGGCATAGCCGACGCCGAGAATCGGCGATTTCTGCACCGCGTTCCAGCCCTGCTCCCACAGATAGGTCCGCCCGGTGAGTGTCGAATCCTTGCCGAAGAGGCCGAGGACGAAGTCCATCAGCCCGAGATTCAAAGCGACGAAGGCAGTCACGACCAGCAGGCCGGCGCCGATCAGGAAGATCACCCGGCGATAACGTCGTGACAGAAGTTTGCTCATGGCAAGAAGCGCCACAAGCGCCAGAACCGCCGGTATCGAGGCCATCGAAGTGGCGGAATGCGAGACGACCAGCACATAGGCCGACAGCAGCACGACGGGCACCGCCAGGATGAGGCTCAGCCGACCGCGCCGGTAAAAGGCAAGGAAGACAACGCAGAAATAGATGCCGAGAGAGCCGACAAAGCCGATCTGGTTCTTGGAGGCGAAGGCGCCGACGAAGTTGACAGTGCCGTCGAGAACATCCTCGGAATAGTTCCCGACCTTCAGCGAATAGATGAGGACGACGAATATCCCGATCAGCGCCCCTATGGTCAACGTGCGCACGCTGACGGTGCGCGCAGCTACGTAAGCGCAGGCGATATGGGAAAAATACTGGACCGAAGTCCTTGCGGTGACGCCGGGCGCCTGCGACCAGAAAACCGAGAAGCAGACATAGGCCGCAAACAGCAGCGGCAGCCAGGCGCTGGACAGCTGCCGCAGGAACCGCCGGTGGTCGACCAGGATGAGCGGAAGCCAGACCGCATAGTAGGCCAGGATCAGCACCTGGCCGAAAATGACCGAATAGGAAAACGCCCAGATCGAGACGGCTACGGCAAAGGCGCCATAGACCGAGTTCTTCTCGGGATCGATCAGCAGGGACTTTGGAATCTTCATCTCAGAGTCCCGCCGACACGACCCAGGGCCGGCAAGTCATGAGCCGGCCGGAAACTTCGCAAACATGGGCGTGCAATAAACGGCGTCTCCATTGTGCAGTGCAATATAGCCTATCGTGCCCGGCGCTCAATGGCAAATCCGGTCACCTTGTCTTACAGCGAGGCGATTGAGGAGAGGTCCGTCCGACCTGGTGGCCTGGATCAGGCTCAGTTCCCTGCCGGCGCAAACGCTACCACAGGGCTCCGCCGGTGATCTGAATGTTTTCCATGGTGATGCCCTTGGCCAGATCAGAGCACAGGAAGACGGCCAGTGCCGCGATCTCCTGCGGCTGCAGCATGCGTTGCTGCGGATTGCCCCTGGCGATTTCGGCCATCGCCTCCTCAGGCGTGCGCCCCTTGCCCTCGCGCTCGACGACCTGCGCCACATTGCGGCGCATCAGTTCGGTCTCGACCCAGGTCGGGCTGATCATGACGCAGGTGACGCCATGCGCGGCACCTTCCAGCGCCACGCAGCGTGTGAGGCCGAGAAGCCCTGCCTTGGAGGCACAGTAGGCCGGGTTGTCCTTCCAGCCGACCGAGGCGGCGGTTGAGCCGATGTTGACGATGCGGCCCCAGCCACGCTCGATCATGCCCGGCAGCACGGCACGCGTGACGCGGAAGGCGCCGGTCAAATTGGTGTCGACGATCTTGTCCCACAGCGCATCGGAATGGCCGCAGACCGGCTGCTCGGCGGTGGTGCCGGCGGCGTTGACCAGAATGTCGGCGGGGCCAATGGCGGCTTCGGCGTCCGCCGCGAAACGATTGGTGACGTCGCTGTCACGCACGTCGAGATGGGCGGCGTGGACCTTGGTGCCGTGGGCGGCAAGAGCCGCACGCACGCGCTCGATCTCGTCCGCGCCTGGATAGTAGGCGGCATCGGACCTGTCAGCGCCGGCAGGCGCGATGTAGGAGCCGACGGCAACGTTGGCGCCGGCTTCAGCCAAAGCCGTGGCAA
Source organism: Mesorhizobium norvegicum (assembly GCF_004919685.1). Lineage (GTDB taxonomy): Bacteria > Pseudomonadota > Alphaproteobacteria > Rhizobiales > Rhizobiaceae > Mesorhizobium > Mesorhizobium norvegicum. The sequence goes on along the minus strand of NZ_SMYZ01000041.1, from coordinate 133,361 downwards.
TGGCGAAGCCCATGCCCGAGAAACCGCCGGTGATGATGGCACTGCGGCCGGAAAGATTGTTCATGGCGCACGGTCTCCGCTTTGTTCCAGGCAGGCAATCAGGCGTGACCGGATTTGGCAATCACAGCGGCGCGGCCTCCATAGAGAGCGATTCATGTTTCCTGGAGCGGTTTGCCGAGCCATTCGCGATAGAACCCCTCGAGGTCGGGCTCGAAATCGTGGACGATGGGATAGCCGGGTGCCGCCGCTTCCACCTCATGCAGCGTGCCGCACTGCGGGCAGATGAATTCGCGGATTTCCATCCATTCGGGATCGGGGAGATCGCTGTTCGGATAGATCTCGCGCAAAGCCTCCTCGGTGTTGCGCACGTTGATCGCAGCCTTGAGCTTCCAGTTCTTGCGATAGTCGCCGAAGGAATGGCCGCATTCGCACCGGGTGATGCGCTCATCGCCGCTCTGGCAGATGAACAGATGATCGGAAACCGGCAGCAGGATCGGGTCCTTCCAGGCGACACGGTCCTGATAGACGGCGACCATCTTGAAGAAGCGGTCATCATCCTTGTAGGCGCTCATGATGCGCCGCGTCTGCGACCAGGGCAGCTGTCCGGCCGCCAGATCGCGGAGGACTTCCTTGCTGTACGAGGTCATGGCTTTGCTCCCGGCATGAAGATCGATCTGGCGTCGACGTTCCAGAACTCGCTGAATTCCCTGGTGAAGCGCGAGGACAGCTTGATCGCGCTGGCGTACATTTTCTTCACTTCCGGCGCGAAGTCGGCCTTTTCGACGCGGCCACGCTCCTTGGCGATCCAGTCCGCCACCGGGATCGCCTTGGCCAGACGCTCCTTGCGCATGGCGGCGCGGCGCTCGACCGTGGCGTCGATATCGGCGATGGGATAACCGTCTTCATCGTCCTTCAACACGATGCCGAAAACCTGGTCCGCCGCTTCGCGGGTGAGAAAGCCGTTCTCGACATCCCAGGCCGTCTTGATCGGATCGCGCTCCAGCACGTCGCCATAGCCGCCGCCGCCATTGTAGGAATGGCTGAAGATGTCGCCGGATTTGTGCGGCGAGGTGATGTAGGGCCCCTCGACCACGACATGGTCGCCACCGATGTTCCTCTCGTAATCTGAGACATGCGGGTCGATGCCGGGCGCATGCGCCAGCGGTTCGCCTTTGGCCGCCAGTTCATGGATGTTGGAGTTGCGCACCGCGCGATGCTTCTGGCAGGTCGGTGCCGGATAGCCGCCGCACATGCCGCCATTATCGAACACCCTGGAAGAGTGTTCCGAGGTGTGGAGCCGCAGATGCGAAGTCTTGTTGATCAGCCAGGTCGAGACGAAGGAACAGCCGCCGCGATATTTGCCGGCGCCGCCCGAGTTCGGCACGATCGAGCGGCCGATATAGACCATCGGCATGGACTGTTCCCAGACCTCGATGTTGCCCATATCGGATTCCGGATTCCAGCCGACATAGGCAGTGTCGAGACCATCCTTGATGGCTAGCGCGCCGGAACCGGCGGCGGCGCATTCGAAATGCGCCATGCCGAACGGCGTGCCGTACTGGCTTTCGCCGCCCATCTCGATCATCGGGCTGTTGACCTGGCCGACAAAGGCCTCCTCGACGAAGCCGCGCGCCACGAAGCTGCGCGACAAAAGCCGCTGGAAAACGCCATAGGCCGGCAGCAGCAAGGCCCATGAGGTGGCGGTGGCCACCATCTCGTTGTCGGGGTTGGTCCAGGTGCCATGCGGCAGTTTCAGCTCGGTCGCCATCCAGGCGCCGTCATTGACCAGGCCTTCGAAATTCATGTGCTGGGTCAGCGTGACGAACATGCCGCCATCCATGCCGGCCGGCGTGCAGTTCATCGAATGGTAGCCCCAGGGCTGCGTGCCCTCGAAGTCCATGGTGATCTTGCCGTCGGTGGTGATCTCCATCTCGATCGGGATGTTGTAGAGCCAGTCGGGATCGCCGAGCAGCTGGAAGCCGGGCTTGCCGGCGGTGACGTGGCCATAGAAAGTGTGGCCGCGATAGATGCCGGGCACGGTGAGCTGGCGGGTGCGGGCGAGCTGGGCGCGGCGGCCTTCCTCGATGAACTCTTTCGACACCTTCATCCAGTAATCGAGGCCGATTTCGGAGATCAGCTGCTTGACGCTTTCGCGCATGTCGATGCAGGAGGCGACCTTGGCCTTCTCGTCGAGCACCCAGTAGATCGGCATGCGCAGATTGCGCTCGCAGCGGATAACGTAGTCGCGGCGGATCTCGTCGTTCTCACCGATTTTCTCGGCGCAGACGAACAGGCCTTCGGTGAAGCGCTCCTGTGCGAGACAGACGTCGCCACCCGGCGTGATGCCGCCGGCTTCCAGCTCGTGGCAGACAGCACCGGCCCAGCCGACCAGCGTGCCTTCATGGAAGATCGGCACCACGTCCATTACGTCGGGCACCTGCACGGTGCCGATGAAGGCGTCGTTGTTGGCGAAGATGTCGCCTTCGCGGATGCGCGGGTTGTCCTCGTAGCCGTTTTTGATCATCCATTTGATGAAGCGGCTCATCGTATGGACATGCACCATGATGCCGTTGGACAGCGCGATGGCGTCGCCCTCGGGCGTATAGATGGCGACGACCATCTCGCCGACCTCGCGCACGCCGGGTGAAGCCGAGATGCGGCGGGCCATTTCGCGTGCCGAGACGCAATAGGCACGCAGCTTGGTGTGCAGCGTCTCGAATTTCAGCGGATCCTGGTTGCGCAGCGTGAGCTCGGTGATGCCGTCATAGCAGCCGGTCTCTTCCATCAACCGCTCGGAATCGAGCAGTCTTTCGCGAAGGCGCAGGGCCGAAGCAGGTTTGTCCAACATGGCGGTCGCCCTCTCAAGCGTGGGTGTAGTGCAGCAGCGTCCATTCATCGACATGGACGCGGTCCTGCGGATGAACGACGAGCGTGGTGGCGGGATGTTCGATGATGGCCGGGCCGATCACTTCGTGGCCAGGCTGCAAGAGATCCATCTCGTAGAGATTGGCCTTGTGCCAGCGGCCGCCAATATAGGCCTCGCGCACCCCTTTGTGAGCGGAAGCAGGATTGGAGGCGCCGAGCGGACGCTTGAGCAGCACCGGCTTGACCTTGTCGGCGGTGGCGATCAGCCCGAGTTCGGTGATGGTGAAGCCGGCTTCGCCATAGCGTGAAACGCGATGGTTGACCTTGGCATAAACCGCCTCGAACTCGTCGATAACCCTACGCATGTCGTCGGCTGAATTGATCTCGGCCAGCGGCGCCATCACCTCGACATCCTCGAGCTGGCCGGTGTAGCGCATCATCAGGAACGGCACGGTCCTGATCTTCTCGCGCGTGTGGCCGTCGTCGATCATCTCGTCGACCGCGGCCTTGGTCAGGTCGTTCCACACCGTGGTGACCTTGGCGCCGAAAGCGGCCAGCGTCGCCTCGTCGGCGCGCGACGGAATGTCGTGCTGCGTCGACACCGAATGGCGGCGCATGAAATCGGCCGTGGTGCAGCCGAAGGCGGAGAAGGCGGCGGCGAACTGAAAGGTGATGATGTCCTTGAAGCCGATGCCCCTGGAGCAGCCGGCCAGATGCAGCGGACCGGAGCCGCCATAGGAGAGCAGCGTGAACTCCGATGGGTGGATGCCTTGACCCGAAATGACCCGGCGCAGCGCGTTGTTGGCATCGGACTCCAGCATGTCGATCATGCCTTCGGCGGCTTCCTCCACCCCGACGCCCAATATGTCGGAGCATTTCTCCTGGAAGGCGCGGCGCGCCTTTTCGACCTGCAGCACGACTTTGCCGCCCAGGAAGTAGTGCGGGTTGAGGCGGCCGAGGATGGCGTCGCAATCGGCTATGGTCGGCTCGGTGCCGCCGCGATCGAAGCAGATCGGACCGGGGTCGGAGCCGGCGCTTTCCGGTCCGAGACTGACCTTCTTGGTCAGCGGGTCGACCTTGAGGATCATGCCGGCGCCGGCGCCGATGGTATCGAGATGCAGCGTCGGCACGTTGAGCTTGAAACGGTCCATCAGCGGCTCGTTCTCGATCCGCGTCTGGCCGCGCGTGATGACGCCCATGTCGAAGGAGGTGCCGCCCATGTCCGAGCAGATGAGCGAGTCGTTGCCGATCAGCTTGCCGACATAGGCCGCGCCGAGGATGCCGCCGATCGGGCCAGAGATCATGGTTTCATGCAGGCGCGGATGGTTGATCGAGGTCAGACCGCCGAAGGAGAGCAGCGTCTGCACGCCGTACTTGAAGCCGTATTTCTTCGAGACGTCCTCGATGCCCTTGAGCTGCTTGCGGCCGCGCGAAGTGGCGTAGGCTTCGATCAGCACCGAGTTCAGCCGCGACTGCTCGCGGATGACCGGGCGGACCTCGTGGCTGGTGTAGACGATGATGTCGGCGCCGGCCTTCTCGACCTCCTCGCGGCAGATCTCGGCGATGCGCTTCTCGTGCACCGGATTGACGTGCGAGAAGATCGTCATGATGCAGATCGCCTCGACCTTGTCGGCGATCAGTTTTTTCGCGGCGGCGGAGACCTCGTGTTCGTAGAGCGGCAGCACGATGTCGCCGAACTGGTCAATGCGCTCGGTCACGCCATGGGTGCGACGGCGCGGCACCAGCGGATCGGGATGATGGTGGGTGACCGCATGCAGCCGGTCGGCATAGGAATAGTCGGCCCAGGCCTGCAGGCCGCGGCCCATCAGGATCATGTCCTCGAGGCCTTTGGTGGTGATCAGGCCCAGCCGGCGGCCGGTGCGCGACAACAGCGTGTTGAGCATGCCGGTGCCGGAATAGAGCACGACATTGACGCCGGAAAACAGCGATTCCAGCGAGATGCCCCAGGCGTCCGCCGCATCCTCGGCCGAAGCCAGGAAACCCTCGGCTTCATTCTTCGGCGTGGTTGCCGACTTGCCGATCTTGAAGTGGCCGTCCTGATCGACAAGGATCGTGTCGGTCATGGTGCCGCCGGCGTCGATACCGATAACGATTGGATTGCCAATGATTGGCGGATTGCCAACGATGGGGCCGGTGAGGTTGGGTTGGGTCACGGTCGCCTCGGATCTGGTCTAGGTTGACGCAAGGCTAGATTCATTGGGTGGCCTTGCGCCATATGCCTAAAGACACAATGACGGCTGGGCTGACATCGCCGAGAAAAGGGCATGCGCATGGGCAATATCTGGGCGCCGCTCGCCAAGGCGATCGCCGCCACCGGCACGGACAGGCATGTCGACTGCCTGATCGACCTTATCGGTGCGGATATCGAGCACGACCTCGTCACGGTGACGCGCTACTCGGCGACGCAGACGCCGGAATTCATCAAGCACCGACGCTTCTCGGATGAAATGGTCCGGCGCTATCTCGACAATTACTACGTGTTCGATCCGTTCTATGCCTCGTGGCGGCGCGAGCGAAGGCTCGGCATCATGCCGCTGAAACGGCTCGCCGACGACGAGGCCAAGCGCGGCCAGTACATAGCCGGCTTCCTGGCGCAGTCGGAAATCTGCGACGAGGTCGGCATCATGCTGGCCGATGGCGGCGACTGCTGCCTCGGCATCTTCCTCGACCGCTCGACCACCACATTCAAGGATAGCGAGATCGCCCTGCTGGATGAGCGGCTGCCGGTGTTCGAGGCGCTGCACGCGCTCGACATCAAGGCGCGCGGAACCGAATTCTCCCGCACGTCGGCGCCGACAGGCCCCGGCGCCTCGCCCCGGCAGGAGCCGACCATTCCAGCCAGCCTGTGGCCGGAGCTGTCGCTGCGGGAGCGGGAACTTGTCCAGCTGATCCTTGCCGGCCATCCGACGGCGAACATCGCCGAGCGCCTCGGCATCACCGTCGGCACGGTCAAGAACCATCGCCGGCGCATCTACGAGAAGCTCGACATCACCACGGAGCGAGAATTGTTTTTGCAGTTCTTCCAGCATCGGGCCGATCGCTAGCCGCTCGCCTACCCTGCCGATCCGCCAGCCGAATGCCTGACTCGCAGAGCCGTTCCCTCCGTGAATTGGTGCTCCGGCTTTGTCGCCGGAATGACCCGAATGCGGGCCTCAAAATTCCTCTTGCGGAACGCCGCCGTCCCGGCTTAGTCTCGGCTTCGTGCAGAAAATGAAATTTAATTCCATTTGTGTAGCACCCCCAGCAAGCGCCATGCCTAGGAAAAATGACCGGCCGCAATCGACTGAGAAAATATTTGATATATCATCTACCAGAACGGAATTAGCTGACATGGTCCAGCAGACATCGATCCAGCCATCGGCGCCCTGGTTGCGGCTAGACGTCGACGATTCGGACTGGAATGACGCCGAGGTGTCTAGCCTGGTGCGCTGGTATCATCAGATGCTGCTCATCCGCCGCTTCGAGGAAAAAGCGCTCGATCTCGCCAATGCCGGGCTGGTGCATGGTCCGGCGCATGCCAGCATCGGACAAGAGGCGACGGCGGTCGGCGCGATGTCCGTGCTCGGCACCGGTGACCGCATCAACGGCACCCACCGCGCCCATCACCAGGTGTTGGCCAAGCTGGTCAACGCGCAGATGCCCGGGAGATACGACCCGCTGCATGACGCCTTCAACCCGAACATGCAGGGCTCGGTGCGCGGCCTGATGGCCGAGATCATGGGGCTTAACGTCGGCTATTGTGGCGGCCGTGGCGGCTCGATGCATATGCGTGACGACGCCTCCGGCATCCCAGGCACCAGCGCCATTATCGGTGGCAACCTGCCGCATGCCGCCGGCTATGCGCTGGCCGACAAGCTGCTTGGCACCGGCACCGTCTCGGTCGCCTTCTTCGGCGACGGCACGATGATGGCGGGGCCGGCCTATGAGGCGATGAACATCGCCGCGCTCTACCGGTTGCCGGTGATCTTTTTCGCCGAAAACAATCTCTATGCCGTCTCGACGCACATCAATGAGCAGACGCGCGAGACGCGGCTGGCCTCGCGCGGACCCATGCTCGGCTTTCGCGGCATCGAATGCGACGGCATGGATGTGGTGGCGGTCCATCACGCCATGCGTGAGGCGCGCCGGGTGATCGAGGAAGACGGCGGCCCGGTGCTGGTCGAGGCGCTCTGCTACCGTTTCCTGCACCAGAGCGGCGCCCGCCCGGGCAGCGAATTCGGCTACCGCACACGCGCCGAAGAGGATGCCTGGAAAGCGCGCGACCCACTTGCCACGATGGCGGCTCGCCTGAAGACGATGGGCATTCTGAACGCTTCCGATCTCGGCACACTCGACCAGCGCGTCATGGAGGTGGTCAACAGTGCTGCCGATTCGCTGACCGAAATGAGCGGCAACGCGCTGCGCATTCCCGACAATCTGTGGCCGAACCCAAGTGACGTCGATAACCAGATCCGCGGCGATCTGTCGGAATTGAAGGACGAGCGCTTCCTCGAGATCGAGGATGTGCCGCCGGCCGAGACCAAGCCGGTCAAGTTCATGGTTGCCGCGTCCGAGGTGATTGCGCGCGCCATGGAAAGGGATGCGCGCATCATCATCATGGGCGAGGATGTGCACCGGCTGCGCGGCGGCGTTTCGGGCGCCACAAAGGGCGCGCTGGAGCGTTGGCCGGAGCGTGTGCTGGCAATGCCGATCGCCGAGAACGGTTTTGTCGGCGTGGCGCTGGGTGCAGCGCTTTGCGGCCTGCGGCCGATCGTCGAGATCATGTTCGGCGACTTCTGCCTGGTTGCCGCCGACCAGCTGTTCAACGCGGTCAGCAAGGTGCGCCACATGTTCGGCGGCGGCTTTCCGGTGCCGATCGTGGTCAGGGTGCGCGTTTCGCCGCACACCGGCTACGGCTCGCAGCATTCGGGCGATCCGTCCGGCCTGTTCGCCCTGTTCCCCGGCTGGCGCATCGTCGCCCCGACGACGCCCTTCGACTATATCGGCCTGATGAATTCGGCGCTGAAATGCGACGATCCGGTCGTCGTCATCGAGCATGTCGAACTGTTCCCGAGCGAAGGCCCTGTGCCTGCGGATGACCGCGACTATTGCGTGAGGCTCGGCAAGGCGAAGATCGTCAGGCCGGGCCGCGCCTGCACATTGCTCACCAGCGCCAGCATGGTTGCTGTCGCCAGCCAGGTGGTCGAGGAGACCGGCGTCGATGCCGAGATCATCGACCTGCGCAGCCTCGATCCGACCGGGCTCGACTGGCCGCTGGTGGAAGCCTCGATCCGCAAGACCAACCGGGTGGCCATCGTCGAACAGGTGCAGCGTGGGCTGTCGCTTGGCGGACGACTGACACAAGAGATTCAGGATCGCGTGTTCGACTATCTCGATCACGAGATCCTGCATGTGACGGGAAGCCTCTCGGCTCCCGTCGTATCGGCCCCGCTCAACCGCGCCGCACTGGGCGGCGCTGAAAAGCTCAAGGCCGCGCTTCAATCCCTCACTGCCGTGGGTGGATAGAGCGAACGCATTGCCACAAAGATCCGACAAGAAAATGGGAGAACTGACATGACCATCCTACCGAGACACAAGACCAGGGCCACGATGCTGGCAGCCGTGCTGCTGGCCACCAGCGCCTTCTGGGCACCGGCCACCTTCGCGCAGGACAGCAAGCCGCTGGTCATCGCGCGCAATATCGACCTCAACTCGCTCGATCCGCACCGCGCCTTCTGCGACACCTGCCAGATCTACAATTCCAGCGTCTATGAATCGCTGCTGACGCTGGACAAGGACAACAAGCTGATCCCGTTGCTCGCCTCGAAGTGGGAAGGCAATGCCGACCAGAGCAGCTTCACCTTCACGCTCGACCCGGCCGCCAAATTCTCGGACGGTTCGCCGGTCGAAGCCAAGGACGTCAAATGGTCCTGGGAGCGGCTGAAGAACCTCAAGGGCAGCGCTTCGTTCCTGATGGACAATGTCGCCTCGATCGAGACCCCGGACGCGCATACGGTCGTCGTCAAGATGGTCGCGCCAAGCTCCGAATTCCTCAACATCGCGGCGGCGCCCTACGCCGCGGTCGTCAACAGCAAGGTCGCTTCCGAAGCCGGCGCCAAGGCCGATGCGGACGCTTCGACGACGGACAATGCCGAGGCCTGGTTCCTGGCGCATTCGGCCGGCAGCGCGCCGTTCGTGCTGAAATCCTATGAGCCGAATTCGGAACTGCGGCTGGCGCGCAACGACAAGTACTGGCGCACGGCGCCGGCGCTGAGCGAAGTCGTCATCCGCCAGACCAAGGATGCGGTGGCGCAGGCGCAGATGCTGCAGAGCGGCACCGCCGACATCGCCATGCAGATCGACCCGGACACGGCCAAGACGATGACCGGCAGCGACGTGAAGATCGAGACCGTGCCATCCTACAACTTCATCTATGTGGCGCTGTCGCCGGGCGCCAAGGCCAACAAGGTTCCGCTGACGCCCGAAGTGCGCGAGGCCATCTCGCTCGGCCTCGACCGTCCAAGCATCCTCGATTTCACCATCGGCTCCGAGGGCCAGCTGATCAGCGCTCCGATCCCGCTCGGCTTCCCCGGCGGTTCGGGCTTCGAGGCGCAGCCCTATGACGTTGCCAAGGCAAAGGAACTTCTGGCCAAGGCCGGCCATGCCGACGGCTTCGAGATGGAAGCGGCGTTCCCCGGCATGAATGTCTATGGCGTCGACCTGTCGCTCTTGATGCAGAAGGTCCAGCAGGATCTGGCCAAGATCAACATCAAGCTCGACCTGCAGCCGATCCCCTTCGCCAATTGGCGCGAACGCGTCAATGGCGACGGCATCCCGATGACGGCGGTGTTCTACGCGCCGGACTATTACGGCACCTCGCAATACATCGACTATTTCGCCATGACCAAGGGCAGCCCGTGGTCGCGCCGCGCCGGCGCGGAGCGCGACCCGTCGGTGCTCAATCCGAAGGAAGCGGATATCTACAAGGCAGCCCTTGCGGCAAGCGGCGACGAGGCCGCCAAGCTGTGGCACCAGGCCGGCGAGGAAATGATCAAGGACAGGATCATCCTGCCGTTGATCAGCCCGAACCTGATCCTGGCCTACAAGTCGGACGTCAAGGGCGTGCGCTACAGCGCCTGCTGCAACCTGCCGCTGGCGGAACTCAGCCACTGAGCGAAAGATGCGGGAGGCGGCCAGCCGCCCCCCGCTTCCTCATCCTGGATCAGCAAATCCTGTTCCTCCAGCACCAAATTCAATATATGATATATCAATGAGCGGAGACCTCGCTATGCCTTCCCTGATCAACTCCAAGGACCAGTTGCTGCGCGAGCGTGCGGCCTCGGTCATTCCGGGCGGCATGTGGGGACACATGGCGACGCGCTATCTCGGCTCCGCCTATCCGCAGTTCTTCGAGCGCGCCGACGGCTGCCGGGTCTGGGACGTCGATGGGCGCGAATATATCGACCTGATGTGCAGCTGGGGCCCCAACATCCTCGGCCATCATCACCAGGCGGTCGAGGCCGCAGCCGAGCGGCAGCGTCGCCTGGGCGATGCGATGAACGGCCCGGGCGAGGTGCTGGTCGAACTGGCGGAGTTGCTGGTCAAGACGGTCGCGCATGCCGACTGGGCGATGCTGCAGAAGAACGGCACCGACGCCACCACGGCATGCGTGACGATCGCACGCGCCGGCACCGGCAGGCGCAAGGTGCTGGTCGCGCGCGGCTCCTATCATGGCGCTGTGCCGTGGTGCACGCCATCACTGGCCGGCGTCACCGCCGAGGACCGCGCCCATCTGATCCATTTCGACTACAACGACATTGCCAGCCTGGAGGCTGCGGTCGAGCAGGCCGGGGGTGATCTTGCCGCGGTCGTCGTCACCGCCTTCCGGCACGACATAGCCCGCGACCAGGAACTGCCGACCGCCGCCTTCGCCAGACGAGCGCGCGAGCTCACCACCGCCGCCGATGCGGCTCTGATCGTCGATGATGTCAGGGCCGGCTTCCGCATCGACCTCGCCGGCAGCTGGGAGCCGCTCGGCGTACGGCCGGACCTGTCTGCCTTCTCGAAGGCGATCGCCAATGGCTATCCGCTTGCCGCGATCACCGGCACCGACCGTTTTCGCGAAGCGGCGACCAAGGTCTATGTGACGGGGTCGTTCTGGTACGGCGCCGTCGCCATGGCCGCCGCGATCGCCACCATCAACACGCTGCGCGATACCGATGCGATTGCCCGCATGACGCAGGCCGGCGACAGGCTGCGCTCAGGCCTCGACGCGGCCGCGAAGAAGCATGGACTGTCACTGCGCCAGACCGGCCCGGTGTCGATGCCGATGGTGTTGTTCGACGACGATGCCGAATTCAAGCTGGCCAACGCCTTCTGCTCTGCTGCGTTGCGCGAAGGCGCCTATTTCCACCCCCGGCACAACATGTTCCTGAGCGCCGCGCATACCGCAAAAGACATAGATCTCGCCCTGCAGGCTGCCGATGCCGGCATGGCCGCTGCGGCGCAGGTGGCGTGAACCGGCGCCGATGCGGTGGGAAAGAACAAATCGTTCAGCCGGCAGCCGACACCAGGCGGCCGTTCTGCGCCGCGCGGCGCAGTTCCTCCGGCGTGACCGCGCCATCGTTGAGCCGTTCGAGCACCTTGACCAGCAAGCGGCCGCCTTCGATCATGTCCTGCTGAATGCCCTTGCGCACGCCGTTCTCGTCACGCGCCCGCAGCGCGTCGAGGATGTCGAGATGACGGTGGCGACCGTCATAGGTCGGCCTGGCGTGCGGGTATTGATAGTTCACCAGCGGACCGTTGCGCAGCCAGATGCCCTCGATGATGGCCAGCAGCTCCGGCATTTGCGCCGCCTGGTAGATCGAGTGATGGAATTCCCAATTGTCGCGGACGGCTTCGAACCAGCGGCCGTTGTCCTCGTCGGCGATCAGCCTGTCATGCACCGCCGCCAGGCGGTCGATCTCGCGCGGCTCGATGCGTGTCGTCGCCGCGGCACCGGCCATGCCTTCGAGATGCAGCCGGATGCTGCGCAGTTCCAGATACTGGGCCAGCGACAGCTGGGCGACGGTGATCGAACGACCGGCCTCCATCTCCAGGCCCTTTTCGCGGACCAGCTGCATCAACGCCTCGCGCACCGGCGTCTCGGAGACCTGAAGGCTGGCGGCGAGGTCGCGGATCTTGAAGCGATGGCCCGGCCAGAAACGGCCTTCCATCATAGCGCGGCGAAGCTCCTCGTAGACACGCGTCGTCAGATTGTCGCGCGCGATCGGCGCGATAGAAGCAGTCACATCCGCTCTCCGTTCTTGCAGTCGCGCAGGCGTCGCCTGCGTCGCGTGGCCTGTGTATATGATACCACGAATGGCCTGACCATCGACATGAGACAAGCCGACATGAAACGGGCAGATGTGAGACGGGCCGCATGACCGCGTCGATGCCTTCCCTGCTGTTTGGCGCCATAGCCGACGATCTGACCGGCGGCACCGAGCTGGCGTCTATGCTGGTCGCGCGCGGCATCCCGACGGGATGCACGGTCGGGCTGAACGCCCCGATCCCATCAGGCAATCTTGCCCATGTTATCCTGCTGAAGACCCGCGTCATCGCGGCCAGCGATGCGGTGCGCCAGGTGCTGGAGGCTGCGGACCGGCTGGTGGAAGCGGGCGCGCGGCAGATTTTCTTCAAATACTGCGCCACCTTCGATTCGACGCCCGCCGGCAATATCGGTCCTTGCGCCGAAGCGCTGCTCGAGCGGCTTGGCGGCGGCGTCACGCTGTTCGCCCCTGCGCTGTGTGAGACCGGCCGTACCGTCTATCAGGGGCATATGTTCGGCGGCGCCCAGTTGCTGGCAGAGTCGCCCAAGCGCTTCGATCCGCTGACGCCGATGACCGATTCCAATCTGGTTCGCGTGCTGCAGGCGCAGAGCAAGGGCAAGGTCGGGTTGGTGCCTTATCTCACTGTCGACGCCGGAGCCGGGGCCATTCGCGACGCCATTCGAGAGCACAGCGCGCGAGGCGAGACGCTTCTGGTCACCGACACGATCCGCGAGCGCGACCTGGCGGCGATCGCGGAAGCCGCCTTCGACCTGCCGCTGATGACCGGTAATTCCTCGGTTGGGGCGCATTTGCCGCCGGCCTGGCTGGCGCATGGGCTGCTGACATCCAGCGAGCTCGTTGCCGCCAGCCTACCGGCCGTAAACGGACCGGCGGCGGTGCTGGCCGGCAGCGTCGCCGACCGCACCATCGAACAGCTCGAACGTTTTGCTCAACACAATCCAATGCTGACGATCGATCTTGCCAGCGCCTTTGCCGGCGCCGATGTCGTGGCCGAAGCGCGTGCCTTCGCCCGGCGGCATTTGCCCGGCGCGATGATGGCGATTGCCACGACGGCGCCGCAAGCGACGGTCGAAGCGCTGCAGCAGGCGCATGGCCGCGATGTGATGGCGGCAAAGGCGGAAGAGACCCTGGCCGTGATTGCCCGGATACTGGTGCGCGAACTCGGCGTACGCCGGCTCGTCGTCGCCGGCGGCGAGACCGCCGGTTCGGTGGTCAAGGCGCTCGGCATCGACCGGATCGCCATGGGCGCCTATGAAGGCCCGGGATTGTCGCGCGCCATCGCCCACCTCCCCGGCCTGCCCTCCGATCCGCTGGCGCTGATGCTGAAATCGGGAAAGCTCGGCGGCCCCGATATCTTCACCGACGTTTTGCAAGACATGACACGGCCGAGCACCATTGCGCCGGCAATCGACACATGGCCCCCGGCAAAGGCCACGACAGGGAAAGCATCGTGATGGATACCGAGACCGCTTGCGCCCGGCTGATCGCCGCGACTGAGACGCTGGACGCCAGCGGGATGAATGTCGGCACCACCGGCAATATCAGCGTGCGCACGACAAGCGGCATGCTGATCACGCCGACGGGAATAGCCACGAGCGCCTTGCGGCCGGAGCAGATGGTGGCAATGCAACTCGATGGCAGCTGGGATGGTGCATTCCGGCCGTCGAGCGAATGGGAAATGCATGCCGAAATCTACAAGGCGTTTCCCGAGGCCGGCGCCGTCGTGCATGCCCATCCCGACCATTGCGTGGCGCTATCGTGCCTGCGCGAACCGCTGCCGCTGTTCCACTACATGGTCGCCGGTTTCGGCGGCGATGATGTGCGCTGCTCGGACTATGCGCTGTTCGCATCAAGCGAGCTGGCCAGGGTTGCCGTCGTGGCGCTCGAGGACCGCACGGCCTGCCTGCTCGCCAATCATGGCATGATCGCCTTCGGCGCGGATCTCGACACGGCACTCATCCGCACCATCAAGCTGGAAACCCTGGCGCGGCAATATCTGTTGGCGCGCAGCGCTGGCACGCCGGTGCTGATCGAGGGCAGCGAGCTTGCCGCCATTCGCGGGCGCTACAAGAATTACGGTCAGCAGAAGTAGTGCATGTCGCCCGACAGCGGCCTGCTCAGTCGACCTGCAGGTGCGAGACGAATTTGCTGTTGAGATAGCTCTCCAGCGCGTCGGCGCCACCTTCGGTGCCGTTGCCGGAATCGTTGATGCCGCCAAACGGCACCTCCGGCAGCGCCAGACCATAATGGTTGATCGACACCATGCCGCTGGCGATGCCGGACGACATTTTCGCGGCACTCGCCGCCGAGCGGGTGAAGCCATAGGCGGCAAGGCCGTAGTTCAACCGGTTGGCTTCGGCCAGCGCTTCATCCAGGCCACTCACCGGGGTCATCAGCGCCAGCGGGCCGAACGGCTCCTCATTCATGGCGCGGGCGTCGGTCCCGACACCCGACAGGATGGTCGGCTCGAAGAAATAGCCTGAATTGCCGATGCGCTTGCCGCCGGTGACGAGTTCAGCGCCTTTCTGCACGGCGTCGTGGACCAGTTCCTCCATCGCCTGCACGCGGCGCGGATTGGCGAGCGGTCCCATGGTGGTGCCTTCGGCAAGACCGTCACCGACCTTGATCTGGCGGGTTGCCTCAACGAAGCGGCCGACGAAATCGTCATAGACCGCATTGTCGATGAGGAAGCGCGTCGGCGCGACGCAGATCTGGCCGGCATTGCGGAATTTGGATGCGACCATCGAGCGTGCGGCGCGGTCGAGATCGGCGTCGGGCAGCACAATGACCGGCGCATGGCCGCCAAGTTCCATCGTCGCCCGCTTCATGTGCAGCCCGGCAAGCGACGCCAGTTGCTTGCCGACTGGCGTCGAGCCGGTGAAGGAAATCTTGCGGATCACCGGATGCGGAATGAGATAGGCGGAGATTTCGGACGGCGTGCCGTAGACGAGGTTCAAGGCACCGTCGGGCAGGCCGGCGTCGACAAAGGCGCGCACCAGTTCGGCGGGCGAGGCGGGCGTTTCTTCAGGGCCCTTGATGATGATCGAGCAGCCGGCGGCCAATGCCGCCGACAATTTGCGCACCGCCTGGTTGAGCGGAAAATTCCACGGTGTGAAGGCGGCCACAGGGCCGACAGGTTCCTTGACCACCGACTGGCTGACACCATCCAAGCGCGCCGGCACGATGCGGCCGTAGCTGCGGCGCGCTTCCTCGGCGAACCAGTCGATGATGTCGGCGGCGGCAAAGGCCTCCATGCGCGATTCGGCAATCGGCTTGCCCTGTTCCAACGTCATCAACGTGGCGATGTGCTCGTTGCGCTCGCGCAGGATGACGGCGGCCTTGCGCATCAGTTTGGAGCGATCGAAGGGCGACACGCGGCGCCAGGTCTCGAACCCTTTGGCGGCGGCCGCCAGCGCTTCGTCGAGATCGCCGATGCCGGCATGGGCGAGCGAGCCGAGTTCGGCCTCGGTCGACGGATTGACGATTGCCATGGTGCGGCCATCTCGGGCCGGGCGCCATGCGCCGTCGATGTGCAGCAGCACGGTTTTGTACATGTCAGGCTCCGTGGAAAATCAGGCGGGAACGGGCTCGGCGGCCGGCCTATAGACGCCTATGGCGCCGGTGCCGATCAACTGGTCGATGGTCTCGGCGCTATAGCCGAGTACGTCGGCCAGCACGGCTTGCGTGTCCTGGCCCAGCATCGGCGGCGCGGTGAAGTCGGCGGTCAATTGCGCGGCCAGTCCCTGCGCCGGGCGCACCATGGCTACGGAACCGAGATGCGGATGCGGCAAGGTCTGGACAAGGCCACGCTCGCGCACATTGGGACTGTCGAAGACTTCCGGTATCGATTTTACCGTGCCGGCCGGCACGCTTGCCGCGGCGCAGGTGGCCATCCAGTGGTCACGTGGCTTGGTCTTGAAGGCAGCCGCCAACTGCGAGATCAGCGCCTCGCGGTTGGTGGCACGCGCCCCTGCTTTGATAAAGCGCTGATCCTTGGTGAGATGCGGCAGGTGCACGACCTGCTCGCACAGCGCCGCGAACTGACGATCGTTGCCGACGGCCAACGCGAAGCCGCCATCGGCGGCTTCGAAGATCTGGTAGGGAACGACCGTCGGATGGGCGTTGCCGTAGCGGGCGGCCTCGCGGCCGGTGTTGAGATAACCGCTGCCGACATTGATCAACAGGCTGAGCGCGCAGTCGATCAGCGACAGGTCGAGGAACTGGCCCTTGCCGGTCGTCGCGCGTTCAAAAAGTGCCGCCAGGATCGACTGCGTCGCGACCATGCCGCAGACGATATCGGTGATGGCGACGCCGACACGCATCGGCTCGCCATTGCTCTCGCCGGTGATGGCCATGAGGCCGCTTTCGGCCTGCATGACGAAATCATAGCCGGGCCGTCCGGCATCGGGGCCGGTCTGGCCGTAGCCGGAGATCGAACAGTAGATCAGCCGTGGGTTTGACGCACTGAGTTCCTTGAAACCGACGCCGAGGCGGTCGGCGGTGCCGGAGCGGAAATTCTCTACGACGATGTCGGCCTTCGCCGCCAGCTCACGCACGATCGCCAGCCCCTGCGGGCTCTTCATGTCGAGTGCGATGCTCTGCTTGCCGCGATTGGCGCAGAGATAGTAGGTCGAGACACCCTTGTAGCTCGGCACCGACCACGCGCGGGTGTCGTCGCCGCCGTCGATGTTCTCGATCTTCCAGACTTCGGCGCCGAGATCGGCAAGGCTCATCGTCGCCCACGGTCCGGCCAGCACGCGCGAGAGATCGAGAACCTTGATGCCTTCGAGCGGCAGGCGGGCGCGACCTGCCGTACCAGCATTTTCGGGTTGGTTTTCGGTCAAATCAGAATCCTTCACGGGTAAATTCGGCTGTTGTCTCGCAGGTTGTCAGACAGCCTTGAAAGTGTTGACCGACTCCGGGAAATGACAGGCGACGCGATGCGAACCGCCAGCGGGATCGAGCGGCGGTTCGACGGCCGCGCAGATCGCCTGCGCCTTGAAGCAGCGCGTGCGGAAGCGGCAGCCGGAGGGCGGGTTGAGCGGGCTCGGCACATCGCCGGTCAGCACGATCCGCTCGCGCTTGCGCTCCTTCTCGGGGTTGGCGAGCGGCACCGCCGACAGCAGCGCCTGGGTGTAGGGATGCAGCGCCCTCGAATAGAGTTCGGCCGCCGGCGCGATCTCGACAATCTTGCCGAGATACATCACCGCGACCTGGTGCGAGATGTGGCGCACGACCGAGAGGTCATGGGCGATGAACAGATAGGAGGTGCCGAAGGATTGCTGGATATCCCTGAGCAAATTGAGCACGCCGGCCTGCACCGAAACGTCGAGGGCCGAAACCGGCTCGTCGAGGATCACCACTTGCGGGTTCAGCGCAAGCGCGCGGGCGATGACGACGCGCTGGCGCTGGCCGCCGGACAGTTCGTGCGGATAGCGCTTGCCATGCTCGGGATTGAGCCGCACCAGGTCGAGCAGTTCGGCGACGCGCGCGCTGCGGTCGGCCGCCGACATGTCGCTCATGCGCAGCGGCTCGGCAATGTTGTCGGCAATGCGCATGCGCGGATGCAGCGAACCGTAGGGATCCTGGAAGACGAGCTGGATGTAGCGCCGCATCAGGCGCATGTCCTCGTGGTTGAGCGCGAGCAGGTTCTGGCCACGAAACCAGCTTTCGCCGCTGGTCGGCTCGATCAGCCGCATCAGGCAGCGTCCGAGGGTCGACTTGCCGCAACCGGACTCGCCGACGAGGCCCAGCGTTTCGCCGGGTGCTACGTCGAACGAGACATCGGCGACCGCACGGACATGGGCAACGGCGCGGTCGAAGACGAGACCGCCGCGAACCGGAAAATCCTTGACGAGATGGCGAACCGACAATGCCGGCGCCGGTTTGGTTTCTGCCTGGAGTTGCTCCGCTGCGCTCATGGGGCCACGCTTCCACTGTCCAGGCTTGCCGCCGCCAGCGCGGCGCTGTGGAAGGGCGGCAAGGTCGTCGCGAAATGGCAGGCCGAGAACCGGCCGCCGATATCATGCAAAGGCGGATCCTCGGTCCGGCAGCGTGCCTCGGCATAGATGCAGCGCGGATGGAAGGCGCAGCCACCCGGCAAGCGGCCAAGTGCGGGCGGCGAGCCATCGATCGAGAACAGCCGCTCACGGCTTTCCTCGAGATTGGGGATCGAGGCGATGAGGCCGCGCGTATAGGGGTGGCGCGGATCGGCGAACAGCTCGGACACGCCAGCCTGTTCGACGACGCGGCCGGAATAGACGACCGCGACGCGGTCGGCGTGACCGGCGACGACGCCAAGATCATGGGTGATCAGCACAAGGCCAAGGCCGAGCCGTTCTTGCAGCGAGCGCAGCACCGACAGGATCTGCGCCTGCACCGTGACATCGAGCGCCGTGGTCGGCTCGTCGGCGATCAACAGGTCTGGATCGTTGGCGACGGCCATGGCGATCACGGCGCGCTGGCGCATGCCGCCGGAGAATTCGTGTGGGTACTGGTTGACCCGGCGCTCGGGCTGCGGGATCGCCACCAGATGGAGCAACTCCACCGCGCGCGCCATCGCCTGTTTGCGCGTCACGCGCTGATGCAGCCTGACCGCCTCGGCGATCTGGGCGCCGACGGTCATCACCGGATTCAACGAGGACAGCGGGTCCTGAAAAATCATGGCGATGCGCGCGCCTCTGATCTTGCGCATCTCGCGCGCCGGTTTGCCAACCAGTTCGTCGCCGTTGAAGCGGACCGAGCCGGTGACCACCGCGTTCTTGGAGGTCAGGCCGAGCGCGGCAAGCATGCCGACGGACTTGCCCGAGCCGGACTCGCCGACAATGCCGACCACTTCGCCCTTGGCGACATCGAGGTCGATGCCGCGCACCGCCTCGAACTGATTGCCTGCGCGCCGGAACCCGACCCGCAGGCCGCGTATGGACAGCAGCGGCTCGCGCTCGCCCGCCTTGTCGACTGCGCCCGGTGGCGCTGAAGATATCTGTGCGCTCATCGCCTAGTCCGACCTTGGATCGAGAATGTCGCGCAAGCCGTCGCCGATGAAGTTGAAGCCGAGCACGATGGTGAGGATGGCGACGCCGGGACCGAAGGCGATCCACCATTGATAGAAATGGACGGCGCCGTCGGAGATCATCGACCCCCATTCGGGCGTCGGCGGCGTGGCGCCGAGGCCGATGAAGCTGAGCGACGCGGCAAGCAGCACGACCTGGCCGAGATCCATGGTCGCGCTGATCAGCACCGGGGTCCAGCAAAGCGGCAATATGTGCGTGAACAGCACGCGGCGCGGCCTGGCGCCAGCGGCGATCGCCGCCTCGACATGCTCGCGCTCCTTCACCTCCAGAACCTGCGCCCGCATCAGGCGGGCGTAGACCGGCCACCAGACCAGTACCATGGCGATGGCCGCATTGCCGAGACCCGGCCCAAGTGACGCCGCGACGGCCATGGCCAGCAGCATCGGCGGGAAGGACAGAGTGACATCGACGAGCCGCATGATCGCCGCACCGGTCAACCCGCCGACGAAGCCGGAAATGGCACCGAGCAACGAGCCGATGACGACGGCCGAGACAACGACCAGAACCGCGATCGGCAGCGAATGCGCCGCCCCGTGCAAGGTGCGGCTCAGGACATCGCGGCCGAGCGCATCGGTGCCCAGCCAGTGCGCCCAGCTCGGCGGCTGCAGCCGGCGCGCCACCATTTCGAGCGGATCGAACTGAACGACCAGATTGGCGAAGACGGTCATGAACAGCCAGAACAGGATAACGACCGTGCCGATGACCAATGGTGCGGTCAGCCATTCGGGAACAGGGGCGGAACGGGATTTGGTTGCGACCGCCGACATCAGCTCAATCTCACGCGCGGATTGGCCACGACATAGAGTATGTCGGTGATGAGGTTGGTGACCAGGAAGGCGAGGCCGCCGACGATGGTGACGCCGATGATTGCCGGGAAGTCGAGCGCGCGTGCCGCCTCGACGGCATAGGAGCCCATGCCGGGCCAGGAAAAGATGGTCTCGGTCAGCACCGCGCCGGTGATCAGATAGGCGAAGGAATAGCCGATGACGGTCAGGGTCGGCACCATGGTGTTGCGTAGCGCGTGGACGATGACGACGCGGAATTCGCTCGCACCCTTGGCGCGCGCGGTGAGCACGAACTCGCGGCTCATCACATCCAGCATGTTGGCGCGCACCAGCCGCGATATGGTCCCCGAAACCGTCCAGCCGAGCACGAAGGCCGGCAGCAGCAGGTGCCAGAGTGCGTCCTTGAACACGGTCCAGTCGCCAGCCAACAGCGAATCGATGGTCAGGAAGCCGGTGATGCCGAGCGGCAATGCCAGGCGGGCATCAACCCTGCCCGGCCCCGGCAGCCAGTTCAGCATGACCGAGAAAATGAACAGCAGGCCGAGCCCCGACCAGAACACCGGCAGCGACGAGCCGAACAAAGCGAACAGCCGCGCGCCATGGTCGATCAGGCTGTTGCGGAAATAGGCGGCCAACACGCCAAGCACGATGCCGAGCGTGGTGCCGAAGATCATCGCGGCGAAAACCAGTTCGAGCGTTGCCGGCAAGCGGTAGAGAATGTCGGTGCCGACATTGCGCTTGGTGATGAAAGAGGTGCCGAGGTCGCCGCTCAGCAGATTACCAAGATATATCATATAGCGTTCCGGCAAAGGACGATCGAGACCCCAGCGCGCCTTGGCGGCGGCCACCACTTCCGGGTTGCTCATCTGCTGTTCGGCGACGATGGCCGTCAGCGGATCGCCCTTGGTCACCGTGGTGATCAGGAAGGCGATGGTGACGATGCCGAGCACCAGAAACGGCATTGCGATAAGCCGGCGCAAAATATAGCGAGACACGTGGCTACCTTCACAAGGTGGGGCTTCGTAAGATGGCACAAGGCGCTGGGAGATGCCATCGATGGAAGCATATTGACAGTCCGCGAAAGCCCCTGTCAATATAAATGGAATTTAATTTCATTTTTCGACCAGACACGACAGACCGTGCCGGCGGCACCGGCCCGACAGGCGGACGACGACGCCAGAAAGACCCAGCGTGCGCAAGCGAGCGACCAGGGACGAGACGGAGCTTGAAGGCGAAGGCGCGCAGCTTTCGTCGTCGCTGGTGCGCGGGCTGGGCATCCTGCGCGCTTTCCGGCCTGGCGACGCCTCGCTCGGCAACCAGGACATCATCGCGCGCACCGGCCTGCCCAAGGCCACGGTTTCGCGCATCACCTATACGCTGAGCGCGCTCGGCTATCTCCTGTACGACAAGGATCTCGGCCGTTACAGCCTGGGACCGGCCACCGTGGCGCTGGGTTATTCGGCGCTCAGTTCCAGCGCCGTCGTTCACGTCGCCAGGCCGCTGATGCAACCGCTGGCCGATCTGACGGGGGCAGCGGTGGCGCTCGGCACGCGCGACAGCCTCAACATGGTCTATCTCGCCAATTGCCGCTCGGAGAGCCTTGTCACGCTGCGGCTCAATCCAGGCTCCTATCTGCCGATCTGGAAGACATCGATGGGGCTGGCCTATGCGGCGGCCCTGTCACCCGAGGAGCGCGCCGGCCTTGTGCGGGCTTTGCAGGAGGCGGAGCCGGACAAGGCAGCGATGATCCATGCTGCGATCGACGACGCGATCGCCCAATATGCACGGCAAGGCTACGTAACGTCATTCGGCGCTTGGCATAGCTACATCCATGCGGTCGGCGTGCCGTTCCGGCCGCGTGACGGCTCGCCGCTGGTTGCCATCACCTGCGGCGGCATCGGCGAGATCATCACCGAGGTCCGCGCGCATGCCGAGATCGGACCGGCGCTGGTGGCGATGGTGAAAGCACTGGGCAGTGAGCTCGAGGGAAATCCTGTGTAATCCCGGCACGGGATTGGCCTAGACGATCGGCCTGCATGCCGGCTTGAACTTGCCTGGTGGTGACCGCACAGTCGCCGCCGATGGTATGGCGGCCGTGCATCGCCATCGTCCATCGGGTTCAGGCGGGGGGGAAATCAGATGCCGATGAATTTTGCAGGACGATTCAGCAATCGAGCGGCGGTCATCACCGGCGGCGCATCGGGCATCGGTTTGGCGGTGGCTCAGAGAATCGTCGAAGAGGGCGGACGGGTTTCGGCGTGGGATCGCGATCCTGCCCAGATCGAGCAGGCCAAGACTACCCTTCCCGGCCTCCACGGTGTCGCCGTCGACGTCGCCGATGCCGCCGGTGTGGAACGCGCCGCACGGTCGACGATCGAAGCGCTTGGCGGTGTCGACATCCTGGTCACCAGTGCGGCGATCACCGGGCCGAACATGACGACCTGGAACTATTCGACCGAGGATTGGCAGAAGGTCATCGACATCAACATCAACGGCGTCTTCTACTGCAACAAGGCGCTGGTGCCGCACATGCTCGAGCGCAACTATGGCCGCATCGTCAACATCGCCTCGATCGCCGGCAAGGAAGGCAATCCCAACGCCTCCGCCTACAGCACCTCGAAGGCTGCGGTGATCGGCCTGACCAAGTCGCTCGGCAAGGAACTGGCCAAGACCAAGGTGACGGTCAATTGCGTCACACCGGCGGCCGTGCGCACCGCGATCTTCAAGCAGATGAGCCAGGAGCACATCGACTTCATGCTGTCCAAGATACCGATGGCGCGCTTTGGCGAGGTCGACGAGGTGGCGGCGCTGATCTGCTGGATCGCCTCGGAGGAGTGTTCGTTCACGACGGCCGCCGTGTTCGACGTTTCCGGCGGCCGCGCCACCTACTGAGGCCAAGACGCATCTCAATTCCGCGTGACGGTGCAACGAACGGGAGCTTACGGGCGTATAGTTGCAGGCTTCGAATCGACAAATCGCAACAAAGGTAGCGGGAAACCATGAGACGGGATGCAGCCATCCGGCGGGAGCTTGCTGCTTTTGCTTAGAGCCGAGCCTGCCGCACTGTCCGACGACGAGCTTCTGGACCGCTATCAGCGCGCCGCCTTCGATTATTTCCTCGAGAACGTGAACCCCGAAAACGGACTGGTCGCCGATACATCGCGGCCGAATTCGCCGGTCAGCATCGCTGTCGTCGGCTTCGCGCTGTCCTGCTATCCGATCGGCGTCGAGCGCGGCTGGATGACGCGCGATGCGGCCGTGAAGCTGACGCTTGCCGCGTTGCGTTTCTTCTCGACCAGCCGGCAAGGCAATGGCGACGACGTCACCGGCCACAAGGGTTTCTACTACCATTTCCTCGACATGCGGACCGGCCTGCGCGTCTGGCGCTGCGAACTGTCGATGGTGGACACGGCATTGCTGATATCAGGCATGTTGGTGGCGTGCGCCTATTTCGCCGACGACAATGACAAAGAAGCCGAAATCCGCCAACTGGCCGAGGCGCTTTACCGTCGCGTCGACTGGCGATGGGCTCAGGGAAGCACGCCCACCTTACGGCAGGGCTGGAAGCCGAAGAGCGGCTTTCTCCACTATGGCTGGGAAGGCTACAACGAAGCGACGATCCTCTATGTGCTGTCAATGGCCTCGCCCGACAGCCCGACCTCGGACAACAGCTACGAGGGCTGGACGGCGACCTACCAGTGGGAAAACATCTACGGCTACGACGTGCTCTATGGCGGTCCGCTGTTCATGCATCAGTTCTCGCATGCCTGGATCGACTTCGCCGGCATCCGCGACGCTTTCATGCGTGAGAAGAACTCGGACTATTTCGAAAACAGCCGCCGCTCGACCTACCTGCACCGCGACTACGCGCGCCACAATCCTTACGGCTATGGCGGCTACGACGAGAACCTGTGGGGACTTTCGGCGGGCGACGGCCCAGGCGGCTTTCGCACCAGCGTGCAGCGACAGCGCCGCCGGTTTTCCGGCTATGCCGCGCGCGGCGCGCCGTTCGGGCCCGATGACGGAACGATCGCCCCATGGTCCTATCCGGCATCACTGCCGTTCGCGCCGGACATCTGCCTGGCGGCCCTGCGCCATCTCGGGGATCGCTATCCCGAGGTGATCGATAATTACCGGCTGCCGAGCGGCTTCAACCCGACATTGGCGAACCGGCGGAAATTCGGCCGGCACGGCTGGGTGTCGGAAGGCCATTACGGGCTGGACCAGGGCATCGTGGTGATGATGATCGAAAACCATCGGTCAGGACTTATCTGGAAGCTGATGCGGTCCAATCAGCATATCCGCCGCGGCCTGGGCAAGGCCGGGTTCAGTGGCGGCTGGCTGTCGGGGGATGGCGGCGATGTCGCGTGACCGGACCAGGGCTCCCGCCTTCCCCGTCGACAGCAACGACATCAACCTGGTCAAGAGCGCCTATCCGCCGCACTGGAAGAACCCGGAGCCCAACGGCCCATACAATCTGATCGTCATCGGCGCCGGGCCGGCCGGGTTGACCGCAGCGCGCGAGGCGGCAAACCTCGGCGCGAAAGTCGCGCTGATCGAGCGCGGGCTGATCGGCGGCGCCTGCGTCAATGTCGGCTGCATCCCGTCGAAAGCGATCATCCGCACGGCCAGGCTCTATGCCGATATGCGCGATGCCGAGACTTTTGGCGGTGACACGCCGGACCGTCTTCACGTCGACTTCCAGCGGGCCATGACGCGGATGCGGCAGATTCGGCAGCGGATCAGCCGTGCCGATTCGGCCGCAAGCCTCGCCTCCGAAGGCATCGACCTTTATTTCGGCGAAGCGCGGTTTTCCGGACCGGACGCTGTCACGGTTGCCGGGCAAACCCTGCGTTTCAGGAAGGCGCTGGTTGCGACGGGCGCACGTGCGGCCCTGCCGACGATTCCGGGTCTCGCCGAGGCCGGCTATCTCAGCAACGAGACCATGTTCGATCTCACAGACTGCCCGAAGCGTCTTCTGGTCATCGGCGGCGGGCCGCTTGGCTGCGAGACGGCGCAGGCCTTCTGCCTGCTCGGGGCAAAAGTCATCCTGGCGCAGCGGGAACCAATGTTCCTGCCTGGCGAGGAACGCGACGCCGCCCAGATCCTTTCGGATGCGCTGGCACGCGAAGGGGTCGAGGTTCGTCTGAACACCGAGGTCGTGGCGGTACGGACAGGAGGCGGCAAGAAGCTCGCCGGCCTGGTGCGCGACGATGAGACAACGACGATTTCCGTCGACGAGATCATCACCGGCATCGGTCGTTCGCCCAATGTCGATGGTCTCGACCTGGAGAACGCCGGGGTGGCGTACGATGCCACCGGCATCAAAGCGGACGATTATCTCCGGACCACCAATCCGCGCATCTATGCGGCGGGCGATGTCTGCCTCGCCTACAAATTCACCCATACCGCCGAGGCGACGGCCCGCATGGTCGTGCAGAACGCCCTGTTTCTCGGACGCAGCAAACTGAGCGAACTGGTCATTCCGTGGTGCACCTACACCGATCCGGAGATCGCCCATGTCGGCCTCTATCCGGCGCAGGCGCGCCAGAACGGCATCCCGGTCAAGACCTATACGGTGCTGATGCACGATGTCGCCCGCGCGATCATGGACGGCGAGGAAGAGGGGTTTGTCAAAATCCACGTCAGGGAAGGGTCCGACCGCATCCTGGGTGCCACGGTCGTCGCCAGCCATGCCGGCGAGATGATCAATGCGGTGTCGCTGGCGATCAAGTCGGGCATGGGACTGCTCGCGCTGGCCGACGTCATTCATCCGTTCCCGACGCAGGCACAAGGCATAAAGATGGCCGCCGACGCTTACAGGCGAACGCGGTTCACCTCATTCTGGAGACATGTCACGACGCGTTGGCTGGAGCGGTCCAGACGATGACCCTACATTCTGACCGGACCTTGTCGCCAACCTGGCGCACCAGACATTCAAGGAATATCCAGCGCTTGACGAAAGTGCCGATCAGCTAAACAAGTCGAAGCTGGTTTGTGGCTGCGGGGCCGTCTTGAATGCCGTCTGGAATAAAGTCTTTGGTGCAGCTCCGGGCGCACGGCCCGGAGTGCATGCTTCCAACACCATGAGCTCGCACGTGGCCCTCCCGGCACGGAATGCCGAAAGGCGTACGCTTATCGTGACCCACGATCCGGCCTTTCCACCGACCTCCGGCGCGGATCTGAGAAATCATCGCAACGCTGAAGCGGCGGCGGAATTCGGCCCGGTCTGCCTGGTGTCGGTGCGGCCGCAGGCCATGGAAGCTGCCGATCCGTCGATCCGTACCGAGGCCTTGTCGATCGAAGGAGAGACCCGCTCCGGCTCGATCGGGTGGTGGCGCATAAGGGCGGAGCATCGCATTTCGCGCGCCGCCTTGACGCGGCTGGAGGCACTGGTTCGAGACTTCCGCCCGGACACCGTGCTGGTCGAGGGTATCGGCCTGTTCAAGCTGCTGCGGCCTTTGCGAGCGCTGACGAAACAGCTGATCCTCGACATGCACAATGTCGAGTCCGACCTGGCGGGACAGTTGCGGCGCGTCGATGCGAAGCGACCGGCCGTGGCGACGATCACCGCAGGCCTTGGCATCAGGCGTCTCGAGAGACAGGCGCTTGCCCTTGTCGACAGGGTCTGGGTCTGCTCGCGCCAGGATCGCGACAGGCTGATGGCCCTCTCCCGCCACATGCTGCCGATCGACGTCGTTCCAAACGGAATTCCCCACGCCGCGCACAGTCCCGAAACGCTACTCGCCGAGCCTGGGGCCGGCAACGGCTTTCCGGTGATCCTGTTTATCGGCCATCTCGGCTATCCGCCAAACGTCGATGCCGCAGGGCGGTTAGCCGGCTCCATATTGCCGCGCATCCGACAGGCCTTGCCGACCGCAGCACTGGTTCTCGCCGGACGCAACCCGAAGCCCGCCGTGCGGGCACTGGCCGGATTGCCTGGTGTGGAACTCTTCGAAGACCCCGAAAGCGTGGCGCCGCTCCTGTCCAGGGCGCATCTCAGCATCATGCCGCTTGCGGCAGGCGGCGGCACGCGCATCAAGATTCTGGAGGCGATGGCCTGGGGCGTGCCGGTGATCGCGACGCCGCTGGCGGCCGAGGGTCTGGACCTGGTCGAGAACGAGGAGCTGCTGCTGTCGGATACCGATGAAGGGCTTGCCGACATGGCTGTCGGACTTTGCCTGGATACTCACCGCAGGGCACGGCAGCGCATCCGCGCGCATCAAGCGGTTTGGGCCAGGTTCGGCCCGCGCGCTATCCGCAATGCCGTCCGCGGCGGGCTGGGGCTGGACGAGGCCGGCGCATGATCCCACCGATCCTTCACCAGACGTGGAAAAGCGACGTCGTTCCGGACCGCTGTGCCCCTGTCGCGACAGGGCTGCGGCGATATTTGCCGGATAATCGTCAGGCGGCGGTCTCACTGCGCCGCAACTGGCTGACGATCTCGCCGGCCGCGTCGGCGATGTGTTTTCTCAACAAGCGCGCGGTCTCGGCGACATCCCTGCGACGGTAGGCCTCGAAGAGCTCACGATGCTCCTGCAAGGCTTTGGCCTGTGCCTTGGCGGGCTCGATCTGCAGACGCAAATAGCGGTCGGCGGAGTTGAAGAGCGTCTGGACGACGGCCATCGAACGCGGTCGCATGGAGGGTTCGAGCAATGCGGTGTGGAACGCCCAGTTGAGACGGCTGAGGTCTTTGGGATCATCGCCCCGGGCGATGGCAGCCTCGTAGGCGCGCATCGATTTTTCGATGGTCGCGATGTCCTGATCCGAGGCGTGCACGATCGCCTTTTCGACCAGGAAAGGCTCAAGCAGCAGACGCGCATCGAAAAGGTCGATCGCATCGTCGGCGGACAACTCCGACACGACAGCACCGCGATGCGTCCTGATGACGACCAGGCCGTCCGCCTCCAGTTGCAGAAGCGCCTCGCGCACCGGGATCCGGCTCACGCCAAGTTCGGCGGCGATGGCTTCCTGGCGGATCTGATGCCCACCCGGGTAATCGCCGCCGATGATCCGGGCGGCGATGTACTCGGCGACCATCGCCGTCACGGTCTGGCGCTGCAGCAGCGGCTTGTCGGTGGTGGCCATGGGCGTCCCGTGTTCAGTCCCGCAGCCTGAGCTTTTCGATCGCCGCCTCGATGATGGCGGTGACGCGCGCGCGCTCCTCGCCGACCAGAGGCAGACGCGGCGCTCGGGTCCACTCCGGCGCGCCATAGACGAGATGCTCGGCCATCTTGATGTACTGGACCAGCTTGACATGCGTGTCGAGGTGAAAGGACGGCGTCATGATGCGGTAGAGATCGCGCGCGCCGGCGAAATCGCCGGCCGCGCACAAATTGAAGATGCGGACGCATTGCTTCGGCCATGCATTGGTCATGCCGGACACCCAGCCGGTGGCGCCGAGTGCCATGCTTTCGACGATCTGGTCGTCGACGCCGCAGAAGATATCGAAGCGATCGCCGAGTTCAATGATCATGTCGGTGACCCGGCGCACATCGCCGGTCTCTTCCTTCACGGCAACGATCGTCGGACAGTCCGCCAGCACCTTCAGGATGGCGGGGGTGACGTCGACGCCATAGGCGATCGGGTTGTTGTAGATCATGATCGGCAGGTCGCTGGCGTTGGCGATCGCCTTGTACCACTCAGCCGTCTCGCGCGGGTCGGTCTTGTAGCCAAGGCTGGGGAACACCATCAGGCCTTCGGCACCGAAATCCTGGTACTTGCGTGCGGCTGCGGTTGCGTTGGCCGTCGAAATCTCGGCAAGGCCGGACAGAAGCGGGACACGTCCGGCCACCACCTCCTTCGCGGCCCGGATGACCGCTTCCCGCTCCTGCGGATGCAGTGATGCGTTCTCGCCAAGCATCGGCAGGACGATGATGCCAGACACGCCATTGGCGATCAGGCGATCGATGCTGGCCTGCGTCGCCTCGATGTCGATCGAACCATCCTGGTTCAGCTTGGTCGTGACCGCCGGGAACACCCCTTGCCAATGCGTCATCGTGCGGCCTTCCTCTTCAAATCCATTTTGTATGATTGGATCCAATCATACAAAATGTGAAAGGGCAAGGTCCGGGGCAATTGCCGCACCCCATTCACGGCGCGGTCGGACACCAGACGGCGCGCGTTGCAAGTCGTCAAACAGTGACTGTCGTAAAGGTCGAAGTGCTCGCGGTTCAGCGCAAGACCGCACGCCTCAATCGTGCAGTTCGCGCGATATCGGCGGACCGACGGAAAAGCCGGAGAATGTGACCTCGAACCCCTCGCGCTGCGGCGAGCAGCACATCATGCCGACATCGACCGTTTTCGAGATCGGGAAATAGGCAAGCCGCACCGGCTTCCAGTGGCCGTCGGAAGCATCGAGATACTGGACCCGGATCGCCTCGGCGTGACGGGTCAGGCGGATGCTGATGCCGTTCGGGTCGGCAGGGATGGCGACCAGCGACCAGTCGGACGTGTCGTTGGTGACGACGACGGAGAAATAGGAGATGCCGTCGGTGTACTCGATACCGGCCTTGATCCAGTGCGTTTCGCTGAGCCGGACCATCAGCCCGGCCTGGTCGTAAAGCACCTTGTAGTCGCCCTTGACCATGACTTCGGCGGTGAAATCGCCCTCGACCGGCCGGTACAGGAAGTGGCCGTTGTCGCGCCAGAAACCGTAAAAGGTCTCGCGCCAGAAATCGGTCTCCTTGCCGGTGCGCACGCGAACGCTATCGCCGTCGATGGCATGGTGCGGCGGCGAGTTGAGCCAGGTCAGGTTCTGCACTGTCATCGCTTCGCGCCGCTCCAATCTTGATGTGCGTGGCGGGTGGCCGGCCCCGATCAGGCCGGCATGATCGGCCGACGGCCGATCAGCCAGCGAACGTATAGGCCGTCTTCACCGTGGTGTAGAACTCCGCCGCGTAGCGGCCCTGCTCGCGCGGGCCGTAGCTGGAGCCCTTGCGGCCACCGAAGGGAACATGGAAGTCGACACCCGCCGTCGGCAGGTTGACCATCACCATGCCAGCCTCCGAATTGCGCTTGAAGTGCGTGGCGTGCTTGAGGCTCGAGGTGCAGATGCCGGAGGTCAAGCCGAAGGGCGTGTCGTTGGCGACGGCAAGCGCCTCGTCATAGTCCTTGACGCGGATGACGCTGGCGACAGGTCCGAAAATCTCCTCGCGTGAACTGCGCATGGCGTTGGTGGCCTCAGTCAGCAGTGCCGGCTGCAAGTAGAAGCCCGGCGTCTTGCGATCGAGCCGCTCGCCGCCGAAGGCGAGCGTAGCGCCCTCCCTGACGCCGATGGCGATGTAGTCCTCGTCCTGCTTCAGCTGCGTCGCGTCGACGACCGGACCGATCTGGGTCTGCGCGTCGAGCGCATCGCCGATGACCAGTTTGCTCATGCGGTCCTTGAGAGCATCGACGAAACGATCATGTATCCCGTCCGTCACAATCAGCCTGGACGAGGCGGTGCAGCGCTGGCCTGTCGAGAAGAAGGCGCCATTGAGCGCGCAATCGACAGCAACCGCGAGGTCGGCGTCGTCAAGCACGACCAGCGGGTTCTTGCCGCCCATTTCGAGCTGGAACTTGCGCATGTGCTCGATGCTTGCCGCGGCGACGCGCTTGCCGGTGCCGACCGAGCCGGTGAAGCTGATGGCGTTGACATCGGGACTGTCGAGCATCGCCTGACCGACGACCGAGCCCTTGCCCATGACGAGATTGAGCACGCCCTTCGGCAGGCCGGCGCGATGCAGGATGTCGACGATGGTCCAGGCGCTCTCGGGAACCAGCTCGGCCGGCTTGAAGACGACGGTGTTGCCGTGGGTCAGCGCCGGCGCGATCTTCCACGCCGGAATGGCGATGGGGAAATTCCACGGCGTGATGATGCCGACGACGCCGACCGCCTCGCGCGTCATCTCAACGCCGACGCCCGGTCGCACGCTCGGTACGACCTCTCCGGTCAAACGCAATGTTTCCCCGGCAAAGAAGTCGAATATCTGGGCAGCGCGAATGGTCTCGCCGATGCCCTCGGCCAGCGTCTTGCCTTCCTCACGCGCCAAATTGCGGCCGATCTCGTCCTTGCGCGCCAGAATCTCGTCCGAGGCCTTTTTCAGCACCGCGTGACGGGCCAGCGGACCGGAGCGGGACCATGCCGGAAACGCTGCCTTGGCCGCCGCAATCGCCTGGCTGGCCTGTTCGACACCCGCGGATGCATAGTCGCCGACGACATCGCCAGTATCGGAGGGGTTGATGTTGCGGGAACCGGCGTCGCCGACCCATTCGCCATCGATGAGGTTCTGTCGAAACAGCGTCATGTCCTTGTCTTCCTGCTGGTTGGCCGCGCGGGCATCTGTCTGAACTGGTATTTGCCAGACAATTGCCTTGCGGGAAAGCACGCACTGAGCCTGGCGCCGCGACAAAAACCCCCTCACCTGCGCTGTACCGATGGCGTGGCGGCGACAGCGCCATAGTGATCCCCAATCTGGCTAACATCTGCGCGGCATCATCGAAGGCCGGTTGAATTGCTCTGTACAGTCATGTCCATAGCCTTGATTTGCCTGAGGCAGCATGTCATGCGTCGTGTCGATGGCAGCTCTCGAAACGACGATCCAGCGCGCCGGCGCCACCGGTAACATCAAGGCCACTCGTGAAGACTGGCTGAAGCTTGCGCTTGAAACGTTGATCTCGGATGGCGTCGAACGCGTCCGCGTGCTGACGCTGGGCCAGAAGCTCGACGTGTCGCGCTCCAGCTTCTACTGGTATTTCAAGAGCCGGCAGGATCTGCTCGACCAGTTACTCGACTACTGGCGGCAGACCAACACCAAATTCATCGTCGAACGCGCCAGGCGGCCTTCCGCGACCGTCATCCGCGGGGTGATGAGCATTTTCGAATGCTGGGTGGACGAAAGGCTGTTCGATCCGCAGCTGGATTTCGCGATCAGGGCCTGGGCACGTCGCTCGCCTGCCATCCGGCGCGCGCTCGACGAGGCCGACGAGGAGCGCGTCAACGCCATTCGCGACATGTTCATGCGTCATGGCTATGACGAGGTGGATGCGTTCGTGCGGGCCCGCGTGCTCTATTTCATGCAGATCGGCTATTACTCGCTCGAACTCAACGAGCCGATGAGCAGCCGCCTGGCTCAAGTTGCCTCGTATCTGCGCAGTTTTACCGGCCAGGAGCCGTCACCCCAGGACGTCGAGGATTTCTCGCGCTACGTCGAGAAAACCGTTCCCCGCAGCCGGTAGCCATCCCAACATCAGCATATCCGCCTCTCGACAGCGCAACCGCCGTGCGAAGCACTAGACACTGATGTACAATGCTACTAGGTTGGGTCGCCATGACTGGGTGGAGTGCGACAGGATGAAATCCCAATACCGGGCAATCGTCATCGGCGGCGGCGTGGTTGGAGCCTCGGTGCTCTATCACCTGGCGAAGTTCGGCTGGAGCGACGTCGCGCTGATCGAACGCGAGGTGCTGACCGCAGGGTCGAGCTGGCATGCGGCCGGCGGCTTCCATGCGCTGAACGCCGATCCCAACATCGCTGCCCTGCAGGCCTACACGATCGACCTGCTCTCCGAAGTCGAGAAAGAATCGGGCCAGAGCATCGGCATGCACATGACCGGCGGCATCTCGGTCGCCTCGGCGCCGGAGCGCTGGGAGTGGCTGAAGGCCTCCTACCGCATCTTCCAGACCATGGGCATCGACGATGTCCACCTGGTCGGCGTCGACGAGATCAAGCAGCGCTGCCCGATCCTCAACACCGACGGCATGCTGGGCGGGCTCTATGCCGCGCGCGAAGGCCATATCGATCCCTCGGGCGTTGTGCACGCCTATGCCAAGGCAGCCAGGCTGCGCGGTGCCGATATCATCGAGCGCAACCGCGTGCTGGCACTCAATCGCCGCGCCGACGGCAGTTGGGACGTGGTCACAGAGAAGGGCACGGTGATTGCCGAGCACGTCGTCAATGCCGGCGGCCTGTGGGCCAAGCAGGTCGGCAGGATGGCCGGCATCGACCTGCCGGTGTCGCCGATGGAGCACCATTATCTCGTCACCGAGGCGCTGCCCGAAATCCAGGCGCTGGACAAGGAATTGCCGCTGATCGTCGATCTCGAAGGCTTCACCTACATGCGCCAGGAGCAGAAGGGCCTGTTGCTCGGCATCTACGAGATCAACCACAAGCACTGGAACATGGACGGGGCGCCGTGGGACTACGGCATCGAACTGATCCAAGAAGACACCGACCGCATCGCCGACGAGTTGGCGCTCGGCTTCAGCCGCTACCCTTGCCTGGAGACTGCCGGCATCAAGCGCTGGGTGAACGGCGCCTTCACCTTCTCGCCGGACGGCAATCCGCTGGTCGGCCCGGTGCGCGGTGTGCCCAACTACTGGGTGGCGTGCGGCGTCATGGCCGGCTTCCTGCAAGGCGGCGGCGTCGGCAAGTCGCTTGCCGAATGGATGATCCATGGCGAGCCGGAAGCCGACGTCTACGGCATGGACATCGCCCGCTACGGCGACTTCGCCTCCAACCGCGAATACATCAGGCAGACCACCGGCCAGTTCTACTCGCGCCGCTTCGTCATGAGCTATCCCAATGAGCAACTGCCGGCGGGACGGCCCTTGAAGACGGCCGGCGCGCATGACGCCATGGACGCCGCCGGCGCGCGCTGGGGCAATTCCTGGGGTATGGAAGTGCCGCTCTATTTCGCGCCGCAAGGCTTCGTCGAGACACCGACGCTGAAGCGCTCCAACGCCTTCGACATCGTCGCACAGGAATGCCGCAAGGTGCGCGAAGGTGTCGGCCTGCTCGATATCACCGCCTTCTCGCGCTACGAGATCACGGGGCCGCAGGCGGAAGCCTGGCTCGACCGGCTGCTTGCCTGTGCGCTGCCCAAGCCGGGACGTGCAAAACTCGCGCCGATGCTGGGCAAAAACGGCAAGCTCAAGGGCGACCTCACCGTCTTCAACTGGGGCGATGGCTCCTGGTGGATCATGGGCTCCTACTATCTGCGCCAGTGGCATATGCGCTGGTTCGAACAGCATATGAGCGATGGCGTCACCGTCCGCGACATTTCGGACGCAATCGTCGGCTTCTCGCTCGCCGGCCCCAATGCGCGCCTTCTGCTCGAGCGGCTGACACACCAGGATGTCTCGCACGAGGCCTTCGGCTTTCTCGCCTGCAAGACGCTCGATGTCGGCCTGGTGCGGGCCAAGGTCGGACGGCTGTCGGTCATCGGCGAGCTCGGCTACGAGATCCATTGCCAGGCCAATGAGCATGCGGGCCTGCGCCGCGCGCTGCTGGCGGCGGGCAAGGATCTGGGCGTGACCGAATACGGCTTCGGCGCGGTCAATTCGCTGCGGCTCGAAAAGAGTTTTGGCATCTGGTCGCGCGAGTTCACGCAGGACTACACGCCGGCCGAGACAGGGATGGACCGCTGGATCGCCTTCGACAAGGGCAATTTCATCGGCCGTGAGGCGGTCCTGAAAGAGCAAAAGGCCGAATCCCGGCGCACGCTGATGACGCTCGAAATCGACGCGGCGGATGCCGATGCCAGCGGCTACGAGCCGGTCTGGAACAGAGGCAGGCTTGCCGGCTTCGTCACCTCCGGCGGCTACGGCCATACGGTCGGCAAGAGCCTTGCCATGGCGCTGGTCGAGCGCGAGGCGGCCGATATCGATACGCTGTTGACAACCCACATCGTCGGCGTCGAAAGAGGTGCGCGCGTCATCGCTTCGTCGCCATACGATCCACTGGGCAAGGCGATGCGGGCATGACCGATCGAACCGGCGCCATCCGTGCAACGGACCATGCGATGATCCACGCTCCTTTCCGAAAATCAGGCCTGTCCGGCACGCCATGACCCGACGCTATTCCGCTCTGTCGCTGTTCAAGGAGGGTCTGGCCGGCCAGACCGGCTGGCAGCCGGCCTGGCGCTCGCCCGAGCCGAAGCCGTCCTATGACGCGATCGTCATCGGTGGCGGCGGCCATGGTCTGGCGACCGCTTACTACCTGGCCAAGAACCACAACATCGCCCGTGTCGCGGTGCTGGAAAAAGGCTGGATCGGCGGCGGCAACACCGGCCGCAACACCACCGTGGTCCGCTCAAACTATTATTATCCGGAAAGCGTCGAGCTCTACGGTCTGGCGCACCGGCTCTATGAGGGGCTGGCCAAGGACCTGAACTACAACGTCATGCTGTCGCAGCGCGGCATGGTCAATCTGTGCCACTCGACCGCCGAGATGGAGATCGGCGCCCGCACCGTCAACGCCATGCAGATCAACGGCATCGATGCCGAGCTGTTTTCACCTGACGATGTGCGCCGGGTGGCGCCGATCTACAATTTTTCAGCCGACGCGCGCTTCCCGGTGTTCGGCGGCATCTGGCAAGGCAGGGCCGGCACGGCGCGCCATGACGCGGTCGCCTGGGGGTATGCGCGGGCGGCGAGCCGGCTCGGCGTCGACATCATCCAGAACTGCGAGATCACCGATTTCATCATCGAGGGCGGCCGCTGCCGTGGCGTCCAGACTTCGCGGGGCGCGATCCGAGCCGACCGCATCGGCATGGCGGTGGCGGGGCATTCCTCGGTGCTGGCGGCCAAGGCCGGCTTCCGGCTGCCAATCAATTCCTATGCGCTGCAAGCCTGCGTTTCCGAGCCGGTCAAGCCGATCCTCGACACGGTGGTGCTGTCGCCCGGCTGCGGCGTCTATGTCAGCCAATCGGACAAGGGCGAGATCGTCATCGGCGGCGGCCTCGACCGCATTCCGTCCTATGCGCAGCGCGGCAACCTGCCGACGCTGGAGACGGTGATTGCCGGCCTGCTGGAGATGTTCCCGATCTTCGGCCAGTTGAAGCTGATGCGGCAATGGGCTGGCATTGTCGATGTCGTGCCGGACTCCTCGCCGATCATCGGTGAATCGCCGCTGCCTGGCCTGTTCCTCAATTGTGGCTGGGGCACCGGCGGCTTCAAGGCCATTCCCGCTGGCGGCACGCTGCTGGCGCAGTTGCTGGCGACCGGCAAGCACAATGACATCAGCCGCCCCTTCGACCTCGATCGCTTCGCCACCGGGCGGCTGATCGACGAAGCGGCCGGCTCCGGCATCGCGCACTAGAGGCAATCATGCAGTTGTTCCCTTGCCCATTCTGCGGCCCGCGCGACGAGACCGAGTTCCACTATGGCGGCGATGCCGGCAATATCAGGCCGGACGGCGCCGACGTGCCGATCGATCGTTGGGCTGATTACCTCTATCTGCGCACCAATCCGAAAGGCACGGCGCGCGAGATCTGGGTTCACATGACTTGCGGCGAGTTCTTCGTCATGGAGCGTGACACGGTCAGCCACAAGGTGCTGTCCTCGGCCGCTCTCGGCGGGGAGCACGCGGCGTGACCGCCTCGCGTCTTGCCACCGGCGGCAGCGCCATCGACCGCTCGCACCCGATCCGGTTCAGCTTCGACGGCGCCACCGTGCATGGCTTTGCCGGCGACACCATCGCCTCGGCGCTGCTGGCGGGTGACGTCGCGGTCGTCGGCCGCAGCTTCAAATACCACCGACCGCGCGGCATATGGGGCGCCGGCGTGGAAGAACCGAACGCGCTGGTCGATATTGGCGGCCTGCGGGCGACGCCCAACACGCGCGCCACGACCGAGCCGGCGCGCGACGGGCTGGTGGCGAGAAGCGTCAACGCAACACCCAGTGCGCTGGCCGACCGCAACGCCTTCCTCGACCGTTTTGCGCGCTTCATTCCGGCGGCGTTCTACTACAAGACTTTCATGTGGCCGGAATGGCACAGGTTCGAGCCGCGCATCCGCGCCATGGCGGGGCTGGGGAAGGTCGATGCGGACTGGGCCTCGCCTGGCACAGCGGACCAGGTCAACCATCATTGCGACGTGCTGGTGGTGGGCGCGGGGCCGGCTGGGCTGGCGGCGGCAAGACTGGCGGCCGACGCGGGCCTGTCTGTCACGCTGGTGGACGACCAGCAGAATCCAGGCGGATCGCTCGGCCATCGTGCCGGCGAGATCGATGGCAAGCCGGCCGCCGCCTGGATTGCGGAGACGGTTGCGGCACTTGCCTCGGCCGGCCACCTGATCCTGCCTTCGACCACCGCCTTCGGCATCTACGACCACAATCTGGTCGGGCTGAACCAGCGTCATTTCGACGGGCGGCCCGACACGCTGTGGCGGGTCAGGCCGCGCCGGATCGTGCTGGCAACCGGCGCCATCGAGCGGCCGCTGCCTTTCGCCAACAACGACCTGCCGGGCATCCTATCGGCGGATGCTGCGCTCGCCTATCTCAGGCGCCATGCCGTACTTGTCGGCCGCCGCATCGTCGTCGCCACCAACAATGACAGCGCCTATGAAACGGCGGGAGCGCTTGCCGAGGCAGGCGCCGAAGTCAGGCTTGTCGACCTGCGGCGCGACGGCACGCCTAACGCGCCCGCCAATGTCCGGCTGATCAAAGGACGCGCCCTGGCTTCCGCCAGCGGCAAGCTGCGCGTCGACGGCGTGACGCTCGACGACGGCACGAAGTTGGATGCCGATTGCGTGCTGATCTCCGGCGGCTGGACGCCGACCATTCATCTCTTCGGCCAGGCCAAGGGCAAGCTCGCCTGGAGCGAGGCGCGCGCGGCCTTCCTGCCCGGCGATCCGGTCGACGGCATCGCCGTGGTTGGTGCCGCAGCCGGCGCGGTCTCCCTGTCGGAGGTGTTTGCTGGCGCCGGCACCGCCGTTGCATCGCTCGGCCAGACGAAGGCTGCCCTACCGCCGCGCAGCACCGGACCGGAGGCGACAGGCGGCATAACAGCGGCATGGCCGCTGCCGGGCTCGAAGGGACGCATCTGGATCGACTACCAGAACGACGTGACGGTGAAGGACGTCGAACTGGCGGCACGCGAAAACTTCGTCTCGGTCGAACATCTGAAGCGCTACACCACGCTCGGCATGGCGACCGACCAGGGCAAGACCTCCAATCTGCCCGGCCTGGCGCTGATGGCCGGGATCACCGGCCGCACGGTGCCGGAGGTCGGCACCACCACTTATCGGCCGCCGTTCACGCCGGTGCCGCTGGCAAGCTTTGCCGGCGCGCGCGTCGGCGAATTGATGGCGCCGGTGCGCCGGCTGCCGCTCGAAAACGTCCACCGTTCCAGCGGCGCCGTCTTCCAGGAATATGGCGGCTGGCTGCGCCCGGCCCACTATGGCGGCAACGCCGACTCGGAGCGTTCGATCGCGGATGAGGCGCGGCGCGCCCGTCAATCTGTGGCGCTGTTCGATGGCTCGACGCTCGGCAAGATCGAGGTGATCGGACTGCAGGCGGCCGCGTTCGTCGATTTCCTCTATTACAACACCATGTCGACGCTGAAGCCGGGCCGCTGCCGCTACGGCTTCATGCTGTCGGAAAACGGCGTGGTCTTCGACGACGGCGTTCTGGTGCGGCTGGACGAACAGCGCTTCGTCGTGTCGTGCTCGTCCTCGCATGTCGCTGCCGTGCATGCGCGGCTGGAGGAATGGCGCCAGGACCGTTTTGGCCACGGCGCCGTCTACATCCACAACGCCACATCAGACATGGCGACTCTGACCGTATCCGGACCGAACGCCCGAAAACTGCTCGAAATGCTGGAGCTCGGCCTTTCGCTCGACGACGCCGACCTGCCGCATATGGCGATCGGTCATGGCATCTATGCCGGAGACGAAGTCCGCATCGCCCGCGTCAGCTTCACCGGCGACCGGAGCTACGAAATCTCGATCCGGGCGGATCGCGCCGAGCCGTTATGGGCGCAACTGCGCCAGGCCGGCCAGACGTTCGACGCCGTCGTCATCGGCCTCGAAGCGCTGATGATCCTGCGCGCCGAGAAGGGCTTTATCGTCATCGGCAAGGACACCGACGGCACCACGCTGCCGCACGATCTCGGCGTCGACGGCCCGCGGACCAAGCGCCAGACCGAGTTCGTCGGCCGCCGCTCGCTGTTCACCGAAGAGGCCTCGCGTGACAACCGCATGCAGCTTGTCGGGCTTACGGTGCCGCAAGGCGAAGCGCCGCTGCCGACCGGCGCGCACGGCATCAAACGGATCGACGGCAGATTGCGCAGCCAGGGCTTTGTCACATCGAGCTACCAAAGCCCGACGCTCGGCCGCCCGGTTGCGCTTGGCCTGATCGAGCGCGGCGCGGCCCGCCATGGCGAGACGATCGACATCCAGCATCTCGGCAAGATCAGCAAGGCGACGATTACCGCCCCTTGCGCCTTCAACCCGGCAGGAGACCGGCTGCATGCGTGATCTCGCGGAAAAATGGTCCGTTGCACCGGACTGGCAGTCGGCGGTGATCACGGCGCCCGGCCTTGTGGTGCGCGCGGTCTGCGGCCTCAACCAGTTGCTGGTCAGCGGCGACCTCGACGCGTGGGCGCGAGTATCTGGCGTGGACCGCACTGGTGTCGGAGCCTTTGGTACCGCGCAGGGCGGCCGCTATGCGGCGCGGCTGGCGCGCGACCGGCTGCTCGTCGTGTCGAACAGCTCCCTAGCCGTTGCCACGGGCTGGCATGCAGAAGGGTTCGCGGTGACGACGATCAGCGCCGGGCTGCAGGTGTTCGAGGTAGAGGGCGCTGCGCTCGACGCTTTCATCGCGCGCGGAACGACACTCGATCCAAAGCAAGCGAGTGCCAGTGCAGCGCTGTCCTTCGCCGGTATCAGCGCCGTCGTCTATCGCCATGGCGGTAAGCTGCGCATCCATGTCGACCGTGGTCTTGCGGCCTATCTCTGGACATGGATGGAAACGGCCGCCGGCAACATTGCCGCCGGATCATCCGATTAGCCGGCTAATATAAAGCGGGATATCCTTTGGGCTGATCGCCACTCCAGGTTCGGAGAGGATGCGTTGATATCTTCCGCAAATCAGCTGCAAGGGCTGGACGCCGTCGCGCAAGGGTTCAACTGTGTAACCCGTGCGCCGTTTATGAATCGCCGTCGCAGTTTTGCCGGAGCAATTTGCCGATCATGGTCCAAAAGCACACGAGCCGGTCATCCTCCCATCCCTGGATCGACACAGTCTGGCAAACTGTGTGTTTAAGTGACGGGATTTATGTGGCCACACCAGACGGTTCGTGGGATCTGATCCGCAGCGTCGCCCCGGATGGTCAATCCGTTGTGTTTTTAAGCGGTCAGGCAACTGAACCCGTCGAGGTGCCATATCTTGAAGGTGAGCACTCCGTTGTCATCTCCTTTGCCGCCCATGTCTATCTTGCGCGTGACAAAGAGGTGCGAACCGGCGCGACGGTCCGTTTTCTGGATGTAAGAGAAGACGAATTTTTGCTCGACGGAGTGGAACTGCCGCTACCAACATTTCTGAACGCCGAAGCTCTTGTCGATGGGATGATCGCGGCAGGGCTGCTTATGTCCAACGACGTTGTGGCCAGGGCCTTTACCGAGAAGCCCAAAGCCGCCTCCAAACGCTCGGTACAACAGCATTTCAAAAACACCACCGGTATTACGCAGAAAGATTTTCAGTTGATCCGGCGCGCGCAGGAAGCGGTGCGGCGCTTGAAAGCCGGCCATAGCGCCGCAACGGTGGCTTTCGATCTTGGCTACACGGATCAACCGCACATGATTAAGTCTCTAAAGAAGATAATGGGTTCGTTGCCATCAAACCTTGATGCGGTTCACAAGATCTGAAGCCGGGCGAGCGTTTTCGCCCGGCGGGCGTTCACGGCTGAGCTTATTTCGCGATAAGTGCCGCGAATTGCCTGATGTCTTCGACATAGAATGCGGGATCCTCCCACGCGGCGAAATGGCCTGCCTTTTCCATATCGTGAAATTGCACGACATTTCCCGAGGTCTGGCGGTCCGCCCATTCACGGGGCAGGCGAACTCCGCCTGGAATCGGCACTTCAGTCGCCACCGCCACCGGGACCCTGGTGTTTTTTCCCTTGATGTTAGGCGGCTGCATAGCGTTTTGATTGTAGACGCGGAAGGATGAGGCAGCCGTTTCCGTCAGCCAGTAGATCATGATGTTGGTCAAAAGCTCATCACGACCAAATCTGGCATCCGCATCATCGCCGACCCCCATTCCGGCCATGAAGCTCATGATCCATGCCGCGAGTCCGACCGGCGAGTCGTTCATGGCGAAGGCGAGGCTTTGCGGCTTTGTGGCCTGCACAAGATTAAAGGCGCCATGCATGAAGAACCATTGTTGAATCGCCCCTGCGTAACCTTGTTCCGGCCCGCTCAGGGCGCCAAAGTCCGTGGTATGATCCGGGTAGCCCACATCGGTCAGATGGGAACCAATAAGCTTGTCCGAATGACGCTGCGACAGCGACATCGCAATTACCGACCCCAAATCGCCGCCCGCCGCGATGAAGCGGTGGTAACCCAAGACATCATCCATGAGGTGGGCAAAAATGTCGGCCACCTTGTCGGCGGGAAGAGCCGTTTTACCGGAGAAGCCAAAGCCCGGAATGGACGGCACGACAACGTGAAATTCCTCCGCCAGCGCATCCACGACTTTGTGATACCGGTAGAAGCTATCCGGCCAACCATGAAGCAAGAGGATTGCCGTCGCGCCCTTCTTTCGCGACGGTTGATGGACGAAATGCAGGTCAATCCCCTCAATATTGACCTTGTAGTTCGGCAACGCGTTCAGGCTCGCTTCGGCCTTTCGCCAGTCATAGTCATGGAGCCAATAGTCGGTCAGTCTCTTCATGTAATCGAGATTTGTTCCGGCCATCCATCCTGTTCCGGCGGGCTCATCCGGCCAACGGGTGTGTTGCAGGCGCGCCTTGAGATCGGCGAGTTGGTCATCGGAAATGGCGATTCTGAACGGGGCTGGCTTTGCCATTGCGGTGTTCTCCTGTGAGAGGGCGCGGCGATTGGTGAGGCCGCCGAGAAGCGCTGTTGCGATGAGGCCTTTCGCAAATTCGCGGCGGTTCATTTTCGCAGCGCCTTGTTTTGTTCAATTGCCAAACTATCGGTGCGGCGGCAGCACGGATTGTAAATTTGCGCAAATCATCCAGCTGGAAACGAATGCTGGATAGTTCATTCTCCTGCCAACGTGTTGGGGCATGAGGGGATGCAAAACGACAAGCCTGAGCTGCCGGCGCCACGTTCATCCGCGTCGGCAACAGAGGGTGCAGGCGGCAAGGCGAGCAGCAGGTTTTGGCTAGAGCGTGAAAGACCAGAACAGGCAGGCCAGCGTCGCGGCGGCAAAGACCACGAAGAACAGGCTGCGCAGCAGCACGTTGCGGCGCAGCTCGTTCATGACGAAGTGACAACCGACGATCGCCGCCGCAAACAGGAACCGCCAGTTCAGCAGCGCCCACACGGCGCTGCCCTGGCCGAACGCCCATCTGGCGACCAGACAACCGACGATGGTCGCAAACAACGCGATCACGGTCCAGAAGAGGGCGTCGGCGGCATGGGTCAGGACAATGCCGGCCGCCCTGATCGGCAGGATCATCATCAGCATCGCGCCGAAGAAATAAACCGCGGCAATCGGGATGAACACGCCGGCATCGGCAATGCCGTCAAGGCGCCTGACGCCGATCGCGCCGTAGGGATAGCCGTGCCTGGCCACGGCCAGGCTCAACGCCATGAGCAAGGCGGTCAGCACGGCGACCAGTGCGAAGGATGTGAGGGCTTTGCTCATGACGTTCCTGTCCCAGACGAATCAGACAGGAACGTTTTTAGCGGGCGGTCGTAAATTGCGCGTAAGCGAGGGCGCTGCCCTCGCCTATTTCGATCGCGGCGCAATCCGCTGCCGGCAAGTTATTCGGCGGCGATCCTGCCAGCCGAGCGGTTGGCCAGCACGAAGCCGACCTCGTCCACAGCCTGCGCCGCACGCTTAAGGATGGCCTCGGAGCGCAGCACGCCGTCGGTGAAATCCTTGTCAGTGGCGTAGACGGCGGTGGGCAGGGCAAAGGCCTCGAAGAAGCCGAACAGCGGCCGCAGCTGATGTTCGACGATCAGGGCATGGCGCTCGCCACCGCCGGTCGCCGTCAACACGATGGGCTTTCCCCGCAATGCCGCCGGATCGATCAGGTCGAAGAAATGCTTGAACAGACCGGTATAGCTGCCCTTGTAGGTCGGCGACCCGACGACGAGCACGTCGGCGGCGAGGATCTGTTCCAGGATCGCGCGCGCCTGGCCGTCGAGATCGCGGGCCCATTTCGCCGTGCCAAGCGACGGACCGAGATCCTCGATATCATAGGTGCTCGCCGACAGGCCGTGGCTGGCTGCGATGTCCCTGGTGACCAGATCGACGAAGGCGCGCGTCTTTGACGGCCGGGTGATGTTGCCGGAAAAGCCGACGACTGTTGGATTTGACATGGCAGTGGACCTCTTTGGGTGATAGTGGCCGAAAAATTTTGATGTGGCGAGCCTCTCGCCCGCCGGTGGGAAATCAGCTCCAGGCGTGCAGCGGCGGGTTTTCGCCGT
Organism: Mesorhizobium norvegicum; assembly: GCF_004919685.1. Taxonomy (GTDB): domain Bacteria; phylum Pseudomonadota; class Alphaproteobacteria; order Rhizobiales; family Rhizobiaceae; genus Mesorhizobium; species Mesorhizobium norvegicum. Next base: position 89,921 of record NZ_SMYZ01000041.1, on the reverse strand, counting down.
TGAGGAAATATTTGCCGAGGATCGAGTACTTCCAACGCACCGGATCGTGCAGCGTGTGCGTGCGGGCGTTGCGCCAATGCCGGTCGAGATTGTGTTCGGCCAGCGTCGAGCGCGTCCCCGCCAGTTCGAACAGCTTGTTGGTGGCGGCAATGGCGATCTCGGTCGACAGGATTTTTGCCTCGGCGGTGACGATCTGGGCGTGCGCCACCGTCTCGGCGGTCGGCTCGACCACGGCGCGGTCGATTGCCAGGCCGGCCTTTTCGAGCAGCGCCTGCGCCGCGTGCAGGCGCAGCGTCAGGTCGCCTATCGCCTGGATGGTGTAGGGATCGTCCCAGGCATTGTCGACGCCGCTGTCGATCCAGGCGCGGCTCCTGGTCCTGACGAAGTGAACCGTCTCGTCGATCGCCGCCTGGGCGATGCCGGTGTCGACCGCCACCTGGATGATCTGGAAGATGGCGCCGTCGGCTGTCGGCTTGTCGTAGCCTTTGTAGCCGGGCACCAGATGCGTCTTCGGCACCTTGACGTTGTCGATGATGACGGTGCCGGAAAGCGTCGTGCGCTGGCCAAAACTCGCCAAAACTCGACCAGTCGTCGATGACCGTCAGGCCGGGCGCGCTGCGGTCGGCGATGGCGTACCAGGCGCGGCCCTCGTCATCGAGCGCCACGATCGGCACCAGATGGGCGAGCAGCGCGCCGGACGAATAGAATTTCCGGCCGTTGACGACGACATGATCGCCGGCATCGGTGAAGCGGGTCTCGAAATCGGCGGCGCGCTTGGAGCCGAACTCGGAAAAGGCGTTGCCGAACCGCGTGCCTTTCAGCGCTTCGGCGAACAGCAGCTTCTGCTGGTCCGCATCGGACACGGTGCGGATGGCGGCGACAACGCCAAGATGATTCTGCGCAATCTGGCCGATCGAGGAATCGGCGGCCGAGATGATCTCGATCACCTTGGCCAGCGTCGCATAGGACACCTCCGGCCCGCCGAATGCTCTGGGCACATTGATCGACCACAGGCCGCTTTGCGAAAACGCATCGAGTTCGGCAACCGGCCAGATCCGCTCGCGGTCGCGCCGGGAGGCACCCTTGACGAATTCGGCGGCGAGCGCGTGGGCGATGGCAATCGCCTCGGCGTCGTCCTTGATGATGTGCGCAGGCACGGTTGGTCGCGCGACTGGCGGCACGGCGGCGGAAGCGTGGTCGGTCTTGACGGTCGAAACGGTCATTTCAATGCTCCTTCGGATTTCGTTTCAGGCCACGGCATGGAGATGGGCTGGCTTGGCGGCAGGCGCTGCCTGCTGCCCGGGGGTCGATTGACCGAGATAGAAGGCCCTGACGTCCTCGCGCTGGCGAAGCTCGGCAGCCGCGCCAGAGAGAACGGAGACGCCATTTTCGAGGACCGTGGCGTGGTCGGCGTATCTGAGGGCGACCGCCGAGTTCTGCTCGGCGACCAGGATCGACAGGTCGGTCTCGCGGTTGAGTTTTCTCAAGCTCTGGAAGATGTCCTGGACGATGAGCGGGGCGAGCCCCATTGACGGCTCGTCGAGGACCAGCAGGCGCGGCCGCGACATCAGCGCCCGGCCGATGGCGGTCATCTGCTGTTCGCCGCCCGACGTCAGCCCGGACAGTGTCCGGCGCTTTTCCCTGAGGCGAGGGAAATAGCCGTAGATCCGCTCGAGATCCCCGTTGATCTCGGCACGGCTGCCGCTGCGGCCGATGCCGCCCGCAATCAGGTTTTCCTCGACGGTAAGGCTCTTGAAGCAGTGGCGCCCCTCCAGCACCTGCACCAGCCCGGCACGCACGAGATCGCCCGGCTTGCGGCGCGAGACATCCGAGCCTTCATAGCGGATGGTGCCGGCATTGACCTGGCCGCGCTCGGCCGGCAGCAGGTTGGAGACGGCTTTCAGCGTCGTGGTCTTGCCGGCTCCGTTGGCGCCGAGCAATGCCAGGATCTGGCCCCGCTTCAACTCGAAGCTGACGCCATGCAGCGCCGTGATGGCGTGGTTGTAGGTGGCATGGACCGTGTCCACGGCAAGAATGACGTCATCGTCCGGCATGGGCTCTCATTTCCGTGGTTCGATGAACCGAAACAGGCCGGGCGCCACGGAAACCGATCCGCAGCGCCAGGCTTTGGCTGATCAGTTGGTGGTCACCGCGTCGGCGTCGTCCGCCGTGCGCAGCTTGATGCCCTTCTCGGCGGCGTAGGCCTCGGCGGACTTCTCGATGATCGGCCGCAGCAGCGCCCAGTCCGGCGCGATCCAGTCGGAGACGACGTTCCACTTCTTGCCGTCCCACTGCTGGAAGGTCACGTAGCCTTCGCCTTCGTGGTTGTCCCAGCTGACATTGATCGAATGGAACAGGTCCTTGGCGCCGAGCGCCTCGACCTTGGCCGGATCGAGCTTGAGATGCTCGAAGCCCCAGCGGACCTCGTCGCCGGTCAGCGTGCGGTGGCCGAACTTCTCCTGCGCGACGCGGATCGCCTCGACATTGAGGATGCCGTTGACGATGCCGAGGTTGTGGTACACCGAGCCGATGCGCGACTTGTCTTCCAGATTGCCCTTGCCGGCGTCGTAGACCGTTTTCACGATCTCCTGCACCACCGGGTAGGAGTTTCCGGAAGCCTGGGTGGTGATGGCGGTGTAGCCCTTGGCGGCGTCGCCGGCCGGGATCACGTCCTCTTCCGAATTCGACCAGACATTGCCGACGATGTGGTCGACGGGATAGCCGACCTTGACCGCTGTCTTCAGCGCCACCGGGTTCATTACGCCCCAGCCGCGCAGGACGACGAAGTCCGGCTTGGCGCGGCGGATGGTCAGCCACTGCGACTGCTGCTCGTTGCCGGGATGCGGCACCTCGATCTGCTGCACGGTGAAGCCGTATTTCTGCGCCAGCAATTCATAGATCGGGATGGTCTCCTTGCCGTAGGGCGAGCCGTGATAGAGCACGACGATCTTCTTGCCCTTCAGCTTGTCGATGCCGCCCTCCTTGGAGGCGATGTAGTTCACGATGCCCGATGTCTCGCTGTAGGGATTGAGCAGCAGCGGGAAGACGTAGGGGAAGACACGCCCGTCGGTCGAGTCGGTGCGGCCGTGGTTGACGGTGATCAGCGGCACCTTGTCGGCGGTGATGCGGTCGATCATGGCATAGGCGATGCCGACCGAAAGCGGGTTCCACGCGGCTGCGCCGGCATGGCTCTTCTGCCGCTCGTAGCATTCGACGCCGCGCTCGACCTCATACTGGGTCTCGCATTCGTCCCAGGTCAGCTTGACGCCGTTGACGCCGCCGTCGCGGATGTTGATGAGGTTGAGATAGTCGATGAAGCCGCCGAAGAAGCCGGTACCGCCGGCCGCATAAGGTCCGACGCGATAGCTTTGCAGCGGGAAATATTGTTCGTCGGCGTGCGCGGCGGGCAAGGCCACCGACACGATCATCGCCGCGGACAGTGCCGCCGCCTTGATTGTGCTCAGGAAAGTCATGGTTAGGGTACTCCCGGTATGGGCCGTCTTGGGTTCGGCCCCTTGTTCATTTTCGGATGTGGTTCATTTTCGGATGCGTCAGCTCAGGTCGACTGCCAGGCGAACAGGAGCCGTCTTCGGATCCTGTCCCACAGCGCCACCAGCCCGTCGGGTTCGAGGATCAGAAACAGGATGATGAGCGCGCCCAGCACGATGCGCTGGCTCATGTCGAGCACGCCCGAGTCGAAGAGATCGCCGAGCAGAAAGCCGCCGAGGCGAGACAGGACGAGCGGAAAAACCACGATGAGGGCGGCGCCGAAGAAGGCGCCACGGATCGAGGCCAGGCCGCCGATGATGATGATGAACAGGATTTGGAACGACCGGTCGAGATCGAAGCCGTCCGGCTCGACGGTTCTGAGATAAGCGAAGGCCCAGATGACGCCGGCAACGCCGATGATGAAGGACGAGATGGCAAAGGCCAGCAGCTTGGTCTTCAGCACCGGGATGCCGATGATGCGGGCGGCGGTTTCATTGTCACGGATGGCGATGAAGTTGCGCCCGGTCTGCGACGAGACCAGCCGATGAGCGAGGAAGGTGAGGACGCTGACGATTGTCAGCGCAAAGAGATAGCGGCCGATGGCGCCGTCGAGCGCGAAGCCTGAAATCGACAGTCTCGGCGCATCCATGACGCCGGATGCCGAGTTGTTGGAAAACCAGCTGAATTTGGTCAGCGCCCATTGCACGAAGAACTGCGCGGCAAGGGTCGAAACCGCGAGATAAAAACCCTTCAGCCGCAGGCTGGGCAGGCCGAAGGCGATGCCGATCGCGGCCGCGACGATGCCGGCCAGGAAGATGCTGCCGATCAGCGGCAGGCCTTCGATCCTCAGGTTGAAATTGTAGGCGGCGAAGGCGCCCGCTGCCATGAAGGCAGCACTCCCAAGCGACACCTGGCCGGCATAGCCGGTCAGGATGTTCAAGCCCACGCCGGCGAGGCTGAGCGCCAGGAACGGCAGCAGGATGGCCTCGAATAGATAGCTCGAGCCGATCAGCGGCACGACGCCATAGGCGAAGGCGAGCAGCAGCACGGGGACGACCCATTTGGGCAGCACCGGCGCGGACGAGAAATCGCTTGTTATCGCGGTCATCGCTCAGACCCTTTCCACGAGCTTCTGGCCGAACAGGCCGGAGGGACGTATCAAGAGAAAGACCAGCGCGACGACATAGGCGAACCAGCTCTCGATGCCGCCGCCGAAATAGTCGCCGATATAGACCTCGGCGAGCTTCTCGCTGGCGCCGATCAAGAGGCCGCCGACGATGGCGCCGAGGATGGAATCGAAGCCGCCGAGCACCAGCACCGGCAGCGCCTTCAGCACCACCAGCGACAGCGAGAACTGCACGCCGAGGCGTGCGCCCCACAGCAGTCCCGCCACCAGTGCGACGAGGCCGGCAGCAGCCCAGACGGTCGCCCAGATCAAGGGCAGCCTGAGGCCGACCGCGAGGGCCGCGAACTGGTCGTCGGCGACGGCGCGAAAGGAGAGGCCGATGCGGGTGTATCGGAAGAACAGCGACAGCAGGAGAACCATGCCGGCGGCGACCACGGCGGCGAAGATATCGAACTGGCTGATCAGCACGCCGCCGATTTCCAGCGGTACGTCTTCGATGCCGAGATCGAGGCCATGGACCTGCGTGCCCCAGATCAGCTGGGCGGCGCCCTCGATGATGTAGGACAGGCCGAGCGTCGCCATGAACAGCGTGATCGGCGGCTTGTTGGTGAGCGGCCGCAGCACTGTGCGCTCGATGGCGATGCCGATCGCCACCATGATGGCGAAGGTGATCACCAGCGCAAGTGCGAACGGCACACCACGCTCGACAAGGCTGACGAAGGTGAGTGCCGCAAACAACAGCATCGCGCCTTGCGCGAAATTGAGCACGCCCGAGGTCTTGTAGATCAGCACGAAGCCGATCGCGACCAGCGAATACATGACGCCGGAGAGCAGGCCGCCAACGAGCACTTCGAGGAAGAACTGGTAGTCGAAATCAGCGATCATATGCCTGCCCCGTCCTCATTATCCGAGGCGACGCCGAGATAGGCATCGATGACGCGCTGGTCGTTCCTGACTTCGTCGGGCGTGGCGTCGGCAATCTTGCGGCCGTAGTCGAGAACGGCAATGCGATCCGACAGACCCATGACGACACCGACATCGTGCTCGATCAACACCACAGTGGTGGCAAAGCGGTCGCGCGCGGCGCGGACGAAGGCCGCCATCTCGCTCTTTTCGCTTGCAGTCATGCCGGCCATCGGCTCGTCGAGCAAAAGCAGGCGCGGCTGCGCCACCAATGCACGGGCCAGTTCGACCCGCTTCTGCAGCCCGTAAGGCAGCGTGCCGACAAGACGGTCGCGGACAGACGTGAGATCAAGGAATTCCAGGATCTGTTCGGCACGGCTCAGAGAGTCACGCTGCTCGCCGCGCGAGCGGCCGATGCCGAGCACCTGGCCGGCAAAGTTGGAGCGGACCTTGTAAGCGAGGCCGGAAGCGACATTGTCGAGGACGCTGAGACCCTTGAACAGAGCAAGGTTCTGGAAGGTCCTGGCGACGCCGAGATGCGCCAGCCGCTGCGTCGGGACCTGGGCATAGACGGCGCCGTCGAGCTTTACATGGCCGCGATCCGGCCGGTAGACGCCGCTGATGACGTTGATCAGCGAACTCTTGCCGGCGCCGTTCGGGCCGATGATGGCCCGGATCTCGCCGGAGCGGACCGACAGATCGATATCGGCCAGTGCCACGACGCCGCCAAACGACAGGCTGATGCCTTGAAGCGAAAGCAACGCAGAGGCGACGCCGGCAACGGAGCCGATCGGCTCGCCGTTGGCTGCGGGCTGCTGCTCCGGCGGGCTTGACGGCAGGCCGTGCGCAAAGACCTCCGGTGCGTAGGCGGAAGCCTCCATCACTCCGAGCGTATAACTGGGCAGAGGCATTCCAATCGTCCTCGATTGCGTCAGCAGGCGCGCAAATTCTCATTGCGGCTCGATGGCTCGAGCGCGCCGGATAGCTTTCATGCGTGTGCCGGCCGGAGCCTGTCCGGCCAGCCTGTGGGGTGGCTACTCCGCCGCCAGCGACGCTGCCGCCTCGGCGTTTTCCAACTCACGGACGAGCGGGATGACATGCTTGCCGAAATACTCGACCTCTTCCTGGAAATGCAGGAAGCCGAGCAGGATGAGATCGGCGCCGGCGCGCTTCAGGTCGACGATGCGCTCAGCGACTTGCCGGGGCGTGCCGATCAGGTTCGAGCGGAAGCCGTCATTGTACTGGACCAGATCGTCGAAGGACGATTTCGCCCAATTGCCCTCGCCTTCCGGCGACGCCTTGCCGGCATTCTTGACCTCGTGGCCAAAGGCGTTGACCGCCTCGGGATTGGCCTTGGCGATGATTTCGGCCAGCACCGCCCTGGCCTCGTCCTCGGTCTCGCGGACGACGGCAAAGGCGTTGACGCCGACCTTGACGGAATGGTTGTTGGCTTTCGCCTTGGCCCTGATATCGTCGACCTGCTTGGCGATTTCGGCCGGCGTGTTGCCGTTGGTGAAGTACCAGTCCGAGACGCGCGATGCCATGTCGCGCGCTGCACGCGACGAGCCGCCCTGGAAGATTTCGGGCAGCGGCTGCTGCGGCTTCGGCTTCAGCGAATATTCATTGAAGCGGTAGAAATCACCACGGAAAGTGAAGCTGTCCTGTGTCCATATTCCGCGCAGCGCACGGATGAATTCCTCCGAGCGGCGATAGCGCTCGTCATGGTCGAGCCAATGCTCGCCGATGGCGTGGAACTCGCCCCGGAACCAGCCGGAGACGAGGTTGACCGCGACACGGCCATTGGTCAGGTAGCTGATGGTGGCAATCTGCTTGGCCGCCAGCGCTGGGTTCCACGGTCCGGGCAGGATCGCCGCGATGACCTTGAGCGTCGTGGTCGCCGCCAGCAGATCGTGGCTGAACGCTACCGATTCATGCTGTTCGTCGGCGCCATAGCCGGCGGTGAAGCGGATCTGGCTCAACGCATAGTCGAAGCCGGACTTTTCGGCGATCTGCGCCAGCTTGCGGTTGTACTCGGCCGAATGATTGGTGCGCTGCTCGATGTTGGAGATCACCAGGCCGCCCGAAACATTCGGCACCCAGTAGGCGAATTTGATCGCGTCGGTTTCTGCGTGTGCCATGAACTGTCTCCCATTCAGGCCGTGTCGTTGATCGCTCCGGCCGCGCCGGCTTCCCCAATATTTATTATGTTTATAGAATATATATACAAAGAAGGATTTTCCGTTTTTGAAGCCCTGTGGGGACGGAAATACCAATTTTATCAGGCCAACCCGGCTTGCCGGTGTCAGCTCGCGAGCGGACCATGCGCAACATTGGCGCTGACGGCCTCGGCTGGCGTTTCCACCAGCTTGGCAATTTCGGCCGCGACCGTCTGGGCATGGCGGGCAACCTCAGGCAGGCCCATGAGTTCGCCGAAAGTCGCTCGCGCCAGCGGACCGGCGACGAAGAGTGTCGAGACCGCCTTGCCATCTCGGCCGACGGCGCGGCTGTCGAGGCTTGTGTCGATGCCAAGCCCGTATTGGTCCGTCCTGATCAGGCCGGCTTCAGCCAGCGAGTGCAATGCCGGGTTCAGCTGTAGTGCCTGCCCATGGGCCGGACCCGTGGTGTTGATGACGGCATCGAAGCGCGCCGTCTCGATCCGCGTCTGCCCGCGCCGTTGAAAGCTGACCGCCAGGCTGCCGTCCTCATCGTTCGATGCGACAAGCCTGGCGGCAATGGTGTCGAACGTGCCGGCCGCATGACGCCGGTCGAGCACGGCAGCGACCTGCGGAGCGATCCTGAAGCGATGAACGTCCCAGAACACGCGCAGCTGGCGGACCAGCCTTGCCCGCTCCGGTGGAGCAAGTGCCGACCACAGCACAGGACCCTGCAGGCGCAGCTGGTCGAAGACCGACTGCCAGTTGACATTGGCCGCACGCGCCGCCGCCAGCGTCGCGCGAATGGTCTTGAGCAGGCCAAGCGCTGATATGGCCGGGGCCGAGGCAAAGTCGCCAAAGGGCTCGCCCCTGATATCAGGGTGGCCGCGCGAGCGTAAGCCGCGGCGCGACAGCGACAGGATTCGGCCGCGATGGCCGCGACGGTCGAGTTCGGCGACCATGTCGGCCGAGGTCAAGCCAGAGCCGACGATCAACACCGACGCGTCCGGCCCGATCCCGGCAAGCACGGCTGGCGCGTACGGATCGGCGATGAAACCGGGCGCTTCCGACAGGTGGATCAGCGCGGCTGGAATCGCCGGCTGCGGGTGCGTCGCTGCCAGGACGACGATATCGGCGGCGACCAACCCACTGGACGTATGCACGGTCCAGCCCGCGCCACTGGCATCGCGCGTCACGCGTGTGGCGGACCCTTCAACAACGCCGGAACTGAGATGGGGCGCCAGATGTTCGGCGACGTAGCGACCGAACACGCGCCGGCGCGGATAGGCGTCGCCATTCTTCCAGATGGCGTCGGTGTCGCGCTCGAGTTCTCCGCTGCGGACCAACCAGCGCGCAAAGTGCTGCGGGTCGTCGGGAGCCATGCTCATCCTGACAGCCGGGACATTGACCCGGTGCGCCGGCTCCTCGCTGGAGTAGGCAAGGCCGCCGCCCACGAAAGAGCGCGGCTCGATCACGGAAATCGACAGGCGTTCCGGCCGATGCATTTGCGCCAGGTGCCAGGCTACCGCCGCGCCGGAAAAGCCGCCGCCGACGATGGCGACGCGCAGCCGACGGGCCGGAGGGAGCGCGTTCACGAGGCGCTGGCGAGCGACTTCGGTGGGTGGTCGCCGGCGATGGTCTCGCCGAACGGGCCGGTGTTGACGGACGAAGCGGCTGATTTGACCGGATGATCGGTCGGCAGTTTCGGCAGCACCAGCTCGCCGAAGCGATAGGCTTCTTCCAGATGCGGATAGCCGGACAGGATGAAGGTATCGATGCCGAGGCGCCGGTATTCATCGATGCGCTCGGCGATCGTGTCGGGATCGCCGACAAGTGCGGTCCCGGCGCCGCCGCGCACCAGGCCGACGCCGGCCCAGAGGTTGGGCGCAATCTCGAGCTTGGCGCGATTGCCGCCATGCAGCGCGCTCATCCGCGCCTGGCCGACCGAATCCATGCGGGCAAAGACTTTCTGCGCCGAGGCGATCGTCGCATCGTCGAGCCGGCTGATCAGCCTGTCGGCGGCGGCCCAGGCCTCCTCGGTCGTTTCACGCGCGATGACATGCAGGCGAATGCCGAAGGAGAGTTTGCGGCCGGCCTTCTCGGCCAGTTCGCGCACGCCATCCAGCTTGCGCTCGACATCGGCGGGCGGCTCGCCCCAGGTCAGATATTTGTCGATCTCCTGCGCCGCCACCACGGATCCGGCATCGGACGAGCCGCCGAAATAGAGCGGCGGATAGGGCGTCTGCACCGGCGGAAACAGCAGCCTTCCATCCTCGATGCGGAAATGCTTGCCCTCGTGCTCGACCGTCTCGCCGCTCAGCACCCGCTTGTAGATCCGCAGGAACTCCTGCGTCACCTCATAGCGCTCGGCGTGCGACAGGAAGATGCCGTCGCCCTTGTTCTCCAGCGGATCGCCGCCGGTGACCACATTGATCAGCAAGCGCCCGTTGGAGATGCGGTCGAGCGTCGCCGTCATGCGCGCGGCCAGCGTCGGCGATTGCAGGCCCGGTCGCACGGCGACGAGGAACCGCAACCGCTCGGTCAGCGGCACAAGCGCCGATGCGATCACCCAGGAATCCTCGCATGCCCGACCGGTCGGCAGCAGCACGCCATAGTAACCCAGCGTGTCGGCGGCCTTCGCCACTTGCGTCAGGTAGGGCAGATCGACGGCCCTGCCGCCTTCTGTCGTGCCGAGATAGCGGCTGTCGCCATGCGTCGGCAGAAACCAGAGCACCTTGATGCGTTCTGGCACATCCCGGCTCATGGCCTTTCTCCCGCTGCCTGGCGGAGGCGGCCGGATATCCCTGCTTTGGTTAAGGGCGAGCGCAAAAGAGTAGGCATGGCGTAGTCCTGTCCGGATGGAAACCAGATCGCCAGTGCAGATTGCTTATTCCACAAATTCTGTAGAGTTAGTTTATTCTAAATCCGCTGACGGGATTAGAAATTCTCTCCATCCACCCGCATTAGGGGCTTTCTGATTTTCATTCTAATCTGACCATTTCCGGCGACCTAAGCCACGGATTTCCCATGGACCTGGATCCTTCGACTCTCAATCGGGCTCTTCCGCTCCGCGATCAGATCTATCACCAGATTCGCAACCTAATCGTCGTCGGACAGATGAGGCCTGGGGAAGTGATCAACGAGGTGGCCATCGCGGAAGCGCTCGGTGTTTCGCGTACCCCGGTGCGCGAAGCGGTCAAGCGCATCAGCGACGAGGGTCTGGTCACCATCCTGGCGCAGACCGGCACCTATGTCGCGCCGATCAGCCGGGCCGACCTGGAAGAAGCCTACGTCATCCGCCGGGCCCTGGAGATGGAAAGCGCCCGACGCGCGGCCGCCAAGTTCTCACCGGCAGCCGGTGAATTGCTGGAGGACAATATGGCGGCGCACCGGCTTGCCATATCGCAGGGCAGATATGCCACCGCGATACAGCTTGACGATGTCTTTCACCGCACCATCGCTGAAATCTGCGGCCTGCCGATGATCTGGAGGGCCGTCGACATCTCCAAGGCGCAGATGGATCGCGGCCGCCATCTCGTCATTCCGAAGCCCGGCTACGGTGAACAGACGATCAAACAGCATGAAGCCATTCACGATGCGCTGAAACGTCACGACGCCGAGGGCGCCGCGCGAGCGATGGAACACCATCTCGAGACGTCGTTGCGCAACACGCTCGAAGTCGCAACCGACCTTCTCGGCTGAAGCCGCCGGGGCCCGCCGCATGGTCGCGGGGCTGGTCTCAAGGAGCTTACCACGGCCTCGACATTGTCGGGCGCTCAGTTGCCGTTTAGCCCGGCAACCGGCCGAGGCCAGCCGCAAAGCGCGCCACCATCGCCAGGCCGATCTCGCTTGGCCGCATCGCCGGAGCCCGGTCGTGGATCGGGATGCCGGCACGGGCGCCGAACAGCCGCTTGCCGTAGCAGATCAGGTTCTCGATGCCCTGCATGACGAAGACCGCTGCCGGCAGCATTCCTGCGTACTCGGCCTCAGCCGTTGTTTCGTCTCCGGCGCGGAACGCATTGCAGGCGCGCACGGCGAGGTCGATGCAGTCGGACGCCAAGATCATGCCGCGGCAACCGATACGGAAATTGTCGACCAGTTCCAGACCGCCACGTCCGTTGAAGACCGGTATCCGGCCTTCGGTGCGTTCGATCAATCCGGCAATGTCGGTGACCGGGCCCTCGCCCTTGATCAGCCTTATGTTAGGATGAAGCGTGACGAGTTCGCGGATTTCGTCTGAGGACAGGCCGCGCCCGAAAAACGCCGGCGCGTTCTGGATCGCCACCGGCAGGTCGGTCGCCTCAGCGACGCGGCCGAAGAACTTGATGTATTCCGGCGCACCATAGGATCCGACCGGCGGCGGCTGCAGGATCACCCAATCGGCTCCCACGCTTTCAGCATGGCGAAGCTGTGCCACCTGCTCGGCCACCGAAGCGCCGAAGATGGTGAAGGCGAGCGGCACCTTTCCGGCGGTGTCTTCCGCCGTCCAGTCCATAATCATCCGACGCTCGGCTTCGGTCAGCTTGGCGACTTCCGTTGCCAGGCCGAGCGCTGCCATGCCGTGCACGCCGCTGGCCAGGCAGATCTCGACCTGCCTTCGCATTGCCGCGCGGTCGAGTTTTTCGTTCTCATCAAAGAGCGCGTAGAGAATGGCGTGAATGCCGTGGAAATCATCAGGCTGGAAATTGGGCATGCTGGTCGGCCTCAATGGCTTTCGCGCGGAATGGCATGGCCACGGCATCCGACGAGAAAGTCGAGATCGGCGCCACGATCCGCCTGCAAGACATGGTCGACGTAAAGACCCTGATAGCCACCGCGCATTACCGGCTGCGGCGGAGCCCAGGATGTCCGCCGCCTTGCGAGTTCTTGATCGGACACGTCGAGATGCAGCTTCCGCGCTTCGACATCGAGCTCGATCATGTCGCCGCTCCTGACCAGCGCCAGCGGGCCGCCGATAGCGGCTTCGGGTGCGGCATGCAGAACGACGGTGCCGAAGGCGGTGCCGGACATGCGGGCATCGGAGATGCGGATCATGTCGCGGACGCCTTGCTTGAGCAGCTTCCGAGGCAGCGCCATGTTGCCGACCTCGGCCATCCCCGGATAGCCCTTGGGGCCGCAATTCTTCAGCACCATGATCGAGCCCTCGTCGATGTCCAGCAAGGGATCGTCGACGCGCGCCTTGTAGTCGTCGATGTCCTCGAAGACGACGGCGCGGCCGCGATGCTTCATCAACTGTGGTGAGGCAGCTGACGGCTTGATGATGGCGCCGTCGGGCGCCAGATTGCCGCGCAGCACCGCGATACCGCCCTGCGAGGTGAGCGCCTTGTCGCGCGGGCGGATCACCTCGGGATTGTAATTTTGGGCATCAGTGATGTTGTCGCGCAAGGTCTTGCCGGTGACCGTCAGCGCGTCGAGGTCGAGCAGATCAGCGATCTCCTTCATGACCGCCGGAATGCCGCCGGCGTAGCAGAAATCCTCCATCAGGAAGCGGCCTGACGGCATCAGGTCGAGGATGGTCGGCACGTCACGGCCATATCTGTCCCAATCGTCCAGCGTCAGTTCGGTGCCGACGCGGCCGGCGATGGCGATGAGATGCACGACCGCATTGGTCGAGCCGCCGATGGCGCCATTGACGCGGATGGCGTTGGCGAAGGCCGCCTTCTTGAGGATGGCCGACGGGCGTAGATCCTCATTGACCATCTCGACGATGCGCCGTCCTGTCATGCGGGCGATGCGGCTGCGGCGTGCATCGACCGCCGGATAGGCGGCGTTGCCCGGCAGCGCCAGGCCGAGCGCCTCGACCATCGAGGCCATGGTCGAGGCCGTGCCCATGGTCATGCAGTGACCGGGCGAGCGCGACATGGCGCTCTCGGCATCAGCGAAATCCTGTTCGCTCATCACGCCGGCGCGGACATCCTCGGAGAATTTCCAGACATCGGTGCCGGAACCGATCTCGCGGCCCTGGAAGCGGCCATTGAGCATCGGCCCGCCGGAAATGACGATCGACGGCAGGTCGCAGGAAGCGGCGCCCATGACCAGCGACGGCGTGGTCTTGTCGCAGCCGGCCATCAGCACGACACCGTCCATCGGATTGCCGCGGATCGCCTCCTCGACATCCATCGAGGCGAGGTTGCGAAACAGCATCGCCGTCGGGCGCAGGTTGGATTCGCCGCAGGAGAAGACCGGGAATTCCAGCGGCAGACCGCCGGCCTCCAGCACGCCAGCCTTGATGTGCTCGATCAGGCCACGGAAATGGACATGGCAAGGCGTGAATTCGGAGAAGGTGTTGCAGATGCCGATCACCGGGCGGCCGTCGAAGGCATCGTCGGGCAGGCCGTTGTTCTTCATCCAGCTGCGGTGGATGAAGGCATCCTTGCCTTGGCCACCGAACCAGTGCTGCGATCGTCTCTTGGTCATGGTTTTCCCGGAATTCAGGCAGGATGCTGGAGCTGGCTCAACCCGCCATCGACGACAAGCGTGGCCGCGTTCATGAACGGGCACTCGTCGGAAATCATGAACACCGCGGCCAGCGCGATCTCGTGCGCCGTGGCGATGCGGCCGCCGGGATGCAGCGCCATGGTGTTCGCGCGTGCTGCGGCCGGATCAGGAAAGCTGTTCCAGTAGTCGATCGCCTTCTGCGTCTCGACATAGCCGGGCGCCAGCGCGTTCACGCGCACGCCTTGCGCCGCATATTCGAGCGCCAGCGATTTGGTCAGGCCGAGCAGCGCGTGTTTGGCGACCGGATAGGGGAAGGTGTGCGGGATGATGGTGAAGCTGTGCGTCGAGGCGATGTTGAGGATGGCGCCGCCGCCGCTTGCGATCATGCCCGGCAGCACCGCCTTGCTGCAGTTCCAGGCGCCCTTGACGTTGACGTCGAAGTTGCGGTTCCACTCTTCCTCGGTCGCCTCGAGCGGCGTCGAGAACACATTGACCCCGGCATTGTTGATCAGCGCGTTGATGGGGCCGATCTCGGCGGTCGCTTGGCTGACGGCAGCGGCAATCGCGGCACCGTCGCTGATGTCGGCTGCCGCATGCCCGACATGGCCTTGCGATGCGGCGAGGCCGGCGACGGTCTTGTCCAGCAACGCGCCGTCGCGGTCGACCAGGAACAGCCTTGCGCCTTCGGCAAGGCAGGCCTCGGCGATGGCGAGCCCGATGCCTTGCGCGGCACCGGTCAGGAAGATGCGTTTGCCGGAAAGGCGCTCAGCCATTTTTATCCCTCCAGCTTAACGCCGGCCCAGTGCCGACGAGCGCAGATTGTCGAGCAACACGGCCAGCAGCAGGATCACGCCGCGCACGATGTACTGGTAGAAGGCCGGGATGTTGAGCAGGTTCATGGCGTTTTCGGCGATGCCCATGATCAGCACGCCGACGATGACGCCCGACATGGTGGCGCGGCCGCCGGCAAGCGAGACGCCGCCGAGCACACAGGCCGAGATGACCGAAAGTTCAAGTCCGACCGCCGCGTTGGGCTGGCCGGAAGTGATGCGCGACGCCAGCAGGATGCCGGCAATGCCGCAGACGACGCCCTGCAGCGCGAATATCCAGATACGCGTCCGGTCGACATTGACGCCGGCCAGCCGCGAGGCCTCTGGATTGCCGCCGATGGCCAGCGTGTTCTTGCCGAAGACGGTGCGGTTGAGCACGAAGCCAAAGATGCAAAACAGGATGGCGAGCACCCAGACCGGCGTCGGTATGCCAAGCAGTTTCGACAGCGCCAATTGGTAGAAATCCGGGCTGTTGATGCCTACGGCTCGACCGTCGGAAGCGATCAGGGCAAAGCCGCGCACGATCTGCATGGTGGCCAGCGTCGTGATCAGCGCGTTGATGCGGAATTTGGCGATGACGACGCCGTTGATGAAGCCGACGAAGGCGCCGCAGGCGATCGCCGCCAGCAGGCCGAGCAGGATCGAACCGGTGTAATTCGACGCCATCACCGCGACCATGCCGGCAAAGGCGACGATCGAACCGACCGACAGGTCGAAGTCGCGCGCGGCAAGGCAGAACATCATGGTGCAGGCAACGATGCCGACGGTGACCACCGACTGCAGCAGGCCGAGCATGTTGCGGTCGGTGAGGAAGTTCGGCACCAGAGCCGACACCAGCGCGAAGGCGACGACAAAGATGACGACGAGGCCCTGTTCGCCGAGCAGGATTTTTTTCAACTGGACGGTCATGCCAAAAGTCCTCAGGATGCGATCGCGTCGGGGGTTTTCTGATCGGGGAGAGCGGCGGCCAGGATCGCCCTTTCGGCGAACTGGTCGCGGGTGAGTTCGGCGCTGACGCGGCCGCCGCACATCACCAGGATGCGGTCGCAGATGCCCATCACCTCCGGCAGTTCGGACGAGACGACGACGATCGCCATGCCGTCCTCGGCAAGCTGGTAGAGCAATTCGTAGATTTCCGATTTGGCGCCGACATCGATGCCGCGCGTCGGCTCGTCGACGATGAGGACCCGCACGCCCTGCTCGGACAGCCAGCGGCCAAGGATCACCTTCTGCTGGTTGCCGCCGGAGAGATTGATGATGTCCTGCTTGCGCGAGGGCGTGCGCACCTTCAGCTTCTTGATGAAGGTCTCGGCGGTGGCGATCTCGCTGGCGCGGTTCAACACGCCGAAGCGCGTGTGATGGCGCCGCGACGAGATGTTGATGTTCTCCTCGACCGAGCGGCTCTGGATGATGCCGTCATGCTTGCGATCCTCCGAGCACAGCACGATGCCGGCCCGGATCGTGCCACGCGGATCGGTGGCGCGGACCAGCTTGCCGTCGACGGTGATGCTGCCGCCCGAGCGCGGATCGGCGCCGTAGACCAGCCGCATCAGTTCCGAGCGCCCGGCGCCGATCAGGCCGAAGAAGCCGACGATCTCGCCTGCCCTCGCCTCGAAACTGGCCGGCGTCTTCAGTTTGGGGCCGCTGAGATTGTCGACCTTCAGGCGGACGTCTCCGGGCTTGCGCGAGCGAAAACCCCAGATGTCGGAGATTTCGCGGCCGACCATTTCGGCGACGACCTGGTCGCGAGTGACATTTTTCAGCGACGCGTGGTGCGCCGCGAGCTTGCCGTCGCGCAGCACGGTCAGGCTGTCGCAGAGCCGGAACACTTCGTCCAGCCTATGCGAGACGTAGATGATGACCTTGCCCTCGCCGCGCAGGCGGTCGATCAGGGCAAACAGGATTTCGCTTTCGCGCGAGGACAGCGACGAGGTCGGCTCGTCCAGCGCGATGACCCGTGCATCCAACATGATCGCCTTGGCGATCTCAACCATCTGGCGTTCGCCGATGGACAGCGTCTTGACCTTGCGGCGCATGTCGATGTCGATGCCGGCCGATTTCAGCTTGGCGCCGACATCGTCCAGCATCCGGCGGGCGGCGATGATGCCGGCGTTGGCGGGGAAACGCCCGAGGCTGAGATTTTCGGCAACGGTGAGCTCGGGAACGAGCTGCAGTTCCTGATGAATGACGATGACGCCATTGTCGAAGGCATCCCTGGTCGAGGCATAGGCCTGGACCTTGCCGTCGATGCTTATCTCGCCCTCATCGGCATGCTGGTCGCCGGACAGGATCTTGATCAGGGTGGATTTGCCGGCGCCGTTCTCGCCCATCAGGCCGTGCACGGCGCCCTTGTCGACGCCGAACGAGACGTCCGACAGCGCCTTGACGCCCGGATAGGTCTTGGTGATGTGCGCGAAGTCGAGAAAGGACACGGGTAGCGATCCTTCTTGTGAAATGACAAACAGGCGGCGGGATGAGCCGCCGCCTGTTTGTACAGGGAGGATTATTGGATGCCGAGACCCTGGCGGACCTTCTGGTAGTCGTCGCGCTTGGCGAGTGCACCCGAGGTCAGGATCAGCTTCTCCGGTTCCTTGTTGTTGGCAACCCAGTCGTACATGTTGAGCGCCGTCTCGTAGCCATGACGCTTCGGCGAGATGATCACCGTGCCGACGAAGCCGGTCGCGGTCGGCTTCTTGAACTCGTTGATCGCCGAATCCGCGCCGCCAATGCCGACGCCGATCATGCCATCGGCCGGAATACCGACGCTTTCGGAAGCACGCACCGCACCCAGCACGGCTTCGTCGTTGAGGCCGAAGGAGACCCACTTCTTGATGTCGGCATGGGCGTTGAGCACGACCGTCGCGGCGTTGAGGGCCGCTTCCGTGTCGGTCTTGGCCTGCGGCGCGTCGAAGATGTTTTCGGCCTTGAAGCCGTTTGCCTTGAGCACCGAGATGGCGCCTTCGACGCGATCGACCGCCGTCGGCAGCTGGTCGTAGGAGACGCGGATTGCGCCGACCTCATCGGCCTTCCAGCCGCGCGCCTTCATCTCGTCGACGATCGCCTGGCCGACGGCCTCGCCGATCTTGGTTGCCGAGATCCCCATATGCGGCACGTCTTCCAGCGCCTTGCCGTCGGCGCCGACCAGACGGTCGTCGACGGTCATCAGCTTGAGATTGTTGGCGGCGGCCTTGGCGACGATGCCGGGTCCGAGTTTCACGTCGGGTGTGCAGACGATGAAACCCTGGGCGCCCTGGGCGCCGAGATTGTCGATCGCCGACATCAGCTTCTCACCGTCCTCGGCGCCGATCTTGACCAGGGTAAAGCCTTTTTCCTTGGCGGCCTGGTCGGCGAATTTCCATTCGTCCTGGAACCACGGCTCCTCGGGCTGTTTGACGATGAAACCGATCTTGGTGTCCTGAGCATATGCAGCGATGGTCGTGACGGACAGCACGGCAAGCGCGCCCGCGACGAGCGCGGTCTTCAAAAGTCGCATGATTTCCTCCCAGCGATAGACCGGGCGCTCAGCCCGGATGCCGGAGTGTCTATTCGTTTTTATCATACTCGTCAATTGATCTGGTATGATAATTAATATACATGCTCCTACCAACGATCGCTGGCGCAAGTCATCTGCATCCGCTAAGGCCGGGTCGGTTGTGCGAAACCAGCGGGTTCGCCGCCTTGGAGGAGGGCTGGGGTGACCGAGATTCTGAAGAAAGCCCCGGGAGATACGACCGCTCGCCGCCCGCGCGTCATGCCCGATGTGACCAAGGCGATAGCCTCGGACATCTTTTCCGGGCGCTACCCGGCCGGCTCCTCACTACCGACCGAAAATGAACTTGGTGTCGAGTATGGTGTCAGCCGCACCGTCATCCGCGAGGCCCTGAAGGTGCTGGCGGCCAAAGGGCTGGTGTTGTCGCGGCCGCGCATCGGCACCATCGTCTGCAACGAGGACGACTGGAACATCATCGACCCGCAGGTGCTTGCCTGGCACGCACCGCACGCGCTGGACGACAAGCTCTTCGACGCCATTCTCGAGACGCGCCGGGCCATCGAGCCGCTGGTCGCCGAACTGGCCGCCACCCGCGCGACTCTGCAGGAGATCGCCGATCTGGAAGCCGCCTGGCGCGGCATGGCCGGCGCCGGCGAGGATCTCGCCGCCTTCTCGCGCAGCGACATCGCTTTCCATCAGATCGTCTATGCCGCGAGCCACAATCCGATCTTTCGCCAGATCGGCAATCTGATCGACACAGGGCTGAAATTCTCGCTGGAGGCGACGGCGGTGATCTCGCTCGACCGGCGCATGGAGGCCGTGGCGGCGCACCGCGAGGTGGTCGAGGCGCTGCGCATGCGCGACGCCGGGGCGGCACGTGGCGCGGCAAACAAGATCCTCGACCTCGCGGCGCGCGACCTCGTCAGCGCCAAGAAACTCAAGAGCAACTGAGAAGCGCATGAAAATCATCTCGCTCACCACCTACATCGTTCCGCCGCGCTGGCTGTTCCTGAAGATCGAGACCGATGCCGGCGTCACCGGCTGGGGCGAGCCGGTCGTCGAAGGCCGGGCGCTGACCGTCGAGGCAGCGGTCAAGGAGCTTGGTGATTATCTGATCGGCAAGGATCCCCGCCTGATCGAGGACCACTGGACGGTGATGCACCGCGGCGGCTTCTATCGTGGCGGACCGATCCTGATGAGCGCCATTGCCGGCATCGACCAGGCGCTGTGGGACATCAAGGGCAAGGCGCTCGGCGTGCCCGTGCATGAACTGCTCGGCGGCAAGCTGCGCGACACGATCAAGGTCTATTCCTGGATCGGCGGCGACCGGCCTGCGGAGGTCGCGGCCGGCGCCAGGGAAATGGTGGCGCGCGGCTTCCTGGCGCTCAAGATGAACGGCACCGAAGAACTGCAGATCGTCGACAGCCATGACAAGATCGACGCCGCTGTCGAACGCGTCGCCATGGTGCGTGAGGCCGTCGGCCCCAACATCGGCATCGCCGTCGATTTTCATGGCCGCGTGCACCGGCCGATGGCGCGCGCCCTGGTCAAGGAGCTGGAGCCCTACAGGCTGATGTTCATCGAGGAGCCGGTGCTCAGCGAAAACCGCGAAGCGCTGAAGGAGATCGCCGCGCTTGGCTCGACGCCGATTGCGCTCGGCGAGCGGCTCTACAGCCGCTGGGACTTCAAGTCGGTGTTCGAGGAAGGCGTCGTCGACATCATCCAGCCCGACCTGTCGCATGCCGGCGGCATCACCGAATGCCGCAAGATCGCGGCGATGGCGGAAGCCTATGACGTGGCCGTGGCGCCGCACTGCCCGCTCGGGCCGATCGCGCTTGCCGCCTGCCTGCAACTCGACGCGGTCAGCTACAACTGCTTCATCCAGGAGCAGAGCCTCGGCATCCACTACAACGCCGCCAACGACCTGCTCGACTATGCCGCCAACAAGGATGTCTTCCACTACGAGGATGGCTATGTCGCCATCCCTGACGGCCCGGGCCTGGGTGTCGAGATCGACGAGGACTATGTCAAGGAACGCGCCAAGGAAGGGCATCGCTGGCGCAACCCGATCTGGCGCCACAAGGATGGTTCTTTCGCCGAGTGGTGATGAGACTGTCCGGTATCATGGAGCAAATTCACCAAGTATGATGTTTACGCCATCGTAAACGAGGTTACATCATCGGGCATGATGGATATTTACGACTACGATAGACCCAACATCGTCGCCGGCCTTGTCGGCAAGCACGCCAAGCTAACCGCCCTGCGTGACAAGTACCGCGCCGAGATCAAAAAGCTGACGGTCGATATAGACCATTTGGACGCGGCAATCCGGCTCTTTGATCCGAGCGCCGACACGCGGGCGATAAAGGAATACGTGACCAAGCACCGCGCTCAGAAGGGGTCTGTGAAGCGGTTTGTGTTGAGCACTATGCGAGAGGCGACGGCGCCCATGACCTCGCGCCAGATCACCTAACTGGCAGATCGCGGGCTTGTCGCCGACGAAGCGACCGCATCGGCGCCTGCATAGAGGTCTGTGTCGACCAAGGCTTGATTGTGGAATGCGGCTGGACAGAAAGCAAGACGCCAATGGGCCTTACAAGCTCTGGAAACTGAAAAGGGGCGACCAGTAGGCCGCCCCTCCTCTTATTCAACTATGCCGAGGGGAAGTCGGCGGGGAGATCGCTTGCCGGCGGGATTTCGGGGAACCTACGTCCCTTCACCACGTCAGCAATCCGGCCAAAGTTGAGGCCGGGGTAATAACCCGAAATCCACGAGTACGGGATGTCCAAGTGGCGGGCCAATTTTATCACCGGAACCATATCCGGCGTTACCTTGCGGTCGTGCATTGCCTTTTCCTTTCGAAAAGGGCGCGACCGAATAAACAGTTGACGCTGATTCAAGGATGAATCATTGTCGTTTCGCTGAGTGATCTGTTATCCGGTCACTGTTCGAACCCGGACCTATTTCCGGGTCCGTTGTGGAGCCGAGGCATTTGCGCCCCGACCCCTACCGCCCAGCGGCGGCTGCTGAAACTGACCAGGCGTTCGAGACCTTGTCAGATCAGGAAGCAGTCAAGCTATATGGGTTCCATACCGATTACCTTTGCTCGATGCGCCGTGGATACGAATCTCCACGGCGCATCCTGTGGGCAATCTGGTCATAACGCAATACCCGGTTTAGACATATTCGGATTTTTGACTTTGCCAGTCTCCTCCTATATGAAGGCTGTTAACTTCAGAACCGGAGGCTAAAATGTCGGATCAGAGCGAGGCCACGAGTGCCGAGACCAAAAGCGCCCAGAAGCGCAGGGCCGGGCGCAGCCCATCCTACCCCGTTCTCAGCGTTCAGAAGGCGGTAGAGAAAGCCAAAGCCCTTTATGAGCGGGAGGGGGACTATGCGGCGCCGGCAGAATCAGCAGCCGCCGCGTGGGGCTACAGCGCGAAAAGCAGCGGAGGGCGACAGACCCTCGCAACGCTCGGATATTATGGCCTAATTGAAGTTCAAGGCGACGGAGACAATCGCAAGATCAAGGTATCGGAAATTGCGCGTCGCATTCTGCTCGACCAGCGCGAGGATGAGACGGAGAAGAAAGTTCTCTTACGGAGGGTTGCCCTAAGCCCTAAAGTGCACAAGGCGATCTACGACAAATACCCAGTCGGGCTAGCGTCTGACAACTCCGTCGTGCACTTTTTGGTTTTTGATTTTCTGTTCAACAAGGAAGCAGCCCACGAATTGCTGGCCGAGTTCAAGGAAACAGCCAGGTACATCGGACTGTACGATCCTGATAAAATTGTGGACAAAAATGAACGTCAGATTCATGATGCCGGCGCGGATAGACAGCCGCTCGATATCAAGATCGGTGACAAGGTGCAGTGGTCCAGTCAAGGCGTGGACCAGTTTCCCAATGGCGCAACCATTCTAGGTTTTTCGGATGACAACCAGTGGGCCTTTACCGATCAGGGGATGTCGGGGATTCCAGTAAGAGAGATCAAAGTTATGGAACCTTCTCCTGCGCAGACGCCTCCGGCCATGCCGCAACACCTTGTAGATGTTATGGCTCGTTCGGGTCAGAACACCTTGGCGATTGAGGTGAAAAAGGGATCGCGAAAGGCGGTCTTTCCCGTAGACGAAGGGGATGTGACACTGATCTTCCCAGAGAATATGTCCGCAGACGGACTTGCGGAGCTTGGCCAGTATCTCAATATTTTCTTGAAGAAAGAGCAAAAAAAGGCGGCTCCCTGAGGCCGCCTGTTTCATTTTGCCCGGCGCTGCCAGTATCCGCACCATTGATCCGACTTCGAAAAACATACTGAAAGGCGAACTGAAGCGGCGCGGCATAACCTATGCGGCGCTGGCTAAGAGGCTGACAGCGAAGGGCGCACACGAAAGCGAACGCAATCTGGCGAACAAGATAAGCCGGGGCAGCTTCACCGCTGCGCTCTTCATGATGTGCATGGACGTGATTGGAGTCCGCCAAGTCAGCTTGGAGATGTAGCCTCAGCGGGCTACTTAATCATCGTTTGCTGGACGGAACCGGGAAAATCCCTGAGCGAGCTACTCGTTCAACAGCCTCCCGGCGAATGGAAAGCGTTGCCGCGTCGACAAGCCGGACCACGTTCCCGGCGCTGCCCGCATGACAGACGCCTGGATAGCGCCCCGTGCCAGATTTTGGGTCCTTGCCATCCCAAATGCAATCGAACTCAAGCTGATTGGGACCCGAGACATCCTTGCGCTTTGACACGTCACGCCCCTTTGCCAATTGGTGTCTTTTCCTTGTCAGTGAGATCAGCAATCACTTTAGACTCGTATTCGGCCGGCGAATCAAGCGCCATTCGAAAAACAGGCACAGCGTTCATATGGTCCACTGACACCACATGTCCGCCACGCTTTCGTTCCCCAGATTGCTGGAACAGCCTGAGGTAATTTCTAGGCGCAACCCCATCGAACTGACTGAAAATGACCTTGTCCCGTTGGTCCGGGTCTTCCGAGATTGCGTCTGAATGGAGAACCGTTGCCAGACTCTTCCGATATGGTTGGATATATACAACCGATTGGATTCCGGCCGCCACTATGTGGCGAGCGCAATTGTGACATGGATACGTATTCGTATAGAGCGTCGAACCAACCAGCGAATGTTTTCCCTCCCTCGCAACGCCAAGTATGGCGTCCATCTCAGCGTGAATCGACCGAGAAAACTCGATTAGATCGTCTATCCCAGTGCCATCCAGAATTTCTTCTGCCCTCTTCCTTTTCACGCCGTCCTTTATTATGGACGACTTCAGGATACGATCGACGATCATCTCCTTGATCGAGGTGCGCCTAACCTCATTGTGGCAGATTTTTTGCTGCCATTTAAAACATCGATGGTCGTTATCCTCGATACGCTGCTTCTCATTGCTCCAAACCGATTGGTCGTCTTCGCGATAAAGACCACCTCCGAACTTCGGAACATCATTCCATCCAACTGATATCAACTCGCCGTTCTTTGCAACGATTGCTGCGCCCACTTGCCTAGACATACACGCCGAATTTGAAGCCGCCGATGTGGCCTCATACATGGCCGACTCCGCACGTGTCGGAGTTCTAATTTTGGTGCTGAATATAATGTCTAGCAGGCGATCCACGCTGGAGTGGAGTTCTTCATTCTTCCTGTCGTTGCAGAGAAAGAAGTCCGCCTCAACAAATACCTTTCGCGTCTTCTGCCCGAATGTCGGATATTCATTCTGATCCCGGTCGAGGATTATATCGACTTCCTGTGGCTCGGCACCGTCATTAAGCAAGCGCTGACGGCGCAAATTGTCTGGCGCGAATACACCAAACAAGCAAAGCGTCTCGCCATATATCTGTTTGAGTAGGATAAATTCTTCGGGATTTTTTATAGAATCTATTATGTAGGCCCTGCGGCCAGGTTGAGGCAGACCGTCAGTGTTGTATCCGTTCTTCTGTTTTCGGAAAAGTACGATCTTCTCCACAGCCTTCTCGGCTAGATAATCGCTTCCGAAATCGGATCGGAGTTCATTACCGATATTTTGCATTTCGGTAATGTATTTACCTAGCGGCTGCTTACCGGCAGGCGTCAATCCTACTCTGTAGGCCTCCGCTTTTATGACTGCGCTCGGTTTGATTATCGGACAAACGTCATATCCGTATTTCTGAGATAGCAAATCTGCTAGAAATTTTGCCGTCGTAGAAACACCAGAGGCCACTGGCCCGACCAAAGCTATCACAAGCTCTTGCGACAGCCGGTCGCTTATGGTTGTAGCAACTTTCTCTGGCTGTTTATCGTCTCGTTTTAATATTGCAGCCGATTGGCTCAACACAGTACCCCCACTTATCCCCTTGGAGGTTACATAGCAGAAAGCTTCTAAGCTGTTAATCGGCTTGACATTTTCCTGGCGTCAATCAATCCCTATCCATCCCTACCCTCAAATTCGGTTGGAAACATCATCATATTTGGTGAGTTTGCTCCATAATACCGGAATTTTCGCTCGCCCTTCACCGGTTACCGGTCCGGGTAAAAAGCCCCTTCCAGCTCCTGATCCGTTTTGCGGTCGGCACCATCATTGTCTCTTCGGGCGATTGCGCGGCCTGACTGTTTTCGACGGAGCCGTCACGTGCTTGCAGGAATTGCTGGAGACGTGGCCTGTCGATCTTGCCGGTTGGCGTCAGCGGCAACGAGTCGATCGCATGGATTCGGCCTGGAATTTTCCACTGCGGCAGGCTCGCCCTCAAGCCGGCCCTCAGCGCGTCAGACCGAAACACGGCCCCCGGCTTCATCACGACGAAGGCGGCAAGGGAATGCGCATCCTGGCGGAGCTCGGTGATGACGACGGCTTCATCCACCGTTGGAAGCTGCAGCAAAGCCTGCTCGATTTCCCGTATTTCGACGCGATAGCCGCGAATCTTGACCTGGTCGTCGCGGCGCCCGAGGAATTCAAGACTGCCATCGCTCGACAGGCGGCCGATGTCGCCTGTGTGAAACAGGCGTTGGTCGGGGAAACCGGGGGCGTCGCGAAAATATTTCACTGTTTCGGAAGCCCGCCGCCAATAGCCGTCGGCCAGAAAGGCACTGCGCACGGCGAGTTCGCCGACGCCGCCCGGTTCGACCGGTTGCCCGTCCCCGTCGACGACCAGGAGAAACTTGTCGGCGACGGGTCGAGGCGCCGGCACCGTACCTGATGCGGGTATCTCGCCCGGAGCCACCGATGCCACGGCGATGTGGCCGGCCTCGGTGGATGAGAAGCGATGGCGCAAGCCGCAGGACGGGGCGAAGTGGCGGCGCCATAGCTCGATGTCGGAGGCAATGACCGTCTGGCCTGCCAGCGCCACCAGTCGGACCGAGGGATGCAGGTCCTTGCCGTCGATCATCTCCAGATATTTGCGAAACAGCATCACGGGCGGGTGCAGCAGCGTGATGCGACGCTCGTCGATCCACGCGCCGAGATCGCCGAGGCCACGCGATGCGGCATCGTAGAGTTCCAGCGTGGCTCCGTTCAGCAGCGCTCCGAAGACATCCGCCTCCGATGAGGCGAAACTGCAATAGGTCAGAAGAGACTGCCGGTCGGTGGGGGCCAACCCGTCATACAAGGCGCAAAGCCAGGCCCTGTGCAGCACGGTGCGATGGCTTTTGACCACACCTTTCGGCCGCCCGGTGCTTCCCGACGTGTAGAAGATCGCGGCCGGGTCGCGCGGGTCGACCGGAACATGCAGTGCATCGGCGGAGTACCGCAGGTCGATATCTTCCAGCAGCAGAACCCGCCTGTCATCGCCGACAAGGTCACGCGCTGCTGCTGCGTGAGCCGCGTCGGTCAGCAGCAGGTCCGGGGCGGCATCGCCGATGATGTCATGCTGGGCCTTGAGTGGCATTGCCGGATGGACGCACAGGAACGCCTTCGCCGCTTTGAGCACGGCCAGCGCGCATATCACCATCTCGGGCGAATGGTCGAGCAGATAGGCAACGCATCCGTGCCCGGACTGCGTGCGCTCGAGGATTGCCCGGGCCAGTTGGTTGGTCCGCCGGTCGACCTCGTCATAGGTCCATGGCCGATCGCCGCCACCAATCGCCACGTGCGACGCAAAGCTGTGCACCACTTTGTCGAAACGCGCCGGGATGCTCCCGTCCAGCTCGCTACGATCGAACGTCAGCAGCTCAGCCATGGCTTTCGGCAAACCGGTTTTCCCCGACGATCTCCAGTCCGGCATCGAACCCGGCCTTGCGTGCGTAGGCGAGGAGTACCTTGTAAGTCGATGACCGCAACCGCACGCCTTCGGACAGGCTCTGTTGGCGAGTGCGCAATTCCATTTCGCCCGGGATGAGGATTTCAGTGGCGTTTTCAGCATGTTCGCCATTCCTGGTCTGCTCGATGAGACGATCGACGCGCTGGGTGAAGTCGACGGCCGGCATGAATCGCTCGGGATCGAGCGCCATGAAGAAATGGCCGTAGTCCGGCGTGTGAGAGCCCTCACGTAATCTGTCCTGATGGTGGTCGCTGCCAAAGCCTGCGCCTGTGAGCACACCGGCAAGCACTTCCATCACCATGGCCAGACCGTAGCCCTTATGTCCCCCGATCGGTACGCCGAGTCCGGCTGCGAGATCGCCGAGGTCTGTGGAGGGACGCCCGAACCGGTCCAGAATCCAGCCCGCCGGCAACGGACTGCCTTCGGCAACCGACAGGCCGATCTTGCCGCGCGGCGCAACGCTCATGGCGACGTCGAGAAGGATGGGAAAATGCCGCCCTGCCGGAATGCCGACGCCGAGCGGGTTGTTGCCGAATGTCGGCGTGACGCCGCCGGTCGGCGCCAGGATCAGCGGTCCGTTGGTCGTGCACAGACCGATCAGTCCCTTCCTTGCTGCCTGCCAGACATAGTGGCCGGCGGCACCGAAATGATTGGAGCGGCGGACACCGACAATGCCGACGCCGTGCCTGCCCGCCTTTTCAATGGCGAGGTCCATCGCCACCGTGCTGACCCACTGGCCGGGGCCGTTGTCGCCATCGATGCGGGCGATGGTGGCGCTGTCATGTTCGATGCGGATTTGCGGATGCGGATTGATCTTGCCCGAGGCAATCCGCGTGGCGTAACGCGGAATGCTGACAATGTCGTGCGTCGGCTGTCCGCGCAGGCTTGCCTCGAGCTGCACTTCGGTGACGATCGCCGCACCCTGCGCGCTCAGTCCGGCCCGCGTCAGCGCTTCGCGGCCATAGGCACGGAGGCTTTCGATCGTCACCGGAATTTTCACCGCGTCCGCAGCCGATGCCGGTGTCGCCGCGACGGTTTGCCCAAGCCCCGCCTGGGAGGCAGCGCGCGCCAGATCGGCGATCGTCTGGTGCTGGTAGAGCTGACGCAGATCGATGGCCAGGCCGGCTTTGCCGGCTTCGACGACGATGTTGATGCTGAGGAGGGAATTGCCGCCGAGGTCGAAGAAGTTGTCGTGCAGGCCAACCTCCTCCAGCCTCAGGACCTTCTTCCAGACCGCCGCCAGGATCGTCTCGGCCTCCGTTCGCGCCACCCCATGCAACTCGGCCTGGCCCAAGGGAGGCATGCCGGCGATTGGCCGCGTCGCCGCTCGTGGCTGACTGGCGAGCAGAGCCTGCCGGTCGATCTTGCCGTTTGGCGTGCGCGGCAAGCGATCCAGGATGACGATGCGTTGAGGCAGCATGTATCGCGGCAGCTGCCGCCGCAGAAAATCGCGCAGTTGCCGAGACAGAGCCAGCGTTTCCGCATCATGCGGGGCATTCACCGCAACGAAGGCGACCAGGCGTTTGCGATCGCCGATATCGTCATCTTCGATGGCATCCTCGACAACACCGACGAGACATTCGCGCACCTCCGGATGCGTGTGGAACGCAGCCTCGATCTCACCCGGTTCGATGCGGAAGCCGTGAAGCTTGATCTGTTCGTCTGCACGCCCGACGATTTCGATCGTCCCGTCAGGCAGGTAGCGTGCCAGATCGCCGGTTCGCTGCAGCCGCTCGCCCGTGCTGAACGGGTTCGGCACGAGGTTGCCGGCACCGGTGCGATTGATGTAGCCGCGGCCGACACCGGCGCCGCCGACATACAGCTCGCCGCTGATGCCGGCCGGAACCGGACGGCGGGACGTGTCCAGCACATAGGCCTGCGTATTGGCGATCGGCCGGCCGATCGGGATCATCCCCGCCGTGCCGGCCTCGGCCGGAATGGGATGGACGGTTACGATTCCCGTCGTCTCGGTCTGGCCAAACATGTTGATGAATTCTGTCGCCGGCTTGCAGAGGCGCCGCCACTTTTCGACCAGGGCGCCCGGCAGGGGCTCGCTGGCCGACAGCATCAGCCGCACCCGATTGTCGAGCAGTCTCTGGCGCACGGATGGATCGAGCGACATCAGCACATGCAGGCAGCCGGCCGAAAAGGAAGGGACGAGATCCACCACCGACACGTGCTGGCGGCGCACCATCTCGAACAGCACGTGCGGGTCGCTGATTTCCTCGGCCGAAGCGATCGAAACCGCCGCACCGCACGACAAGGGAACCGCAAACTGGCGTATGGACGAGGAAAACGAAAACGAGGCGGTGTGCAGCCAGGTGTCGTCTGGTTCGAGCCCGACGGCGCAGACCATCGCCTGCGCATAGTGACCGACATTCGCCCGCGTGATCATCGCGCCCTTGGGCCGGCCGGTGGAGCCCGACGTATAGATGACGTAGGCGAGCGCATCCGGCGCAGCGACGACGCCCGGATTGCCGGGATCCTGCTCCGCAACGGACGGTCGGCAGGCGTCGATGCAGATGGCCTGCCTGGCGGCAGCTTGGCCCGGTGCCTCCGGCTGAAACGCGGCGCCGAATTTCGGCAACAGCGATGTCTCCGTGATGAGCAGCGCCGCACCCGCATCAGCCAGCATGAAGCCTATGCGATCGGGCGGGTAATCGGGATCGAGCGGCAGAAACGCGCCGCCCGCCTTCCACACGCCAAGCAGCACTGCCAGCACCTCGGCAGACCTTGGCAGGCAGACCGCCGTCAATGTCTCGCGGGCGACGCCGCAACTGCTGAAATAACGCGCGAAGCGGTTGGCCCGCTCATTCAGCTCGCGATAGGTGAGCCGCTGATCCTGGTCCAGCACGGCGACAGCATCGGGCGTTCGCTCGACCTGCGCCTCAAACAGCTGGACATAGTCCTGCTCCAGCAGTTCGCCGGCTTGCGTGCGGTTCCAGTCGATCTCGATCTGGTGACGATCGACCTCGGGTAACAGCGGCAATTGCGAAAGCGTTTGCGCGGGATCGCTTGCTATGCCTTCGAGCAAGGTCTGGAACTGCCGAGCCAGCCGATCGATGACGGCAGGCTCATAGAGATCGGCGTTGAATTGCCAGGTCGCGGCCATCCCGTCCGGGGTTTCCGACAGGTACAGAGTGAGGTCGAATTTCGCCATCGCCTTGTCGATGGGCAGAGGCTGTGCCGCAAGGTCCTGCGCAAAATCGAAGGAAGGCCCCACTGGGTGGTCGGCTGCAGGCTGCGCCGATGGGCCCGAGCCAGAAAACTTCGGGACGTTCTGGAACGCGAACATCACCTGAAACAGGGGCGTGTGGCCGGGATCGCGCGCGATTTTCAGCTGATCAACGATGCGTTCGACGGCGACATCCTGATGCGCGTAGGCGTCGAGCGCCGTCGTGCGGATGCGACCGAGCAATTCGACGAAGGACGGGTCGCCGCCAAGCGTCGTGCGCAAAACCAGCGTGTTGGCGAAGAAGCCGATGAGCGGCTCCAGTTCCTTCCTCGGGCGGTTGGCGATCGGCACGCCGACGACGCAATCATCCTGCCCGTTGTAACGGAAGAGCAATGTCTTGAAGGCCGCCAGAAAGACCATGAAGACGGTCGCGTCCTGGCTTCGGCCGAGGATCTTCAGGCGATCCGTCGTTTGACGATCGATCTCGATCTGCAGTGCGCCACCGCGGTGGGACTGGATCGCCGGGCGGGATCGGTCCGTCGGCAGCGTGCAGGTCGGCGGCAGGCCCTTGAGTTGCTGGACCCAGTATGCCGTCTGGCGTTCGATCTCCGCGGTTTCGATGCCGCGTTGCTGCCAGGCGGCGAAGTCGCCGAACTGCAGCGGCAGTTCTGCGAGCGGCGACGCCCGGTTGTCATGAAAGGCCTGGTAAAGCTGCTGCAGCTCGGCATGCAGCACACCGATCGACCAGCCATCGCAGATGATGTGGTGCATCGTCAGCAGCAAGGCATGGTGCTGCTCGGCCAGCCGAACCAGACTGGCGCGAAACAACGGACCTTGCGCCAGATCGAACGGTTCGTCGCTTTCCTGCGTGGCGATGCGCATGGCCTCGGCGGTTCGCGCATCCGCCTCGTGGCCGGTCAGGTCGATCGTTTGCAGCGTGCTTTCCTGAAATCCGGAAACGACCTGGACCGGGTCGCCGTCGCGCAGGTGAAAGGTCGTGCGCAAGATGTCGTGGCGTCGGCGTACCTCATCGAGCGCCAACGCCAGTGCACGCTCATCAAGCGCGCCTCTCAGCCACAGCGAGGCCGACATGGTGTAAGCGCTGCCAGCGCCCATCCGGTCGAGAAAAAAGACGCGCTGCTGGGCTGAGGAAAGCGGCGCAGGCACACCCTCCTGTCGGCGAGGAATGCGTGTCGTTGCCTGCCCGGACGTCGATCCCCGCTCCAGCCGCGCCAGGCCATCCGCGACGAGGTTGGCCATCTCTTCGCCGATGCGCCGGGAAAGCCGCGCCACGGTCGGGCTGTCAAACATGCAATCGACCGGCAATGTGACCTCGAATATGGCATGCAGCCGGGCGAGAACCTGCATTGCGGTCAGTGAATGACCGCCAAGGTCGAAGAAGTCGTCATCGATGCCGGGCGGTTCGGCTCCCAGAACCTCGGCAAAGACCGCCGCCACCCGGCGCTCGATCGCGGTTCGCGCAACCACCTTGCCGGTCTGCGGCAGAACAGGTTGACCGTCCTGTTCTTGCGGATTCAGAGCCAGATGCCTGCGATTGATCTTTCCACCGGCATCGATCGGGATCTCATCCACCAGCACGATCCGCTGCGGCACTTTGGAGCGCGCCAGCCGCTCGGCGACAAAGCCGCGGATCTGCTGCGTCGACAGCGCTTTCCCCGGCTTGGGAACGACCGCCGCGGCAACAGTCTCGCCAAGCACCGGATGGGGGATGCCGAAAACGACCGCCTGTTCGATGTCGGGATGGTCGAGCAGGACTTGCTCCACCAGCGCCGGCGCGATTTTTTCGCCGCCGCGATTGATGGTGTCCGCCAGGCGGCCGGAGACGAACAGATAGCCGTCTGCGTCGAGATGGCCCCGGTCTCCTGTCCGCAGCCAGCCATCGACGAAAGCCGCCTCATTGGCGGCGGGATCGCCATCGTAGCCGGGCATGACATTGGCGCCACGAATGACAATTTCGCCGTTCTCGTCCGGCATCAGGAGACGCCCGGCTTCATCCATGATGGCGATCCGCGGGCCCGCGGACCTGCCGACGGAGCCGCGCTTGCGTTCGAACGGCGGCAGGCCGTTGCTGGCAATTTGCGGCGCCGCCTCGGTCATCCCATAGGCCTCGACGAACGGTACGCCGAACACGCCTTCGATATCCGCGATCCATTGGGATGGCATTGGCGCCGAAGCCGAACGGATGAAGCGCAGCCCGGCCCGGCGCGGGTCCCCCCGGCAAAGACGGATCTGGTCGAGGATCGTGCGATGGATGGTCGGCGAGGCCGAATACCAGGTCGGTCTGAAGTCTTCGAGGCCGCTGAAAAAGCCGTCGGCGGAAAAGCCCGCCAGGCTGATGTAGCAACTCCCTGAAACCAGCGATGCCAAAAGGCTGCTGATGCCATGGATGTGGAACAGCGGCATCACGCCTAGGCAGCGGTCGGTGCGCCGCAGATCCAGTGCCGCGCAGATGTCCTGCGCCGAAACGCAGAGGTTTCGATGGGTCAGCGGCACCAGCTTGGGCCGCGCCGACGTGCCCGAGGTGAACAGCAGCAGCGCGGTATCGTCCGGCGTTGCCGCATCCGGTTGTGAGGCCTTGCGCCAGTTATCGCGATGCGTCTCGCCGGCACCGGTCAGCGAAAAGCGCCCGGCCGCCGCACCCGGCTCGGCAAGCAGTTGCAGGACGCGGATCTTGAGCGAGGCCGCCACGGCAAGCAGCGGCGATTGCCAGCCATGCGGTACGATCAGCGTCGTGGCGCGCAGCGCGGCCAGCTGCGATTCAAGTTCGCGCGCCGGCCATGCGGGGTTCAAGGGAGCGCATGCCGCGTTGGCTGCGACGGCCACAATCGCCACCGCGGCTTCCGCACCCTCGGGCAGCAGCAAGGCGACACGGTCGGATAGGCCGATGCCCTCCAGCGCCAGCGCTTCGCCGACATAGCGGATCTGGGCAACCAACCCTTCAAAGGTAAGCCCTGGCCGTCCCGCGGCCAGAAGGGCCACCGTCTGCGAATTGTATCCGGCATGCCGGTTCACATGGTCACATATCGTGCCCATCAGATCCCGATCCGGGATCGACGTCGATCAGAAATAGCCACCGCTCAACCCAAAAAGCCTTTGCCCGGTTCCCTGAGTGCTTGCTGGCGGCGCGGCTGTCAACGCGCGGAGAGCTCAAAACATGAAAACAGGGTCCCGCAGCTGCTGCCGAAGCGACCTTCAAAACAATGGCTGTCGATCGCCGCCAGTCGCTTTGATGGAACGATCTGGGCCTTGGCGGCGTGTTTCTCCACATCCAGTTCGACGCTAACATCGTGAAACGCCAAAAAACGGCCGGTAAGCGGGAAATACATTTTGTAGAACGCTTCCTTGATCACGAACAGAAGCTTTGGCAGGTCGCAGCCTAGACGCCTTTCGATCCCTTCCCGCCCCTCTAGTTCGGCGGCGTCGGACACCAATTGCGCCAGTTCGCACGAAAGGGGAGAATCCTCCTCGATGTCGATGCCGACGCCGAGGAATTCGGTGGATGATCCAACGGCGACGACGCACAGGCTTCGGGTATGAGAGATGGAACCAACAATACCTGTCGGCCATAGCGGCGCACGATTGTCCCCGATCGGGACGCTACCGCCTGCGCCAAGGCCATGCAACGCCTGCCGGGCGTAGAAGCGTCCCGCGCGAAATTCACGGCGTCGCGCCGGCACGACATTGCCCAGCGAAAGTTCTTCCTCAAGCCTCAGGTCGCGATCGGCTGGTGTGAGATCGCCGCCCTCGACGACGAGGCCATGGCTAACCAACTGCCGGACAGCTGCCACCAGATGGACTGAAGAACGATCGTCGCGGAGTTCCGGCTCAACAGGCAATACCATTCCTTTGCCGGCCCAACTGCCGCCCATTCGATGCTGTCGCGAGTTGTATCAGAGCGTCGGCGAGCCGGCCAAGGCCTGGGGCTGAGACAAACGCCGTCTCTGTCAGGCGTCGTAAAACGCGACGCTGGCAAGCCTCCGAAGAGGCGCGGTTATTCCAGCAAGGAAATAGCCAGTTTTGCAGAAAGACTGTTTGGTGGAGCCAATCGGGATCGAACCGACGACCTCTTGAATGCCATTCAAGCGCTCTCCCAACTGAGCTATGGCCCCACTTCCGGCAGTCAACCGGCGCCGTTTCCGGCGAAGAGATCCGGCGCGGGTTGGAGACCGCGCCGTTAGTGCAGGCGGCTTCTAACCCCGCCTTTCGTCAATATCAAGCCTTCGAGAGCCGCTTTTTCGCCACAGGCCATGAAAGCCTGCAAACGCCCGCTTTCAAGGCCGATCAGACCTCGTCGTCGTCGTCGCCAACGCCGATCATGTCGGCGACGTCGTCGTCTTCTTCCTCTTCGTCGGCGAGGAAAGTGTCCTCCTCGTCGTCGCCGAGATCGACGTCGTCCTCGTCGTCGCCGAGATCCGGCAGGTCGTCGCCCTTGACGTCCTCGTCGGCCTCTTCGAGCGACACGACCTCAACGCCCTCTTCTTCCTCGGCGTCCACTTCCTTCTCGGCCACTTCCTCTTCCTCCTCGAGAGCGGCAATCTTGCCTTCCTCGAAATAGGAACGCGGATAGGTCTTGCCGGTGTAGGGCGAGACGATCGGGTCCTTGTTCAGGTCGTAGAATTTTCGGCCCGTCTCCGGGTCGATACGTTTTGTGCCAAGTTCGGTTTTTGCCACGGCAAGCCTCGTCAATAAAAGAGTGGTCCCCTTAACCACAGTTTGCAGCGCTGTCAAAGCGAAAAGCCGGCGTCACAAAACCATGCATTGGAAGGCCTCGCGTCAAGTGACAACCATTGGGGATGACCATTTCGGCCCGCCGTGATACGAGACCGCCGCAACAAATGAAAAGCGCCGGCCCGCCGGCATTCCGTCCAGGGAAATTCCATGTCTCACGCCGCCGCCCCCAAGCCGGCCACCGCTCGCAAATGTCAAGCCCTTTCCGGCATCGCTCGCGTGCCGGGGGACAAGTCGATCTCGCACCGTTCCTTCATGTTCGGCGGCCTCGCCTCCGGCGAGACCCGCATCACCGGCCTGCTCGAAGGCGAGGACGTGATGCGCACCGGTGCGGCCATGAAGGCAATGGGCGCGCATATAGAAAAACGCGGCGCCGAGTGGGTAATCCGCGGTACCGGCAATGGCGCGCTGCTGCAGCCGGAAGGTCCGCTCGATTTCGGCAATGCCGGCACCGGCTCGCGGCTCACCATGGGCCTGGTCGGCACCTATGACATGGAAACAACCTTCATCGGCGATGCCTCGCTGTCCGGCCGGCCGATGGGCCGCGTGCTCGAACCGCTGCGCCAGATGGGCGTGCAGGTGCTGAAGGCGACGCCTGGCGACCGCATGCCGATCACGCTGCATGGGCCGAAGCATGCCGCGCCGATCACCTACCGCGTGCCGATGGCCTCGGCGCAGGTGAAATCGGCGGTGTTGCTCGCCGGGCTGAACACCCCGGGCATCACCACCGTCATCGAACCCGTCATGACGCGCGACCACACCGAAAAGATGCTGAAAGGTTTTGGCGCCAACCTGTCGGTCGAGACCGACGAACGCGGCGTGCGCCACATCTTCATAGAAGGCCAGGGCAAGCTGACCGGCCAGACCATCGCGGTGCCGGGCGACCCGTCCTCGGCCGGTTTCCCGCTGGTGGCCGCGCTGATCGTGCCGGGATCGGACATAACAATCGAAAACGTGCTGATGAACCCGACCCGCACCGGCCTGCTTTTGACGCTGCAGGAGATGGGCGGCAAGATCGACATTTTGAACCCACGCAATGCCGGCGGCGAGGATGTCGCCGACCTGCGCGTGCGTTACTCCGAATTGAAGGGCGTCGCCGTGCCGCCCGAGCGGGCGCCGTCGATGATCGACGAGTACCCGGTGCTCGCCGTCGCCGCCAGCTTCGCCGAGGGCGAAACGCTGATGCAGGGGCTGGAGGAATTGCGGGTGAAGGAATCCGACCGGCTGTCGGCCGTCGCCAACGGACTGAAGCTCAACGGCGTCGACTGCACGGAGGGCGAAGCTTCGCTTGCCGTGCGCGGCAAACCGGGCGGCAAGGGGCTGGGCCAGCACCCCAATGGACAGGGCACCATCGTTGAGACCCATCTCGACCATCGCATCGCCATGAGCTTTCTGGTCATGGGGCTGGCCACCGAAAAGCCTGTTACCATCGACGATCAGGCGATGATCGCGACGAGTTTCCCGGAATTCATGGGCCTGATGAAGGCTCTGGGCGCGGAGATCGGGTAGCAAATGTTACACGACTGGCCAATGCTAGCAGCTTGCCTGGGAGCGGCGTTGGCCCCCTATCTGATTGAGCGTTTTGTTTTCAAAAAACGCATAGGCGTTTTTGCCTTTCTTTTTTGGATTTTGGCACTTCAATTTCTGATGATGTATCTGTCGGTTTACGCAGCCACGCTCCTGGAAAACAACAAATGGGTTTTCCTTGCGATGCTGATCAAAGGGTTCGGCGCAATGGCTTTTGTAACAATTGGCGTCGTGCCGTTTATAGCGCTGCCGCTGTCGATTCTGATCGCTGCGGCGGTGTTGGCATTTCACTTTTTCAGACCAGCCAAATGAATCCGACCTTTACCATCGCCATCGACGGCCCCGCCGGCGCCGGCAAGGGCACCCTCGCGCGCCGGCTCGCTGACCATTACCGGCTGAACCTGCTCGACACCGGTCTCACCTATCGCGCGGTCGCCTATGCGCTGATCCAGCACGCGCTGCCGCTCGACAATGTCTCGGCCGCCGAGACCGCTGCCCGTCAGGTCGACCTGGCAAGGCTCGACCGGGCGGTCTTGTCAGCGCATGCCGTCGGCGAGGCCGCCTCGAAAGTCGCCGTTTTCCCGACCGTGCGGCGCATCCTGGTCGAAAAGCAGCGCGACTTCGCCAAGACGCCGCCCGGTGCGGTGCTCGATGGGCGCGATATCGGCACCGTCGTCTGCCCCGACGCCGACATAAAACTCTATGTGACAGCGAGTGCCGAGGTGCGGGCACGGCGGCGGCTGGCGGAGATCGAAAGCATCGGCGGGACCGCCGATTTCACCGAGATTCTCGCCGATATCGTGCGCCGCGACGAGCGCGACATGGGCCGTGCGGACTCGCCTTTGAAGCCGGCGACCGACGCGCACTTGCTTGATACCAGCGAAATGGCTATAGAAGCCGCGTTTCTTGCAGCCATGGCGATCATAGATGACGTGCTGGCCAAGAGAGACAAGGCCTGATCCGGGTTTTTCCCTCGTGTTTCCGTTGTCGGAGGCGAAGAAAATACCCATATCGGGCACGAACCAGCCTGCCAGCATTCTTCATGCGCCGGAATTGCCGCTTAAAGAGCGGCCCAGGGCTTTTGTAGCCCGGAACGCCGGCAGGCCAACGCAACGCTAACCCACGGCGCCCGTCCCGCTTGAGATGCGGGGCACTCCAGGAGAAACAATGTCAGCTGCAAATCCCACTCGCGATGATTTCGCGAGCCTGCTCGAAGAATCATTTACCGCCGGCCATTCCGGCGAAGGCCAGGTCGTCAAGGGCATCATCACCGCCATTGAAAAAGACATGGCCATCATCGACGTCGGCCTCAAGGTCGAAGGCCGCGTGCCGCTGAAGGAATTCGGCGTCAAGGGCAAGGACACCACCCTCAAGGTCGGTGACACCGTCGAGGTCTATGTCGAGCGCATCGAGAACGCGCTTGGCGAAGCGATGCTCAGCCGTGAGAAGGCCCGCCGCGAAGAGAGCTGGGTCCGTCTCGAAGAGAAGTTCACCAAGGGTGAGCGCGTCGAAGGCGTCATCTTCAATCAGGTCAAGGGCGGCTTCACCGTCGACCTCGACGGCGCCGTGGCCTTCCTGCCGCGCAGCCAGGTCGATATCCGCCCGATCCGCGATGTCTCCCCGCTGATGCACAACCCGCAGCCCTTCGAGATCCTCAAGATGGATCGCCGCCGCGGCAACATCGTGGTGTCGCGCCGTACCGTGCTCGAGGAGAGCCGCGCCGAACAGCGTTCGGAAATCGTGCAGAACCTCGAAGAAGGCCAGGTTGTCGAAGGCGTCGTCAAGAACATCACCGATTACGGTGCGTTCGTCGACCTCGGCGGCATCGACGGCCTGCTGCATGTCACCGACATGGCATGGCGCCGCGTCAACCATCCGACCGAAATCCTCAACATCGGTCAGACGGTCAAGGTGCAGATCATCCGCATCAACCAGGAAACCCACCGCATCTCGCTCGGCATGAAGCAGCTCGAGAGCGATCCGTGGTCCGAGATCGGCACCAAGTTCCCGATCGGCAAGAAGATCAAGGGTACCGTCACCAACATCACCGACTATGGCGCGTTCGTCGAGCTGGAGCCGGGCATCGAGGGTCTCATCCACGTTTCGGAAATGTCGTGGACGAAGAAGAACGTGCATCCCGGCAAGATCCTGTCGACAACCCAGGAAGTCGACGTGGTGGTGCTCGAGGTCGATCCGGCCAAGCGCCGCATCTCGCTCGGCCTCAAGCAGACGCTTGAGAATCCGTGGCAGGCTTTCGCCTCGAGCCATCCGGTCGGCAGCCAGGTCGAGGGCGAGGTCAAGAACAAGACCGAGTTCGGCCTGTTCATCGGCCTCGAAGGCGACGTGGACGGCATGGTGCACCTTTCCGACCTCGACTGGACCCGTCCGGGCGAGCAGGTCATCGAAGAGTACAATCGCGGCGACATGGTCAAGGCGCAGGTGCTCGACGTCGACATCGACAAGGAGCGCATCTCGCTCGGCATCAAGCAGCTGGCCAAGGATACGGTCGGCGAAGCGGCGACTTCAGGCGAACTGCGCAAGAACGCGGTCGTCACCTGTGAAGTCATCGGCGTCAAGGATGGCGGTCTGGAAGTGCGGCTGGTCGACAGCGGCATCGAAACCTTCATCAAGCGCTCCGATCTGAGCCGTGACCGCGACGAGCAGCGCCCCGAGCGCTTCACCGTCGGCCAGAAGGTCGATGCCCGCGTCATCGCCTTCGACAAGAAGACCCGCAAGCTGCAGGTCTCGATCAAGGCGCTGGAAATCGCCGAAGAGAAGGAAGCCGTCGCTCAGTACGGTTCGACCGACTCCGGCGCTTCGCTGGGCGACATCCTGGGTGCCGCGCTGAAGAAGCAGGGCAGCTAAGCTTCGGCTGTCTGCCGCGCCTCGCGCGCGGCCTGAACAAGGAAACCCGCGGGTCGCAAGGCTCGCGGGTTTTTTCATGCGCGATAGAGCCGGGTGGTGGTGGCCTTGCGATGGGGTTGGCACAAGACAAAGACGATAGAACACCTTCAATTCCGCACTCGCGGCTGTAAGTTCGGGCCGTCGTTGCAGGTAGACATCGGAAAGCCATGCCCTTCGGGCAACAGAGAAGCATTGCGCATGAAGGTCGTCGGAATCTATCGCTATCCGGTCAAGAGCCTGCGCGGCCATGCCGTACAGAGTGCTGACATCGAGACCATAGGCATGGCGGGGGACCGCCGCTGGATGGTCGTCGACAAGGATGGACACTTCCTCACCATTCGCCAGATACCGGCAATGACGACGATCGACGTCGACATCGCGGCACGGGCATCCTGTTGAAGCATGACAAGCATGGTTCGCACGCTGTCGAGGCTCCAGCCCCAGACGCTGCGCTCCGTCAGGTCAAGATCTGGAAGGATATGGTTGCTGCGCGGCCGGGTGACCCTACCGCCGGCGCCTATCTCTCCACGATTCTTGGCCGGCCCGTCGATCTCGTCTATTTCGACGATCCGCAAAACCGGCCGGTCGACCCGGAATTCGGCCAGCCTGGCGATTACGTCAGCTTTGCCGACGGTTTTCCGCTGCTGGTCGCCACGACGGGCTCGCTGGACCATCTGAACAGCCATCTTGCCAGGCCCATCGAGATGGCGCGGTTTCGGCCAAACATCGTCCTCGACGCAGAAGGCGCATGGCCCGAAGACAGCTGGAAGACGATCCGTATCGGTTCTGTCGAGTTGCGGATCGCAAAGCCCTGCGCGCGCTGTGTCATCACCACCCGCGATCCGTACAGCGGCGAACAACCGGACCCGCGCGAGCCGTTGCAGACGCTTGGCAAACTCCATCGCTCCGCCAAGGGCGGCATCATCTTCGGCCAGAATGCGATTCCGAACAACGCCGGCACGATCTCCATCGGCGACGCAGTCGAGGTCATGGAGGCGGGGGGCTCGAACCTGACATAGTCGCTGCTCCGAGCGTCGGCGGCCGCCATGCTTGGAAAGGCCGACCTTGGCTGTAGACTGACAAGGTCGGCAACAGGCCGCCCTTGGAAGCCAAACGATCGGAGGACTTATGATCCGTATCGGCTTTGTTGCCGCATTCCTGTTGACCGGCACCGTGGCAGCGTCGGCGGCGTTGCCGCCTTACTGGCAACGACAGGCCGAGATCCAGGCCATCGCGGACAGTGCCGATGTCGCCGGCAAACTGGAAAGCCGCCCCATCGACGCGATCGAGCATATGGGAACCGACCGCTACCGGGTGGGGGCCGGCGGCTGCACGCTCGATGTGCTGATCGTCGACGACACGAGCGCCAAGCCGATGCCGGGCCCGCGCAAGTTCAAGCTGCAGGTTGGTAAGCTCGTCTGCAAATGAGCCGCCGGACTCCACCGCCGACGGCTGCCGAGATGCTCGAGCGGGGCGACCGCTTCATCGCCGTGTCAGGCAAAGCCGGCGGCCGCGCTGCAGCGACTCCTCAGGCCCTGCCGTAAAGCGGCACCAGCGTGCCGCTCATCGCCTGGTTGGCCGGCGAGGCAAGGTAGGCGATGGCCTCGGCGGCGGCTTCGAGGCTGACCCATCTGGTGACATCGGCGTCCGGCATATCGGCGCGGTTTGCCGGCGTGTCGAGCGTCGACGGTGCCACGGCATTGACCAGGATGCCCTTGTGCTTCAGCTCCTCGGCCATCGCCACCGTCATCGCCGCCACCGCCGCCTTGCTGGCGGCGTAGGCGACCGAACCGGCGCCCCTGCGCGGTTCCAACGCCGCCCGTGCAGCGATGTTGACGATGCGGCCTGCCGTGCCTGACGACAGCATCGAGCGGATCGCGGCGCGGCAGCACAGGAAGGCAGTGCGCGCATTGGTGTCCATCATCTCGGCAAAGGACGCCGACTCGATCTTTTCCACAGGTGCCGAGGTGAAGCCGCCGGCCAGGTGGATCGAGCCCCAGAGGCCTGGAACCTGACTGTAGAACGCCTCGACCTTGGCGGGGTCCGAGAGATCGACATTGTGCACCAGCTCGACACGGTCATGCGTGGTGAAGGGGAAATGCGTCGGTGCGGCGGCATGGGCATTGGGTACATGGCAGATCGCGCCGTCACTCAGCAGTTTGCCGACAACCGCACCGCCGAGCGCACCGGTTCCGCCGGTCACGACGATATGCTTGCCTTCAAGTGTTTCCGTCATCTTGGACGCTCCTGTCATTTTTTTATCGTTAGGTCGTTTCTTGTGCCACGCCGACGCGAAGCGTCGCGCCTTTCGGGCCGTCACTCAACTGAAATCTCGACATGGCAGTTGTTGCGTCTTTGCATGCGTCCGCCCACCGGTCAGCCATGGGTCATGCCAGCCGAGACGGAGCACGCGCCACCGATGTTCAGTCAACCGTGATTTCGATGACGCGCGGCAGTCCGGTGGCCCGCGCGCGTTTCAGCGCATCCGCCAGACCATCGATGTCGGCAAGCCGTTCGGCGCTGATGCCATAGGCCTCGGCCAGCTTGCAGAAATCCGGCGGCGCCGGCGACACGCCGACCGGCTCGACGCCGACATCGAGCATCGAGGTTTCGATCTCGCGATAGCCGCGATTGTTCCAGACGACGAAGATGACGGGCGCCCGGGCATCGAGCGCGGCGCCCAGTTCCGGCAGCGTGAACTGGAAGCCGCCGTCACCCGTGAGGCAGACGACCGGCGCATCGGGCACCGCGAGGGCGGCACCGATCGCCGCCGGCGGGCCATAGCCGAGCGCGCCGAAGCCGGTGGCGGCATTGAACCAGCCGCCTGGCCGATCATGGTCGTAGTAGAGGTTGGCGGCATAGATCGGTTGCGTCGAATCGCCGACGATGAGCGCGCCCGGCAAAGCGTCGCGGATCATCTCGACGGCGCGTACCTGCGCCTGCAGCGTCGGATTGAGTTCGGCAAAGGCTGCTTTTCGTGTAGCAGCGGCGCGCGACGAACCGCCCTCGCTTGCCGGGACATGGCCGGTTTCCAGAAGCAGCGCTTCGAGCGCCTCGGCGCAATCGGCCTGGATCGAAACCGTCGCCGGGCGGCGGGCAAGCTGGTCCGCGCCGATATCGATGCGGATCAGGTTGGCGGGCAGGACGAAGCCGCCATCGCTGTAGCCGTCATAGTCGGTCGGGCCGAATTCGGTGCCGGCGGCAATGACCAGGTCGGCGTCGGCCATCAGCGCCCGCACTGCCTTCAGGCTGGGACTGGCCGGCACGCAAAGCGGATGACCATGCAGCAGGCCGCGCGCATTGGCGGTCTGGACGACCGGCGCTCCCAGCTGTTCGGCCAGACGCCGCAAGGGCGCTTCGGCGCGTTTGGCGCCGCCGCCGACCAGGATCAGCGGGCGGCGCGCAGCGGCGATGAGTTCGGCCGCGCTGGCAATTGCGGCACCTTCAGGCGCGGGTGGCGTCACATTGCTCAGCATGGCAGCGATGCCATCCGCCGGCTTGACCATGACGTCGGTCGG
This sequence comes from Mesorhizobium norvegicum, assembly GCF_004919685.1. Classification (GTDB taxonomy): domain Bacteria; phylum Pseudomonadota; class Alphaproteobacteria; order Rhizobiales; family Rhizobiaceae; genus Mesorhizobium; species Mesorhizobium norvegicum. The sequence continues at coordinate 47,381 of NZ_SMYZ01000041.1, read as the reverse complement.
GATCTCGATATGCACCGGCCCGGGCCGCGCCGATGAAAACAGGGCGAAGGCCTGCGCCAGGGCACCGGGCAATTCGCTGGCCTCGGTAACGCGCTGCGAAGACAGCGCCACCTTCTCCATCATGCCGCGCTGATCGGGCAATTCATGCAGAAAACCCAGCCCTTTGCCCAGCGTCGGCATGGCGTTGACGCCTGATATGACCAGCATCGGCACCGAATCGGCGCGCGCCTGGCCCATGGCGGTGATGGTGTTGGTCAGCCCCGGTCCGGTGATGACGAAGGCGACACCCGGCCTGCCGCTGGCGCGCGCATAGCCGTCGGCCATGAAGCCGGCGCCCTGTTCGTGACGCGGCGTGACGTGGCGGATCTTCGAGCGCGCCAGCCCGCGGTAGAGTTCGACCGTGTGCACGCCGGGAATGCCGAAGACCGTGTCGACGCCATGGGCTTCGAGCAGCGAAATGAGCGCCTCGCCGACGGTCGTCCCAATGGTGGCCCCAGTGGCGGTCATTGGCGCAGCACCGGTCGCGTCAGGCAGGTCGGGCCGCCCTCGCAGGCGATGCAGAGCGCATCCGCCTCGAAGGTGGAAACCGCGCAGCCGGCCGCCTGCATGGCAGCCGCCGTCCTGGGAAAACCGGCAACGGCGATGACCTGGCGCGGCGCGGTCGGCAGCACGTTGAGGCTGAGCCCGTTGGAGGCGAAGAACTCGTCGGCATCGCCCTCGACCAGCTTGATGCCGCGCGCCCGCAGCAGCTGGTAGAAGGCGGCGGGCAGCAAGGGCGCGTAGACCAGCGCCAGATCGTCGGCGAGCGGACTGATCACCGACATCAGATGCAGGCAGGCCTCCTCGCCGTGCCAGAGCGGCAGGTCGAAACCGAAAACCGAAATGCCCTTGGGCGAAAGCAGGTTCGAAAGCTGCTGGATGCCGTCCTGGTTGGTGCGCACGCCACGGCCGACGGCCAGCGTGTTTGCATCCACCCAGACGCAGTCACCGCCTTCCACCTGGCCCGGATCATCAATCCGGCCGAGAATGGGGACTCCCATGCGCGTGTAGGCGGCCTCATGCAGGCCTGGCTCGGCCCGGCGCAGCGCCTTGCCCATTGAGAGAATAATCGCGCCATGATCGGTCATCAGCGACGGATCATGGGTGAAGACGGAATCGGCCAACCCGTCATCGGCATCCGTCAGCCACTCGATCTCGGCGCCGGAGGCCGCGACCATGCCGGTCAACTGCTCATGCTGGGCTGCGGCCTTTTGCGGATCGAAACCCGGACCATAGTGCCATTCCTGTGCCCTGGCATGGCGCATGGCGCTGGCGGCGGACCGCATCAGCACGCGTTTCAGGGGTCCGGCCATGGACTGCGACCCGTATGATTTGCCCACTCAATTCTCCCGAAACGTCCGTTGCCGCCACTAACCACTACAGCAGGCTGTGATCAATAGTCCAAAAACCATGGTTGACGGAGGCAAGCGGAACGGTCCATCCTGAGAATGGGAACTCTGTCCAGTGACGGTTAATGGGTAAAAGATACCAGCAGCGACGGGCTCGACCGCTTCGCGGAGAGTCGAAGGGATGACGGCGACAAGCGCCGCATCCGGGATGAAGGCGCAAGGCGCCGCACCCGCATTGAAACACACGGCGCAGGACGGCGCCGCCGAAGCCATCCATGTCGAGAACCTGCACAAGAGGTTCGGTGAGCTGCATGTGCTGAAGGGCGTCTCGCTGTCGGCGCGCGACGGCGAGGTCATTGCCATCATCGGCGGCTCAGGCTCGGGCAAATCGACACTGCTGCGCTGCATCAACTGCCTGGAAAACCCGACCAGCGGCATCATTCGCGTCAATGGCGAGGAGATCAAGCTCAAGGCCGACAGCCATGGCCACACGGTTCCGGCCGACCGCAAGCAGATCGAGCGCATCCGCTCCAAGCTCGGCATGGTGTTCCAGAACTTCAATCTGTGGAGCCACATGACGTTGATCGAAAACGTCATCGAGGTTCCCGTGCATGTGCTCGGCATCAAGCGCGATGTGGCGATCAGCGAGGCCGAAAAGCTGCTCGCCCGCGTCGGTCTGGCTGAAAAGCGCGACGTCTATCCGGCCTATCTGTCGGGCGGCCAGCAGCAGCGCGCCGCGATCGCCCGGGCACTGGCCATCAATCCGCGCGTCATGCTGTTCGACGAGCCGACCTCGGCGCTCGATCCCGAGCTGGTCGGCGAGGTGCTGAAAGTGATCGGCGACCTGGCGCGCGAAGGCCGCACCATGGTGCTGGTCACCCACGAGATGAAGTTCGCCCGCGAGGTCGCGACGCATGTCGTCTATCTCTACAATGGATTGGTCGAGGAAGAGGGACCGCCCGAGCAGATCTTCGGCGCGCCCAGATCCGAAAGGCTGAAGCAGTTCATCCGCAACATCGGCTAGGAAGGCCGGGACGGAAGAAAACCGGGAACCAACAACAAACTGGGAGTCGTGAAATGAAGACTGTTCTGAAGACATTCGCCGCAGCGCTGCTGCTGGGCGTCGCCGCCATGGGTGTGGCCAAGGCCGATCCGGTCAAGATCGGCGTCGCCGCCGAGCCCTATCCGCCCTTCACCTCGCCGGACGCTTCCGGCAAATGGGTCGGCTGGGAGATCGAGTTCATCGACGCGGTGTGCGCCGAAGAGAAGCTTGATTGCGTCATCACCCCGGTTGCCTGGGACGGCATCATTCCGGCGCTGACGACCAAGAAGATCGACCTCATCGTCTCCTCGATGTCGATCACCGCCGAACGCGAGAAGACGATCGACTTTTCCGACAAATACTACAACACTCCGACCGCCATCATCGGCCCGAAGGACCAGAAATTCGGCGCCACGCCGGACGACCTCAAGGGTAAGGTCGTCGGCGTGCAGGTGTCGACCGTGCATGCCGTCTACGCCAAGAAGCACTTTGGCAGCACAGCCTCCGAGATCAAGGAATACCAGACCCAGGACGAAGCCAACAACGATCTTGCCGCCGGCCGCCTCGATGCGGTGCAGGCCGATTCCATCGCGCTTGGCGAGTTCTTGAAGTCTGACCAGGGCAAGGCCTGCTGCGATCTGAAGGGCATGGTGGCTCCAGACGATGAAGTGCTCGGACCGGGCGTCGGCGCCGGTGTGCGCAAGGAGGACACCGAGCTGAAGGGCAAAATCAACGCCGGCATCAAGGCCATCCGCGCCAACGGCAAGTATGACGAGATCTCGAAGAAGTATTTCGATTTCGATATTTACGGCGGCGGCGGCGCGCAGTCGAACTGACGATCCTCGCATGAGCTGTGGGGCATGGCGTCAGCGCCATGCCCCACCTGCCCGATCTTTCCCAGGCATGTTTGCCGCCGACGCAGCCGTCGGCGGTTAGAGCCAACAATCCGGGGGCGACGCTGATCGACGCACTTCTTTCGGCCTCGGCGGCCGGCATCATCGAACTTCTCTCGCCCTACCCGCCGGGCTGGGGCGGGACCCTTTTGGTTGGGCTGCTGCACTCGATCGAGATCGCGCTGGGCGCCACCTGCCTCGGTCTTTTGATCGGCACCGGCGGCGCCTATGGCAAGCTCTATGGCGGTCCGGTGGTGCGCGATCTGCTGGCGGTCTACACCACCATCGTGCGCGCCGTGCCCGAACTGGTGCTGATCCTGCTGCTCTATTATGCCGGGACCGACCTGATCAACCAGGCGCTGACGGCAATGGGTTACCAGCGTGTCGACATCAGCGGCCTTGCCGCCGGCATCGCCGTGCTCGGCTTCGTTCAGGGTGCTTATTCCACCGAGGTGATCCGCGGCGCGATCCTGGCCATTCCGCAGGGCCAGATCGAAGCGGCCCGCGCCTATGGCATGTCTCCCGGCCTGCTGTTGCGGCGCATCACCTTGCCGGCGATGCTGCCCTTCGCCATACCTGGCCTCGCCAATCTCTGGCTGATCGCCACCAAGGACACCGCGCTGCTGGCGGTCGTCGGTTTCTACGAGCTGGCGCTGGCAACGCGGCAGGCGGCGGGCGTCACCAAAGCCTATTTCACCTTCTTTTTCGCAGCGGGCGTGCTCTATCTGCTGCTGTCGCTGTTTTCCAATCTCATCATCGGCCGGATCGAGGCCTGGTCCAGGCGCGGCATGCCTTCGCTCAAGGAGGCGCGCTGATGGCCAACGAGGCGGCCATCATCAACGCCGTCGCGCGAACGTCGCTGTGGCTGCAGCCGCACCGCATCGTGCTGATCCTGATCGCACTCGGCCTGGTTCTGTCGGCGGCCTTTTTCATGCGCTGGGACTGGCTGCCGCAATATTATGAAATGGGATTGATCGGCATCTGGCGCTCGCTGTGGATCCTGGCCGTCACCTGCGTGCTGGGCTTCCTGCTCGCCGTGCCGCTGGGGCTGGCGCAGGCCACCGGCTCCTTCTGGTTCGCCGCACCCGCCAAGGTGTTCTGCACGGTGATCCGGGGCACGCCGCTGCTGATCCAGCTGTGGCTGCTCTATTACGGCCTGGGTTCGCTGTTCCCTCAATATCCGTGGATCCGCGAATCCTGGATGTGGCCGTATCTCAGGCAAGCCTGGCCCTATGGCGTGCTGGCGTTGACCCTGTCGTTCGCCGGCTATGAGGGCGAGGTGATGCGCGGCGCCTTTGCCGGCGTGCCCAAGGGGCAACTGGAGGCCGCGCGCGCCTTCGGCATGAGCCGCTGGAAGGCGTTCCGGCGCATCTGGCTGCCGCAAGCCATCTACCGGGCGCTGCCGACACTGACCGGCGAGACCGTGCTGCAATTGAAGTCGACGCCGCTGGTGGCGACGATCAGCGTCATCGATATCTTCGCCGTTTCGTCCAAGGTGCGGCAGGACACCTACCTCACCTACGAGCCCTTGCTGCTGCTGGCGCTGATCTACATGACGATCACCGGTATTCTGGTCTTCGCCTTCAGCAGGATCGAGGCCAGGATCCCGAACAAGATCGGCTAGAGGCGCACAGCAGACGGCGGCGGCGGACGCGTTCGCCGCTTTTCTTGCAGTTGCGGACGATTTTCAACACAAAAGCCCCCTCATGTGCTGCTACTCACAAACCCAACCCCATAACCGCAATCCGCGATCTCAGGACGGCCATGATGCAACTCAGTCTCGACCAGGCAAAAGGACTGTGCCGGATGGCGGCCCTTGGCGCCGGCGCCAATGAGGAAGCGGCACAATCGCTCACTGCATCGATCATCGCCGCCGAGGCGGAAGGGCTTTCCTCCGTCGGGCTGTCGCATTTCATCGATTACCTCGAGGCGCTGGAAGCCGGACGCATCGACGGCAATGCCGACCCGGTGATCACCCGGCCGGCGCTGGCGGTCTATCTCTCCGATGCGCGCGGCGGGCTGGCGCATACTGGTTTCGACCGCACCATCGACGACCTCGCCAAGGCGGCAAAACTGTTCGGCGTCGCCATCTTCTCGCAGAAGAACGCCTATACGTGCGGCGCGCTCGGCTATTTCACCGGGCGCCTGGCAGCCCAAGGACTGGTGTCGTTCGCAGCCACCAACGGGCCGGCCGTGCTTGCCGGCTCCGGCTCGGTCAAGCCTGTCTACTGCACCAACCCGATGTCGTTTGCCGCGCCCGCAGCCGATGGCGCGCCGCTGGTTATCGACCAGTCGTCGAGCGCCACCGCCTTCGTCAACATCCGCAAGGCGGCTGAGGACGGCAAGACAATCCCCGAGGGCTGGGCGCTGGACGCCAGCGGCAACCCGACCACCGATCCGGCCGCCGCCATGAAAGGCGCCATGCTTGCCTTCGGCGGCCAGCGCGGCGCCAACATCGCGCTGATGGTCGAGGTGCTGGCGGCGGGCCTGTCGGGCGCCAACTGGTCGCTCGACGCGCCATGGTTCAGCGGCGGACCGGACAGTCCCGGCACCGGGCTGTTCGTGCTTGCCGTCGAGCCCAAGCTGCTCGATCCGGATTTCGAGCAGCGGATGAAGGACCAGCTCGACCGGCTGCGGCGGCGCTTCGGCGTGCACGTGCCCGGGCGTGCCCGCGCAGAGGCCGCAGAGAAGGCGCAAGCGCGCGGCATCACCGCATCCAAGGCGGTGGTGCAGCGCATTTCCGAATTCGCTGCCCGCTATTCTTCCTGATAATCCATTAGATATCAGATAGTTATCTCAGATCTGCCCGCCTGAGGCGCGGCACGGTGCGATTTTTCTTTGCGCGCCGCTGAACCTTTCTGCGCCTTGCTGCGACCCAGCTTTGTCCAGGGCAAGGCGAGCTTGCCCGATCCATACCGAGGGAAGCAGCAAACCGAAAAGCGAAGGCCTGTTTCACGCGGAGGATGTCCCTTTGCGCCTCGGAAAATTCAACCCAAATCAAAGGAAATTACCATGACCAACGCCAAGATCACCATGCTGACCGCCGTCCTTCTGCTCGGCTCGTTCATGGGTGCCACGCAGGCAGCCAGTCTGAAGGCCGCGCCGGTCAAGCCGTCCAGCCCGGGCGTCATCACCGCCCCGAGTGGCGGCGCCACCGAGGATCACTATTGCAAGGACGGCCATGCAAAATTCGCCAGCTGCAGCGCCGATTTCATCGCGGCCTGCAAAAAGGTTGGCGGCACCATGTCGGATGTTCAGGGCTGGGGTGGGCGTACTTGCTTCACGCCCTCCTGATACCGTCTCAGGTCAGGCCGCTCCGTCGGCCCCTGACTTCGCATGGATGTCACCCGGAAAACCCCGCTTCGGCGGGGTTTTCTGCGTTTCGTCGCCGCAATGATAAACATTCGTATTTTGGTCAACTTTTGTTTATTTGACTTCGCCCGACCTGATCGGCCGTTTGCGCTGATTGAGCAAACAGAGGAGCCACAATGTCGGCAAGCACGGACAATCCCCGCAACAGCCTTGTCATCCCGGGCCTTGGCAGGGTCTACGCAGCCTTGCATGATGGTGCGGAAACCGTTCTTCGCGTCGTCGCCGGTACGTTTCTCACCATTCATGGTTCGCAGAAGATCAGCAATCCTTTCGGCGCCGCCGAGATGGTCGAGGGCCTCGGCTTTTATCCGGGCGCCTTGTGGTCGTTGCTCCTGGCCTGCACCGAATTCTTCGGCGGCATTCTCATCGCCATCGGGCTTTTGACACGGCCGGCCGCCTTTGCCGGGCTGTTCGTGCTTCTGGTCACGGTCTGGTTCCACTGGGTGACCATGGGCCAGGGCTTTTCGGGCGCGGAAAAGTCGCTGCTGTGGGTGGCAATCCTGCTCTTCTTCGTCATTCGCGGCGGCAACCGCCATTCGATCGACGCCCGCATCGGCAAGGCGTTCTGACAAGGCTGAAATTGCTCTGAAAACAAGGGCAGCAGCGACGACGCGTCGCCCTTTGCCTTTGACGCGAAACGGATTATGAAACGGCTTCAGCCAAGCTTGCGAGCGCCGGAGCCAGCCATGACCGAAATCCTGCAGACCCCAAAGCTCGTCGTCGTTTTTGGCGGGTCAGGCTTTGTCGGCCGCCATGTGGTGCGCGCACTGGCCAAGCGCGGCTATCGCATCCGCGTCGCCTGCCGGCGGCCCGATCTCGCCGGCCATCTGCAGCCGCTCGGCAATGTCGGCCAGATCCAGCCGGTGCAGGCCAATGTGCGCGTACGCTGGTCGGTCGACCGCGCCGTTCAGGGCGCCGACCATGTCGTCAATCTGGTCGCCATTCTGCATGAGAGCGGCCGTCAGAAATTCTCCGCCGTGCACGAGTTCGGCGCCCGCGCTGTGGCCGAAGCGGCCCGCGCCGTCGGCGCCGGCCTCACCCATGTCTCGGCGCTAGGCGCGGATGCGAACTCCGAATCGGGCTACGCGCGCACCAAGGCGCTTGGCGAAAAGGCCGTGCTGGAGACGATCAAAGACGCGGTCATCTTTCGCCCGTCGGTCAATTTCGGGCCAGAGGACGACTTCTTCAACCGCTTCGCCAACATGGCGCGCTATTCGCCGGTGCTGCCGCTGATTGGCGGCGGCCAGACCAAGTTCCAGCCGGTCTATGTCGGCGACGTCGCCGAAGCGGTGGCGCGCTCGGTCGACGGCAAGGTCGATGGCGGCCAGATCTATGAGCTCGGCGGGCCGAAGGTGCTCACCTTCAAGGAATGCATGGAAGAGCTGCTTGAGGTGATCGAGCGCAAGCGCCTGCTGGTGCCGGTGCCGTGGTGGGTGGCCAACATCCAGGCATCGTTCCTCGGTCTCCTGCCCAATCCGCTGCTGACCAAGGACCAGGTGATGCAGTTGCGCGAGCACAACATCGTTTCGGATGCGGCCGCCAAGGCCAACAGGACGCTTGCCGGACTCGGCATCCAGCCGCAATCGATCGCGACGATCCTGCCCAGCTACCTCTGGCGCTACCGCGCCGCCGGCCAGTTCCAGCAGCGCAAGCCTGCTGCATAGCTCATTACAGCTGCCTGAAGGTGTGTTGAGATTCAGCTCAGGCCGAGTCGAGAATGGTGGCTTCCGAGAACCGGAGCGGAGCGTACTTAAGGTACGTGAGCACAGTTCTACTGCGACGCAGTAGAACTGGGAAGCGCAGGAAGCCATCGTTCGCAGGCCGGCATCACCTGAATATCGGCGCGCCTAGCGGGGCGTGACCTGCATCGGTAGACCGCCTTGTGGCTGGGTGGTGAGTTTCTGTACCGGCCAGGGTTTCGTTTCGGCTGTGGTGTCGAAGCGGAAGCGCGACAGCATGATCGCCAGCGCGATGATCGCCTCCTGCATGGCGAAGCTGGCGCCGATGCAGACGCGCGGGCCCGCGCCAAACGGCAGATATTGGAAGCGGTCGATCTTTTCGCGGTTTCCCGGGTGGAAGCGCTCCGGCAGGAAGGCATCCGGCCGGTCCCACAGTTTCCTGTGGCGGTGAACGACCCACGGCATGACCAGCACCGCGGCGTGCTTCGGAATATAAAGATCCTTCCACATTTCCGGCTCGATCGGCTCGCGGTTGATCGACGGGGCCGGCGGATAGAGCCTGAGCGCTTCGTCGAAAGCCGCACGCGTGAACGGCATGGCGTCCAGCCATTTCGTCGGATCGGGCTCACGCGCCAGCACGTGGTCGATCTCCTGCTCGACCCGGTTGCGCTCCCACGGCGATTCCGCCAGGCAATACAGCGTCCAGCCGAGCGCACGCGCCGTCGTCTCATGGCCGGCGCCGATGAAGGTGATGATGTTGTCCTCGACCTCGGCCCGCGTCAGCCCCTCGGGCCCCTCGGCCTTGAGCAGCAGCGTCAGGAAATCCTGCGGCACGGCATCGGGATCGCGCTTGAATTTCGCTTCGCGCATCTTGACCGTGTCGGTGACGATCTTGCGGAAATAGGCCATGGTCTTGCGGCCGCGGATGCGGGTGAGACGTGGCAGCCAGTCGGGCGCGCGCAACAGGTCGAGCGGGTCAACGCGGCCCATGGTCTCGAACAGGCGGTCGATCTCGTTGCCGAAACTGCCGGGCTCGCCAGCGATCTCGCCGGAAAACAGCGTTTCGGCCAGGATGTCATAGGTGAGCAGCGTCATGTCATGGGCGATGTCAGACGTGCCGCCGTCTTCGTAACGGGTGACGAAGTCCAGCGTACGCCTGAGCATCGGCTGGGCAAAGCCGAAGATGTGGCGCGGCGTGAACACCGGGGCCATCGCCTTGCGCGACCGCTTCCAGACCTCGCCCTCGGCGGTCAGCAGGCCGTCGCGCAGGATCGGCCGCAGGATCTTCTGGCGCACCGTCGCCATCTTGTAGTTCTTGGCGTTGTCGACAAGCACGTGGCGGATCAGGCCGGGATCGTTGGCGACGATCAGATGTCCACCAACGCCATTCGCCGAAATCCAGGGCTCGTTGTAGGTATGCTCGCCCCACAGTTCGAGCGGGTTGCGGTAGACGATGCGGATCATCTCCAGCGTCGAGGGCGGCGTCGTGCGCGGCTTCGGCGCCGGGGGGACGAATGGGGCGGGCTGGATGTCCATGGGCTGCTCCGCTGATACACCAATGTAGTGAGCCGCAAAGCAGGCGTCCATGTGACCGAACGGCAAGCCCTGCTCTCCGGAATGTGACCGGTTACCGCGAAGTGCCTTCTTGTTGCCCCGAGCGGCATGCCTTAGGTGGCAGTCACCAATAGATACCGCCACCGCAGGAGCCCACCTTGAAGCACCAGTTGAACATCATCATCGGCAGCACGCGGCCAGGCCGCGCAGGACCGGTTTTTGCCGAGTGGCTGGAGAGATTCGCGCGAGAGCATGGGAAATTCGAGCCGGTACTGACCGACATCGATACGTTCAAGCTTCCGGTGCTGGACGAACCGCACCATCCAAGGCTTGGCAACTACCAGAACGACCACACCAAAGCCTGGTCCAAGGCGATCGACGCCGCCGATGCCTTCGTGTTCGTGGCGCCGGAATACAATTATTTCGTGGCACCGGCGATCGTCAACGCGATCGACTATCTCTCGCGCGAATGGAAGTACAAGGCAGCCGCTATTTTCAGCTATGGCGGCGTCTCCGGCGGCTTGCGTGCGGCGCAGGCGCTGAAGCCGCTGCTGACCTCGGTGGGTGTCATGCCGATCTCGGAAGGCGTCGCGCTGCCGATGTATCAGAAACTGCTCGACGAGAACGGCGATTTCAACGCCAGCGAACAGGTGCAGGGCGGGGCCAAAACCATGCTCGACGAGCTGTTGCGCTGGAGCGACGCCTTGAAGCCGATGCGGGCTGGCTGAAAGAGCTGGTCTTCCACCAAAAGCCCGGCTTGCTCATGCCATAAAGAGGTGGAATGTTCGCGCAAATGGACAAGCCGGGGGGCGGTTCGATTTGCGCTTGCTTCTTGCCTTGCTGCTGATGCTCATGACCACCGCCACCGCGGTGGCTGAGCGGCGCGTGGCCTTGGTCATCGCCGACGACGATTACCGCCTGATCCGGCCGCTTGCCAATCCGGTCCATGACGGCGAGGCGATGGGCGCGGCGCTGAAGACGCTCGGCTTCGAGGTCGTCCTCGAAACCAACCGCGACCTGCGGCGCATGCGCCGCGCGCTTGACGATTTTCGCGAGGATGCCAAAGGCGCAGACGTGGCGCTGGTCTATTTCTCCGGCCATGGCGTCGAAATCTCGGGCGACAACCGGCTGCTGCCGGTCGATGCCGACGCCTCCTCGCTCGACGCACTGGAGAAGACCAGCCTGCCGCTGGAGGAGGTGCGCGACGCTGTTGTCGCCACGGCCAAGGTCGGCCTGATCATGCTCGACGCCTGCCGCAGCGATCCGTTTTCGGGCACGGTGAGCGAAGGTCGAGGCGCGACATCGCTGGCAAAGGATGTCGTGGAAAAAGTCCGGCCAGGTCTCGGCCGGACTGGCCGTGCGGAAAACATCCTGTTCGCCTTTTCGGCCGCACCGGGTGAGACGGCTGCCGACGGAACCGGCCAGAACTCGCCCTTCACGACGGCGCTGACCAAATATCTCGGCACTGACGGGCTCGAGATCCGCTCGGTGCTGACGCTGGTGCAGCAGGAGGTCTATGACCAGTCGCGGGGCAAGCAATTGCCCTATGTCGAGAGTGGCCTGCCGCAGCTCTTTTTTGCCGCGAAGGCCAGGCAGGACTTGCCAGAGCGCGAGCGCCTGTTGCTCGCCATGGCCGATGTGACGCCCGAAATGCGCGGCCAGGTCGAGCAGATCGCCAGTGACGCCGACATGCCGCTGGCGCCGCTTTATGGCGCGCTGATCGGTCTCGACACCAAGCACCTTTCCGCCGAGAGCCTGGACGCCAGCCTGCGCGAGGCGGCGGACGCCTTCGTCAAGGTGCGCGGCGAGATGAAGACGCTGGCCGCCGACGATCCGCGTGTGACGGAACTGCGCCGGCAGGCCGAGGAGCAGCTGGCCCTGGGCGCCTTCGGCGCGGCACAGGCAAAACTGGCGGAAGCGGTCGATATCGACGAAGTGTCGCGCAAGGCGCTGAAGGTGAATTTCGTCGACCGCACGCTGTCGCAAGCCGCAACGCTGTTCCTGTCGGCGGGCGCGGCACGCGCCGACCTCAACTATGCGGCGGCCATCAAGGGCTACGAAACCGTGCTGTCGCTGTATGGCGAGGCCGGGCAAACCTCGCTCAGCCTGGAACAGGCCGACCGCCAGAGCCGCACGCTGGAGGAACTCGGTATCCTCTATACGACGGTCGGCAATGTCGAGGCGGCCGGCCGCGCCTTTACCGCATTGTTGGCCAACCTCGAGCAGCGCTCGCGTCAGGAAACCGATCCCAGCGTCAAGCGCGATCTCGCCATCAGCCATATCAAGCTCGCCAACACTGAGATGGTGCAAGGCGACCTGCCAATCGCCCTGGAAAACTACGAAGCCGCCAGGGACATGCTGCAGGGTCTGACCGCAAGCCTGCCGGACGAGAAAGGCTGGCTTGGCGATCTGGCCATGGCCAATGACAAGATCGGCAACGTGCTGGCGACGCAAGGCGATGTTGGCGCGGCCGCCCAGGCCTATCAGCAAAGCCTGTCGATCAAGCAGCAATTGGCCAATGCGGAGCCGGACCGCGCCTATCTGCTGCGCGATCTGACCATCACCTATGATGAAATCGGCGACCTTGCCCGTACCGCCGGCCAGTTGGACGGCGCCCAGACGGCCTTTGAAGAGAGCCTGAGAATTCGGCTGGCACTGGCCGAGAACAAACCCGATGAGCCTGAGCGCCAGCGCGCTGTCGCCGTCAGCCATGAAAGGATCGGTGACGTGCTGCGCGAGCGCGGCGACCCCGCCGGTGCGCTGGAGGCCTACAACAAGAGCCAGGCGATCGCCGAAGAGCTGGTGCGCCGCGACCCCAACGATACCGACTTGAAACGCGACCTGTCGATCAGTTACGCCAAGGCCGGCAATGCGCTAAGCGACCAGAAGAGCTGGTCGCCAGCATTGGCTTCCTATCGGCAAGCGCTGGCCATAGTGCGTGAACTGGCCGCCACCGATCCTGGCAACACAAACTGGCAGCGGGACCTGTCGGTCTGTCTGGAAAAGGTCGCCGGTGTGCTTGATGTCCAGGGCGATGTCGGCGGCGCGCTGCAAAACTATCAGGACAGTTTTGCCATTGCCGACCGCCTGGCCAAGCTCGACCCAGCCAATTCCGACTGGCAACGCGACCTGTCGATCACGCTCTCGGAAATCGGCATGCTGGAGACCAAGCAGCGCCACTTCGAGAGCTCCAGGAAGGCCTTCGAAGCCAGCCTCGGCATCCGCCAGCACCTGGCCCAGTCCGATCCGGACAACGCGATCTGGCAATTTGATCTGGTACAGGCCTACATCAACTACGCCTATGTGGCGAAGGATCCGAAGGCTGTGCTGACCAAGGCGCTGAACCTGACGCTGGAGCTCGACCGCACAGGCCGGCTGGCGCCGAGAGACAAATCCACGATCAAGTATTTGCGCGGCCTTCTCGCCAAATTCGGCGCCCGAAAAAAATAGCCGGCTGCCGGCTGGGAGTTCGCCTCCGAAATGCGCGCAAACCTTGGAAAAACCGCCTTTAGCGCCTATATCTAGTGCATATCAGAGGCGCGATTCGGGGCCGATTTTTCGAGCCGTGCAAGCGGCACCCAGACAACAGGTTTTCATGAGCGATCAGATCGACAACAACAACGGCGCTGAAGCCGAATACGGCGCCGATTCCATCAAGGTTTTGAAGGGGTTGGATGCTGTCCGCAAACGCCCCGGCATGTATATCGGCGATACCGACGACGGTTCGGGCCTGCATCACATGGTCTATGAGGTGGTCGACAACGCCATCGACGAGGCGCTGGCGGGTCACGCCGACCTCGTCACGGTGACGCTCAACCCCGACGGTTCGGTCACCGTGATCGACAATGGCCGCGGTATTCCGACCGATATCCACACCGGAGAAGGCATTTCGGCGGCGGAAGTGATCATGACGCAGCTGCATGCCGGCGGCAAGTTCGACCAGAACTCCTACAAGGTCTCGGGCGGCCTGCATGGCGTCGGCGTCTCGGTGGTCAATGCGCTTTCGGCCTGGCTAAAACTCAGGATTCGCCGCAATGGCCAGATCTTCGAGATGAGCTTCACGCATGGCAATGCCGACGCGCCGCTGAAGGCCACCGGCAGCTATGAGCAGGACAAGCAGCCCGGCACCTATGAAGGACGCAGCGGCAGCGAGATCACCTTCTTCCCGTCGTCCGAGACCTTCACCATGGTCGAGTTCGACTTCGGCACGCTGGAACACCGGCTGCGCGAGCTCGCCTTCCTGAATTCCGGCGTGCGCATTATTTTGACCGATGCCCGCCATGCCGACATCGTGCGCCATGAACTGCATTATGATGGCGGGCTGGAAGAATTCGTCAAATATCTCGATCGCGTCAAGAAACCGCTGATCGACAAGCCGATCGCCATCAAGGCCGAGCGCGACGGCATCACCGTCGAAGTGGCGATGTGGTGGAACGACAGCTACCACGAGAACGTGCTGGCCTTCACCAACAACATCCCGCAGCGCGACGGCGGCACCCATCTGGCCGGTTTCCGCGGCGCGCTGACACGCCAGATCACCGGCTATGGCGAATCCTCGGGGCTGACCAAGAGGGAAAAGGTGGGACTGATCGGCGACGATTGCCGCGAGGGCCTGACGGCGGTGCTGTCGGTCAAGGTTCCCGACCCGAAATTCTCCTCGCAGACCAAGGACAAGCTGGTCTCGTCCGAGGTCCGCCCGGTGGTTGAAGGACTGGTCAACGAGGCTCTCGGCACCTGGCTCGAGGAACATCCGGCCGAAGGCAAGGTGGTGATCGACAAGGTGATCCAGGCTGCCGCGGCGCGCGAGGCGGCCCGCAAGGCCCGCGACATCACCCGCAAGAGTTCGCTCGGCATCACCTCGCTGCCCGGCAAGCTGGCCGACTGCCAGGAACGCGACCCGGCGAAATCCGAGATATTCATCGTCGAGGGTGACTCCGCCGGCGGCTCGGCCAAGGGCGGCCGTTCGCGCCAGAACCAGGCCATCCTTCCGCTGCGCGGCAAGATCCTCAATGTCGAGCGGGCTCGTTTCGACCGCATGCTCGGCTCCGAGATGATCGGCACGCTGATCACCGCGCTCGGCACCTCGATCGGCAAGGACGAGTTCAACGCCGACAAGCTGCGCTACCACAAGATCATCCTGATGACCGACGCCGACGTCGACGGCGCCCATATCAGAACCTTGCTGCTCACCTTCTTCTTCCGGCAGATGCCGGAGCTGATCGAGCGCGGCCATCTCTACATCGCCCAGCCGCCGCTCTACAAAGTGACGCGCGGCAAGAGTTCGCAATACATCAAGGACGAGAGCGCCTTCGAGGAATTCCTGATCGGCTCGGGGCTGGAGGAGGCATCGCTTACGCTCGGCTCGGGCGAGGTTCGCATCGGACAGGACCTGCGCGGCGCCATCGACGACGCGCTGGCGGTGCGCCAGCTGATCAACGGCCTGCACACGCGCTACAACAGGGGCGTGGTCGAGCAGGCGGCAATCGCCGGCGGCCTCAACCCGGACGTCTTTACCGATCTCGCCCAAGCCAACGCCATGGCCGAGCGTATCGCCAAGCGTCTCGACATCATCGCCGAGGACACCGAACGCGGCTGGACCGGTCGTATGTCGACCTCGAACGAGGGCATCGGCGGCTATGTGTTCGAGCGCACGGTGCGCAGCGTCAAGGAATACGCGCATCTCGATCTGGGGCTGATCAATTCGGCCGATGCACGTCAGCTCGACCGCTATGCGCCGCGCCTTACGGAAGTCTATGGCGAGCCACCGGTGCTGCGCCGCAAGGATATCTCCGAGACCATCTCGGGGCCGCTGGCGCTGCTCAACGCGGTCTTCGCGACCGGACGCAAGGGTCTGACCATGCAGCGCTACAAGGGTCTCGGCGAGATGAACGCCGAACAGCTCTGGGAAACCACGCTCGATCCGAACGTGCGCTCGCTGCTCCAGGTCAAGGTCAATGACGCGACGGATGCGGATAGTCTGTTCTCGCGGCTGATGGGCGACGAGGTCGAACCCAGGCGTGAGTTCATCCAGGACAACGCGCTGTCTGTCGCCAATCTGGATATCTGATCTCGATAGTCTCTGAAATTGGCGCGCTGCGGCGCGCCAATTGTTCCATCCATGGCAAACAAAATCATTTTATAACCCGCCGGAACGGAAGTCTCTTCGGGACATTGTGACAACATCGATCACAATTTCTCACAGGAGGCCTTCATGGGACGCGGCATTTTGCTCTGGTTGCTTGGTATTCCGATCCCGATCATCATTCTGATCATGCTGTTCGTACGTTAGGGGGAATTCATGCAGTCCACCCTATCGGCTGTCGACGTTTCCGCTCCAACAGAATCATCCGCCACGGCCGTCAGTTGGGGACCGATCATCGCTGGTGCCTTCGCGGCCTCGACGCTGACCCTCATCCTCATGCTGCTCGGCTCCGGGCTGGGGCTGAGCATGGTGTCACCGTGGTCGGGCTCCGGCGCCTCGGTCACCACTTTCGCGGTCTCCACGGCGATCTGGCTGGTCATCGTGCAATGGCTGTCCTCCGGTGTCGGCGGCTACCTTGCCGGTCGCCTGCGCACCAAATGGGTCGGCATCCACACCGATGAAGTGTATTTCCGTGACACCGCCCACGGCTTCCTCGCCTGGGCATTGGCCACCTTGATCGTCGTTGGCGTTCTTGGCTCTGCCTTGTCCGCAGCACTTGGCACGGGCGTGCAGGCGGTTTCGACCGTGGCTTCAGGCGCCGCCATGGGCGCATCGGCCGGCACTTCCGCCAATGCCAGCGGCGGGTCGACCGACAATGCGACCTCCTATCTGGTGGATTCGCTGTTTCGTCCGGCTGATCCGAGCAAGCTCGCGGCGGCCAGTCCGGACGGCGATGCAGCCGCGGTAGGCCAAGCCTCGCGCATCCTGGTCGCGAGTGCCGCGGCAGGCGAGATTTCGGCCGACGACAAGACCTACCTGTCGCAACTGGTCGCCGCTCGCACCGGCCTCTCCGAGGCCGACGCCAAGGCACGTGTCGATGCGCTGGTCGCCAAGGTCCAGGACACCAAGGTCAAGGCGCAGCAGGCCGCCGACACCGCCAGGAAGGGCAGTGCGACCTTTGCGCTGCTTGGTGCGCTGTCGCTGGTCATCGGCGCCTTCATCGCCAGCGCCGCCGCAGCGCTTGGCGGCAAGCAGCGCGACGACGAGGAAGCGGTTTTCCTCACGACACGCTGAACTGCTACGCCGTTCAAAAGAAAAGCCCGGCGCGAAGCCGGGCTTTTCTTGCGCGCGTTGAGACTGGATCAGTGATCCATGGCCTTGACGATCTCTTCGGTCATCTTCTTGGCATCGCCGAGCAGCATCATGGTGCCGTCCTTGTAGAACAGCGTGTTGTCGATGCCGGCATAGCCGGAACCGAGCGAGCGCTTGACGAACAAGCAGGTGCGGGCCTTGTCGACATCGAGGATCGGCATGCCGTAGATGGGGCTGCTCTTGTCGTCCCGCGCGGACGGGTTGGTGACGTCGTTGGCGCCGATGACATAGGCGACATCGGCCTGCGCGAATTCGGAGTTGATATCCTCGAGTTCGAACACTTCGTCATAAGGCACGTTGGCTTCGGCGAGCAGCACGTTCATGTGGCCCGGCATGCGCCCGGCGACCGGGTGGATGGCGTATTTCACGTCGACGCCGTTGGCCTTGAGCTTGTCGGCCATTTCACGCAGCGCATGCTGCGCCTGGGCGACCGCCATGCCGTAGCCGGGCACGATGATGACTTTTTGGGCGTTCATCATCAGATAGGCGGCGTCGTCGGCCGAGCCCTGCTTGACCGTGCGCTCGATGCCGTCGTCGGCTTGAGCCGCCGTCTCGCCGCCGAAGCCGCCGAGAATGACCGAGATGAAGCTTCGGTTCATGCCCTTGCACATGATGTAGGACAGGATCGCGCCGGACGAGCCGACCAGCGCGCCGGTGATGATCAGCGCCAGATTGCCGAGCGTGAAGCCGAGGGCCGCCGCCGCCCAGCCCGAATAGGAGTTGAGCATCGAGACGACGACCGGCATGTCGGCGCCGCCGATCGGGATGATCAGCAGGATGCCGAGCACCAGCGAGGCGGCAACGATCAACCAGAAGACCAGCTTGGACTCGGTGGTGACGAGCAGCACGATCAAGACGACGAGCGCGATGGCAAGTGCCGCGTTGATGAAGTGGCGGCCGCCGATCATGATCGGCTTGCCGGACATGCGGCCATCGAGCTTGAGGAAGGCGATGACCGAGCCGGTGAAGGTGATGGCGCCGATGGCGACGCCAAGGCTCATCTCGATCAGGGCCTGGGCATGGATGTCGCCATTCGTGCCGATGCCAAAGCTTTCCGGCGCATAGATGGCCGCGGCCGCCACCATGACGGCGGCAAGGCCGACCAGCGAGTGGAAGGCAGCAACCAGCTGCGGCATCGAGGTCATGGCGATGCGGCGCGCGGTGATCGCGCCAACGCCACCGCCAATGGCGAGGCCGAGCACGATCAGGCCGAAGCGGCCGGCCGACGGGGTCGCCAGCGCCAGTGTGGTGGCGATGGCAATGCCCATGCCGATCATGCCGTAGAGATTGCCCTGGCGGCTGGTGGTCGGATGCGACAGGCCGCGCAGCGCCATGATGAACAGGACGCCGGAGACCAGATAGAGGAAGGACGCGAAGTTGGCGTTCATGGCGCTCTACTTGTCCTTCTTCTTGTACATGGCCAGCATGCGCTGGGTGACGAGGAAGCCGCCGAAGATGTTGACCGACACCAGCATCAGCGCGACGAAGCCGAAACCGGCGGCGACGCCGGAAGCGGCAATGCCGACGGCAAGCAGCGCGCCGACGACGATGACCGAAGAGATGGCGTTGGTGACGGCCATCAGCGGCGTGTGCAAGGCGGGGGTCACCGACCAGACGACGTAGTAGCCGACGAAGATCGCCAGCACGAAGATGGCGAAGCGGAAGACGAAGGGATCGATGGCGCCGCCGGAGAGCGCGTGCGCGGCGTCACCCGCCGCCTCGGCGCCGCCGGGCGCGGTCGCCATATTGTGCACTGCCAGCCGAACGGCGGCGGAGGCCTGGTCGAGCTGGTCGAGGGCTTTCTGCAGGGTCTGGTCCATCACGCGATCCCTTTCGGCTTCGACGAGGGCGACTTGGATGCGGCCGCCTTCTTGGACGCGGCTTTCTTTGCAGTGGCAGGTTTGACTGAAGCGTCGGCCACCATGGTGGTGGCCGGTATCGCGGCCGGCTCGATGCGTGGCTGCTGGTCGGCCTTGGCGAAGGCCGGATGAACCACCTTGCCGCCATCGGTCAGCATCGTCGCCTTAACCAGATCGTCGTCGCGATTGATGGCAAGCGTCTTGGTCGTCTTGTCGACCAGCGTTTCGAGAAAGGCAAACAGGTTCCTGGCGTAAAGCAGCGATGCCGACGCGGCGATGCGGCCGGGCACATTGAGATGGCCGACGATCTTGACGTTGTTGGCCGTGGTGACGACCTTGCCGGCTTCAGCGCCCTCGACATTGCCGCCGCGCTCGACGGCCAGGTCGACGAGCACCGAGCCCGGCTTCATCGAGGCGACCATGGCCGCCGACACCAGCTTCGGCGCCGGCCGGCCGGGGATCAGCGCCGTGGTGATGACGATGTCCTGCTTGGCGATATGCTCTGATGTGAGTGCCGCCTGCTTGGCCTGGTATTCCTTCGACATTTCCTTGGCGTAGCCGCCGGCCGTTTCGGCCGCCTTGAACTCCTCGTCCTCGACCGCGAGGAACTTTGCGCCGAGCGAGGCGACCTGTTCCTTGGCGGCGGGGCGAACGTCGGTGGCGGTAACGACCGCGCCTAGCCGGCGCGCGGTGGCGATCGCCTGCAGGCCGGCAACGCCGACGCCCATGATGAAGACCTTTGCCGCCGGCACCGTGCCGGCCGCCGTCATCATCATCGGCAAGGCGCGATCATATTCCGAAGCGCCGTCGATCACCGCCTGATAGCCGGCGAGATTGGCCTGGGAGGACAAAACGTCCATCGACTGGGCCCGGGTGATGCGCGGCATGAATTCCATCGAGAAAGCGGTGACGCCGGCCTTGGCAAGGGCTGCCACGGCGGCATCGTTGCCATAGGGATCCATGATGGCGATGACCGCCGTACCGGGCTTGTAGCTCTTCAGCTCGGCATCACCGGGCCGACGCACCTTCAGCACGACATCGGCCTTGGCGACATCGGAAGCCTTGCCAATGACGGCGCCAGCGCTCGCATAATCGGCATCGACGATGCGGGAATTCAGACCGGCACCGGCCTCGACAACGACGTCGAAGCCCAGCGCCGCCAGCCGTTTCACCGTATCGGGCGAGGCCGCGACGCGAGGCTCGTTGGCATCGAGTTCACGAGGGATGAAAACCGTCTGTCCCACCGCATGATCCTTTCGGCCGGAAGCTGTTTCCCGCAAGACGCCGGCCGGCCTCGCGGCGGCGCCATGGACAAGGTGTCGGAAAAATCTATCGGAGGATAAAGGCGCCGACAGCCAGAATCAGCACGAACAGGATGGTCCCCGAGAAGAAGCCGCCTGCAAAGAAGCCGAAAGCCATCGCCAACAGGAGGGCGAGGCAAAACAGCGAGCCGTATTTGGCCAGCATAAGGAAGCCCGCATAGGTGCGGTCATGCTCGGCATAGTCCATCTTCGCGCCCAGTTCGACAGGACCGGTCGGCGAGTGATCAGCCATAGGAATACCCCTTCGAAGACATCTTTGAGGCACATAGCGAAAAGCCGGGCCGAGAGCAATGGCGCTATTGCCGCATTGCAGCCGACAACTGCCTCAAAGGAAAATTGAAGCCGACTGCCGACGCGGCCCTGAGTCCAGGCGCTTGATGTGGAAAGATGCTGCGAAGGCGGTCGAGGCGAACGCTTTCGCTGCCTCAACCGGCGCCGTCAGCCGGCAAGATGCGGGAAAAGCCCGAGCAGTCCGACGACGATCAGATAGAGCGCGACGATATAGTTCAACAGCCTTGGCATCACGAGGATCAGCACGCCGGCGATCAGCGAGATGAGCGGGGTGAGCGCAAGCGTGGAAATGGTCATGTCGGTTCCTCAAAGACTTCGTGGCCGTGCCAGAGTGCGGCAGCGCCTTTGGCGTCATCCAGAACGCCGAAGCGGCCGAAAGGCTCCATGTCCATCTGGCGAAATCGTGCGATCCTGCCGTATCAGGCGGCTTCGTGATAATACTTTGCCGTGGGCAGGATGGTCAGCGGCGCAAGTTCGCCGACATGCGGCGTATCGAACAGCATGCGCTGTTCCATCGGCGTCGAACGGAAGAACGGGAACCGTGAGAAGGACCGCT
This sequence comes from Mesorhizobium norvegicum, assembly GCF_004919685.1. Lineage (GTDB taxonomy): Bacteria > Pseudomonadota > Alphaproteobacteria > Rhizobiales > Rhizobiaceae > Mesorhizobium > Mesorhizobium norvegicum. The sequence goes on along the minus strand of NZ_SMYZ01000041.1, from coordinate 26,131 downwards.
CGCGGATGGCGTTGACGTCGGCGCGATAGAGCACGACCTTGTTGAACACGCCCGGATAGGCGCGCGACTCGCTGATCTTCTCCGAGTAGTAGATGCGCTTGTAGAAGCCGGCGTGATCCTCGCGAATGGTCGACAGGCAGTAGGGTGCGTTGAAATGGAAGCACGCCATGCCGGCCAGCCGCAACGTCAGATAGGGGATCTGCGGATAGACGCGCGACCATTCGGGATCGGACGCAAACCGGCTGGGGCAGATGAAGCTCAACCCTTCATGAAGCATCGGCATGACAATGTCGCCGAACGCCTTGGTGGAAGGCGACATCGGCGTCGCCAAAGTGACGTGATGGATACGCAGCGTGCTGACGAGTTCCTGGTCGATATAGACCCCGAAACGATACACATTCGGTGCCTCGTCGAGCTCATCATGAATGGTGTGGTTCTCGTTGTCGGGCACCATATCGTTCGAGCGATATGACTTGTAGCGCAGGCGGTAAATATCCTCGAGATCTTCGCCCTTGTCGCAGCGGCGATACTCTGTCCGCTCAAGCATCGCCGAGACGTTGCGGGCGAAGCTGGACATGGTGTCGGCGGCATCCTTGCCGGCCTCGCCCGCCACGGGGCGAAGCGAACTCAACTGCACAATCATAAACTCGGTCCCCGTACATTGCCGCCGCGATCCGACACTACGACAGGGTCATGGGATGTAAAGATGAAAATGGGAAGGAGGCCGTTTACCAGTCGTTAAGGTTAACATTCGGTAAAATATTACTAAAATTCGACGATTTTCTTCGTTTTCCGCAATGAGATGGAGAAAGAACGGTTCTCGAACCTGATAGGAGGCGGCGGCGATTTTGGTATGGCGCCGTGACGTGCGAGGAAACCTCGGATTGCCGTGAATGTCTTCAGACCTGGAGCCTGTTCCATCGGTGTCTGGGCATGATCTCCATGCACCATGCGCCGCAAATCAGCGACGTACCGCCGCCTTCTTGGCGGTCCTGATGTCCTTGGCGAAGGGCCATACCGTGTTCGACATGGTCTCGATGCCGGAGGCGCTGAGCGCCGAACCGAACAGGAACCCCTGGACAAGGTCGGGCTTGACCTGCAGCGCCAGTATCTTGAGCTGCTCGAAGGTCTCGACACCTTCGACGGTCACCGAAAGCCCCAGCGGCCGCGACAGGTTGACGATGCCCTTGAGCAGTTCGAGCGAACGGGGGTTCTGGGTGACGTCCATCAGGAACGAACGGTCGATCTTGATCTTGTCGAGCGGCAGCTTGTGCAGGTAGCTCAGGCTCGAATAGCCGGTGCCGAAATCGTCGAGCGCGATGCGCACGCCGATCTGCTTCAGCTCCTCGATGTACTGGCGCGTCAGCGACTTGTCGTCGAGCAGCGCCGTTTCAGTGACCTCGATCTCGAGCCGACTGGCGGCGAGGCCGGAGCTCGCCAGCGCATCGCGAACCTTCTGGATGACGTCACGGTTGCGGAAATCCTTGGCGGAGAGATTGACCGAGACGCTGGTCTGGTCCGGCCATTTGGCGCATTCGGCGCAGGCTGCCTGCAGCACGAAGGTGCTGATCTCGGAAATGATGCCCATTTCCTCGGCCAGTGGAATGAAGATGCTGGGCGAGATCGGCCCGAGATCGGGATGATCCCACCGGCACAGCGCCTCGCAGCTGGCGATGCGCATGGTGCTCATCGCCACGATCGGCTGATAGACCACCCGCAGGCTCTTGCTTTCCACGGCTGTGCGCAGATCCGCCTTCATCAGCTGACGGTTGCGGAAGGCGGCATCCATCGAAGCTTCGAACAGCCGCCAGCTGTTCTTGCCGAGCTCCTTGGCCTTGTAGAGCGCCAGGTCCGCCTTGACGATCATGGCGTCGACATCGGTATCCTTGACCCGCGACAGCACCGCGCCGCCGCTGGCCTGGATGCGCAGCCCGTGACCGGCGACGTCGACTTCCCCCTGCAGGCCGGCGAAAATCTCGTCGAGCTGGCTGGTCAGATGGCTTTCATCCTCGACGCGGTCGAAGAAGATCATGAACTCGTCGCCGCCGAAACGGCTGACCGTGATGCCTTGCCCGGCAATGGCGGCAAGCCGCTCGGCAACGGCGTAGATCAAGCCGTCGCCGATCGGATGGCCAAGCGTGTCGTTGACGCTCTTGAAATCGTCGAGGTCGAGCACCGCCAGGCCGCAGAGACGGTCGCGATCACCGGACGCCATGGCCTCGCCGATCAGTTCGTGGAAATAGGCGCGGTTGGGCAGGCCGGTGAGGTTGTCGTAGCGTGCCATGAAGCGGATCTTGTCTTCCGCCTCGACACGGGCGGTGACGTCCTCGAAGGTGATGACGCCCAGCTCCTGGCTGCCTTCGCGAGCCGAGAATTCGTAGTGCTGGCCGTTGGCGAGGGAAACCAGCACCTTGCGGTCGCGGCCCTCGCGCAGGGCGCGCGTCAGCTGAGCCTCGATATAGCGGCAATCCTTGGGCGCCAGCATGCCGCCGGCGACGCCACGCATCAAAAGACCATGGATCGACCGCCCGAGCAGCGCATCCGGCGACTTCAGCGACATCAGATGCGCGGCCTCGGCATTGGCCACCGCGACGCGGCCGTCCGGGCCGAGCATGACAAGCCCATGCGACATGGTGTTGAGCGCCCGGTTGAAGCGCTGGGCGATGCGGTTGGCCTTCTTCTCTTCCGATACCGCCGCAAAAAGCACATCGCGCACGGTGTTGGCGAATTTCCGGATGGCGAACAGGAACGGCGCTGACAGGAGCCCGAGGAGGACATGGTAGATGTCGCCGCGCAGCAGGAAGCCCAGCGAGATCGGCCAGGTCAAGGCAAGGGTCAGGATGGTGACCATGCGCGGCGAGCCGTAGTTTCGGCCGGCGATGGAGGTCGCCGTCGCCAGCGTCAGGCAGACGGAGGCGATTTCGGCAAAATTGTCGCGCGCAAAATAGATGCCGAGCAGGCAGAAGGCGCCCAGCGTCAAGCCATGCAGGGAGCCGTAGAGTATGTAGTCATTCTCGCGCTTGTGCGCTTCTTCCCAGGTCGTCGGCGACGGCATGCTGTTGTATTTTCGAAAGTTTCTCATGCGGAAGATACCGACGAGAACCATCGAAATCGCGACCAGCAAATACAGCGGATCGCCGTTTTTCCACCAGACAAGGGCAATCAGGAAGGTCTGTGCGAGAATGCCGATTGAAAGCGTCAGCCCGTCGCGAAACAGGGTTTCCACGAACGGAATGTAGACGTCGACCGGGATCTCGTTCTTTTTTCTCAGATTCAACGCCTGAATCCCAACCCTTGGGGACCCAAGCAGTGTCACATCCGCCTTAAGAAAGATTTAGAGAGCCCCTCGCGTCCCTGCCGTCAAGCCGGGTGACGTTGCGGAAAGTGGGGAAACTGTCGTTCAGGTAAACAAGGCGTATCGATCATTCGGCGGCCTGAAGTTCCGGCCGCGCCGGCGTGCCCGACAGGCGTTCGAGCAGTCTTTGGCGTTCGCCGGCGGCCTTTTCCGCGCTGGCTTGACGGACGTGGCCATAGCCGCGAATGAGGGCCGGCACCGAGGCCAGCGCAACCGCCGCATCGACCCTGGCCGGGGCCAGCGATCCGGCGATGAGTTCCAGATCCGCCTCGTACCGCGCCAGCAGCTGCCGCTCCATGCGCCGCTCGGCGGTGTAGCCGAACAGGTCGAAGGCGGTGCCGCGCAGACCCTTCATCGCCGCCAGCAGGCGGAAACCCTTCATCATCCACGGGCCGAAGCTCGATTTCCTGGGGCTGCCGTCATTGCCGCGCCGGCCCATGATCGGCGGCGCGAGGTGGAATTCGAGCTTTTCGTAGCTCTGGAACTGTTTTCCGAGTTCAGCGGCGAAAGAGCCGTCCGTGTAAAGACGCGCCACCTCGTACTCGTCCTTGATCGCCATCAGCTTGAACAGGTTTTTCGCGGCGGCTTCCGACACCGCCGTCGAACCCGGCACGGCCTTGGCTTCGACGGCACGCAACACGGCCAGTCTTTCGCCGTAGCGCCTGCCGTAAGCGGCATTCTGATAGGCGGTCAGGAAGGCGACGCGGCGGGCAATGATATCATCCAGCGTCTCGGCGACGTCGGCAGCCTGGCCGGTCTTGCCAGCGACGGTTGGGCCCGGCTGGGCGACGAGACCGCGCACGAAATCCGGCTGATGGGCAGCGCGACGGCCCCAGCGGAAGGCGGCGATGTTCATCGCCACGGCTTCGCCATTGAGCTCGATCGCCTTCTCGACGGCCTCGGCCGACAGCGGCAGCCCGCCATGCTGGAAGGCAAAGCCGAGCATGAACATGTTGGCGCCGAGCGAATTGCCGAAAAGTGCCGTGGCGGTGCGGGTGGCGTCGAAGAAATGCGCCTTGTCGTCGCCCGCGGCCGCGCGGATCGCCTTCTTCAGGCGCTCTATCGGCAACGAGAAATCCGCCGAACGAGCGAATTCGCCGGGCATGATCTCGGCGGTGTTGGCGACGAAGATGGTGTGGCCTTCACGCACCGCGGTCAGCACCTTCTTGGCGCCCGACACGACGAGATCGCAGCCAAGCACGAGATCGGCCTTCCCAGCCGAAACGCGGATGGCATGGATATCGTCCGGGGTGCGGGCGATGCGGACATGGGTGAACACCGAGCCGCCCTTCTGGGCGAGGCCGGCCATGTCGATCATGCCGCAGCCCTTGTCTTCGAGATGCGCCGCCATGCCGAGCACCGCACCGATGGTGACGACGCCGGTGCCGCCGACGCCGTCGATGATCGCTGCCCAGCCCTGCTCGCCAAGCGGGAATTCGGACGGCACGGGCACGCCGTCGAGCGGATCGGTCTTGCCGGCGAGGCCCTCGGCCCTGCGGATCTTGGCGCCGTGCACGGTGACGAAGGACGGGCAGAAGCCGTTGACGCAGGAGAAATCCTTGTTGCAGCTCGACTGGTCGATCTTGCGCTTGCGGCCGAATTCGGTTTCGACCGGCTGGATCGAGACGCAGTTCGACTGCACGCCGCAATCGCCGCAGCCTTCGCAGACTAGCTCGTTGATGAAGACGCGCTTGTCGGGATCGGGGAATGTGCCGCGCTTGCGGCGGCGGCGCTTTTCGGCGGCGCAGGTCTGGTCGTAGAGCAGCACCGAAACGCCTTTGACATCGCGCAGCTCGCGCTGGACGAGGTCGAGGTCGTCGCGGTGATGGATGGTGGCGCCGGCCGGGAATTCGGCCTTGCCGGCATATTTGTCCGGCTCATCGGTGACGATGGCGATGCGGTCGACGCCTTCCGCCCGCACCTGCCTGGCGATCATGTCCACCGTCAGGCCACCTTCGTGCGGCTGGCCGCCGGTCATGGCGACGGCGTCGTTGTAGAGGATCTTGTAGGTGATGTTGGCGTCGGTCGACAGCGCGAAGCGGATCGCCAACGTGCCGGAATGGTTGTAGGTGCCGTCGCCGAGATTCTGGAAGATGTGGCCACGCTTCGAGAACGGCGCCTGGCCGACCCATTGCGCGCCCTCGCCGCCCATCGCCGTGAAACCGACGGTGTTGCGGTCCATCCACAGCGCCATGAAATGGCAGCCGATGCCGGCCGCGGCAATCGAGCCGTCCGGCACCTTGGTGGACGAATTGTGCGGGCAGCCGGAACAGAAGAACGGCGTGCGCGAGCCGATGTCGGTGGCGTCGGCCAGCATCGCCTGGAACTGGCGCAGCTTTGCCACCCGCGCCAAGATTTCTTCGGACGGGCCGATGGTCCTGACGATCCTCTCGCCAAGCGCGATGGCGATCTCGTTGGGGTCGAGCGCACCCTTGGCCGGGAACAGCCAGTCGCCGCGCTCGTCCTTCTTGCCGACAATGACCGGCTGCGTGCCGGTGCCGTAAAGGCTTTCGCGCAGCTGTACCTCGATCAGCGAGCGCTTCTCCTCGACGACGACGATGGTGTCGAGGCCGCGGGCGAAATCGGCGATATGATGCAGGTCGAGCGGCCAGGGGCAACCGACCTTGAACAGCCGCACGCCGATGCGGTTGGCGGCTGCCTCGTCGATGCCGATGTCCTCCAGAGCCTGACGGACATCGAGATAGCTCTTGCCCAGCGTGATGATGCCGATCTTCGGGCTGCGGCCGCCCGAATAGATGATGCGGTTCAGCCCGTTGGCATGGATGAAGGCGGAGGCCGCGGCGCGCTTATGCTCATGCAGCCGCTCCTCCTGGCCGAGCATGTCGATCTCGTGGCGGATGTTGAGACCGCCTGGCGGCATGTCGAAATCCGGCACGACGATGTTCAGCCGCTCGAGCGAGGCATCGACCGAGGCCGTCGATTCGATGTTGTCCTTGACGCATTTGATCGCCGCCCAGGTGCCGGCAAAGCGCGACATGGCAAAGCCGTAGAGCCCGTAGTCGATGATCTCCTGGACGCCGGCCGGGTTGAGGATCGGCACCATGGTGTCGACGAACAGGAATTCGGTGGCATGCGCGTTGGTCGAGGATTCGGCCATATGGTCGTCGCCCATCAGGGCGAGCACGCCGCCATGTCTGGACGAGCCGGCGAGATTGGCATGGCGGAACACATCGCCGGAGCGATCGACGCCCGGCCCCTTGCCGTACCAGACCGAAAAGACGCCGTCATGGGTGCCCTCGCCCAGCAACTCCGTCTGTTGCGATCCCCAGCAGGCGGTGGCGGCAAGCTCCTCGTTGAGGCCTGGCTGGAAGACGATGTCGGCCTGCGCGAGCTGTTTCTTCGCCTTCCAAAGCTGCATGTCGAGGCCGCCGAGCGGCGAGCCGCGATAGCCGGAGACGAAGCCGGCCGTATTCAGGCCGGCGCGGCGATCCCGCTCGCGCTGCATCAGAAGCATGCGGATGACCGCCTGCGCGCCGGAGAGGAAGATGCGCTCCTTTGCGAGATCGAACTTGTCGTCGAGCGCGACGTCGTGCAGCGTCATCAGGAATTTCCTCTGCGGAGGCCACGCGGGAGCAGGCAGCCAACGTCGGGGTCGGATGGCGCATCCTTTCTCCCCTTGCAAGGCAGGTCAAACAAAATCGCAGGTGCCAGGCAACGCGCAACGAACAGTCCGTGGCCATCTCGAATCCGGTGCAAAACCGATCAGCGAGCGTTGTCCGGCGCACGAAAATTTCAGCTGCAACCAGGGCTGGCAGCGATGCGTCAGCTGCCCTTCGAGCAATCCGGCTTCGGTTCGCCCGGCAGCTTGCCGTCGGGATGGCCGACGAGATCGGGATTGGCCGTATAGAGCTGATCGATGACCAATGGCCGGTCGGGCAGCACCGACTGGTCCTCCGTCGACATCAGCGTGGTGTCGATCTTCTGCAGAACCGCGCCGTCGGCGCCCTTGATGCTGATGGCAATCGCATAGGGCTTGTTCTTGACGACGCAGGTCAGCGCCGGGCTCTCCAGCGTCACCTTGTCGAGCTTCGGCCACACCTTCTGCTCGACCACCAGAGGCGCGCCGCCAGCGGGATCCTGGAAGCTGGCGACCGCCACCTGACCCTCTCCCATCGGCTGCAGCGGCCGCAGCGTCACCACATAGGTCGCCCTGGCGAGGCGGTAGTTGAAGACGAATATCTTGCCGGAAATCTCGAACAGCTTGCCTTCGGCATTGCCGGTATCGCGGCAGGCGCCGAGCGCAACGGCGGCAATGAGTGCCGCGCCGACAACGATCGAACGGGAAAGACCTCTAAGCATCCTTGACCTCATTTTCCGCCATGCGGCGGCGGCGATAGTGACGACTTGCCTTCTGCCTGTTGCCGCACACCGCCATGTCGCACCAAAGACGGCTGGAATTGCGGCTTCTGTCGACGAACAGCCAGGTGCAGTTGGGACAGATCCTGAGTCTTGCGACGGTGTCGTCGCGCAGCAGCGACAGCGCGGACACCGCCAGCGCCGCCTCGAAGGCGATCGGCGTCAGGGGATCACCGAACGGCCTTCCCGAGGCACCGATCTCGGTCCGGCTGCCGGCCAGACCATCGGCGCAGGCTCTCAGGAACCCCGGCAGATCGGTGGTGACAACCGCGCCCTTCGACACCGCACCGCGAAACAGCCGGTCCGTCGCCTCGCGGATCGACAGCACGACGGGTGCGATCGTCTCCGGTGACGGTGCAGCCAGCGGCCTGTCGCCAAGCTCGGCGGCGCGAAAGCGGCTCGCCGCATCTGCGAAGCGGGCAATCTCGGCCGGATCATCGAAGCGGTCGAAGGTCCGCTCCGGATCGCCGCGCAGCACGACGGTATTCGCCGTGTCGAGCGCAAGCAGGCCGCCGGTGAAGCGGTGCGGGGTCCAGGATACCGTCATGCCTAAAATCTAACCGATAAATCGCATTTGACAAGTTAGATTCAGCGATGCAATTTCTCTACCGGGCGCGGACTCCGCAGCCTCTGTCTTGAGCGTGTCGTTGTCCCAAACCGCTTTGCGCTTTTGGGCGACATGCTCCGAGGGTTTCGCATGCTCTACTTCTTCCAGCAGGTGCTGAACGGACTGCATTCGGGCGCGCTCTACGCGCTGCTCGCCTTCGGCTATGTGCTGACCAACGGCATCCTGCACCGCACCAACCTCGCCTATGGCGCGCTGTTCGCCTTTTGCGGCCAGACGATGATCCTCACCACGGCCTTCGGCTATCAAGTGCTGTGGCTGACACTGCTTGCGGCGGTGGCGCTCGGCGTCGTCGCGGCTTTCCTCTATGCCGCTCTGATCAGCCACGTGCTGTCGCGCAGCGTCTTCGAACCGTTGGCCGACCGTACACCCAACGCGATCGTGGTGACGACACTCGGCATATTGCTGCTGTTGTCGGAGGCAAGCCGCATCGCCGCCGACACGCATGATCTGTGGCTGCCGCCGATGCTGGCGCAGCCCATCGTTTTCGCACAGAATGCGACCTTCAAGGCGACGCTGACGCTCATCCAGCTCATCGACTGCGCGGTGGTGCTGGCGGCAATCGCGCTGGCCAGCTGGGCGTTTGCCCGTTCAAGCTTCGGCCGGCGCTGGCGCGCCGTCTCCGACGACCCCAAGGCGGCGGCGATGTGCGGCGTCAACGTGCGCGCGGTGTTCCGGCATGCGGTGCTGTTCGGCAGCTTCTGCGCCGCGCTGGCCGGCGTCATGGCCGGCCTCTATTACGGCAATGTCAGCTTCGGCTCGGGCCTCGTCTACGGGTTGAAGATCCTGTTCGTGACGGCGGTCGGCGGCTATCTGTCGCCGCCACGGGCGGCGCTGGGCGCGGCCGCCTTCGGCATGGCCGAATCGCTGTGGGCCGGCTATTTCCCGGTCGAATGGCGCGATGCGTGGATGTATCTGTTCCTGGTCGCCACGCTGATCCTGATCGGCGCCGGCCGCGACACCGGCAAGATCGCCTGAGCCATCAGACTTTGGTTGCATGACGCGGGGGCAGACCGCCGGTATCCGGCACTGCCTGCCATGCGATAATATTTTGCTGCCTCTATCCTTGTTGACCCGTCAGTCCACGCGCGGCATACCGTTGGACCACGCGGCGTGACGGACAAGAAGGGGGAAGCCGGCACGCCTCCGGTACAAGGGAGGAATGCATGGCAGGGCTGCTCGCTCTATCCAGGACCATTGATCGCGCGAACGAATTCATCGGCAAATGGGTGTCGTGGCTGATCCTGCTGGCGATCCTGGTGAGCGCCGCCAACGCCGTCATCCGCAAGGTGTTCGACATATCCTCGAACGCCTGGCTCGAGCTGCAGTGGTATCTGTTCGGCGCCGCCTTCATGCTGGCCGCCGCCTACACGCTGAAGCAGAACGAACATATCCGTATCGACATCGTCTACGGCCTGTTCTCACGCCGCGTGCAGCACTGGATCGACCTGCTTGGCCATCTCCTCTTCCTGATGCCGTTCGTGACGCTGATGGTGATCTATTTCGTTCCCTATGTGTCGCTGTCGTTTCGCAGCGGCGAGATGTCCAACAATTCCGGCGGGCTGATCATCTGGCCGGCCAAGGCCATCCTGCTCGTCGGCTTTTTCCTGCTCGCGCTGCAGGGCATTTCCGAGATCATCAAGAAGATCGCCATCATGCGCGGCGACATGGACGACCCCAATCCCTTCATATCGGCACATGAGCAGGCCGAGCTCGAAGCCAAGGCACTGGCCGATGAGGTGCGCTCGTGATGGAGTTCATCGCGCAGAACATGGCGCCGATCATGTTCGCCTCGTTGATCATCTTCCTGCTGATCGGCTATCCCGTCGCCTTTTCGCTGGCCGCCAACGGCTTGATGTTCTTTTTCATCGGCGTGCTCCTGTCGCCCTATTCCGGCGGATCGATCAACCTCGCCTGGCCGCTCCTGCACGCATTGCCGGATAATTTCTACGGCAGCCGGGTGATGTCGAACGACACGCTGCTGGCCATTCCGTTCTTCACCTTCATGGGCATCGTGCTCGAACGATCGGGCATGGCCGAAGACCTGCTCGACACGATCGGCCAGCTGTTCGGGCCGATCCGCGGCGGCCTCGCCTATGCGGTGATCTTCGTTGGCGCGCTTTTGGCGGCAACCACCGGCGTGGTGGCGGCTTCCGTCATCGCCATGGGCCTGATCTCGCTGCCGATCATGCTGCGCTATGGCTATGACCGGAGGCTGGCATCCGGCGTCATTGCCGCCTCGGGCACGCTAGCCCAGATCATCCCGCCCTCGCTGGTGCTGATCGTGCTTGCCGATCAGCTCGGCCGCTCGGTAGGCGACATGTATGCCGGGGCGCTGATTCCCGGTCTCGTCCTGACCGGCCTCTACGCGCTCTACATCCTGATCGTTTCGATCTTCCGGCCAAAAATGGTGCCGGCGCTGCCACTGGAAGCGCGCACGCTCGGCCATGGCGTGATGTCCCTGCTGGTGGCGTTGGTGGTCACGGTCGCGATCTCCTACGCGGCGTATCGCTATCTCGCGCCGGTGCATGGCGACAATGCCGACATTCTCGGCGCCTCTGCCGGGGTGCTCTTCATCTACATCGTGGCCATTGCCGACAAACGGCTGAACTTCAACATGATGTCCAGGCTCGCCCAGCAGGTGATCATCGTGCTGATCCCGCCGCTGGCGCTGATCTTCCTGGTGCTCGGCACCATCTTCCTTGGCATCGCCACCCCGACCGAGGGCGGCGCCATGGGCTCCGTCGGCGCCTTGATCATGGCGGCGGCAAAGGGTCGGCTGTCGCTGGACGTGGTCAAGCAGGCCCTGACCGCGACGACGCGGCTGTCGTCCTTCGTGCTGTTCATCCTGATCGGCGCGCGGGTGTTCTCGCTGACCTTCTACGGCGTCAACGGCCACATCTGGGTCGAACACCTCTTGACCTCGCTGCCGGGCGGGGAGGTCGGCTTCCTGATCGGCGTCAACATTCTCGTCTTCTTCCTCGCCTTCTTCCTCGACTTCTTTGAGCTCGCCTTCATCATCGTGCCGCTGCTGGCGCCGGCCGCCGACAAGCTCGGCATCGACCTGATCTGGTTCGGCGTGCTTCTGGGCGTCAACATGCAGACCAGCTTCATGCACCCGCCGTTCGGCTTCGCGCTCTTCTATTTGCGCTCGGTGGCCGCCCGCGTGCCCTATCTCGACCGCCTCACCGGCAAACAGATCGCGCCGGTCACCACCGGACAGATCTATTGGGGCGCGGTGCCCTTCGTCTGTATCCAGGTGATCATGATCGGGCTGACCATCGCCTTCCCGCAAATGGTGATGCACTACAAGGGAACGACCGTCGATCCGGGCACCATCGACTACAAGGTGCCGGAGGTGCCCGGCCTGTCGCCGCTCGGCACGCCGCCAGGGGATGGTGCAGCGCCTACTGGTGGCGGCACGGCGCCGGCAGCCCCTGACCTTTCGCAACCGCCGAGTTTCGGCGATCCGGCACCAGCCAAGCCAGCGGCGCCACAGCCTGACCTGTCGCAGCCACCGAGCTTCAATTGAAACCCGCATGGCGACGATGATGAAAGCGGTGCGGCTTGAGGCGGTGGGCAGCATAGCGCTGTGCGACGTCGCCAGGCCTGACATCGGACCGGACGAGCTTCTGGTGCGGATCGAAGCCTGCGGTGTCTGCGGCACGGACCGGCATCTGTTTCACGGTGAATTCCCGTGCACGCCGCCGGTGACGCCCGGCCATGAGTTTTCCGGCATCGTCGAGGCGATCGGCAAGTCCGTCTCGGGTTTTGCCGTCGGCGATCGCGTCACCGGCGACCCCAACATCGCCTGCGGGCGTTGCGTGCATTGTCATGCCGGGCGGGTCAACCTCTGCAGCAATTTGCGCGCCATCGGCATTCATCGCGATGGCGGCTTTGCCGACTATCTTGCGTTGCCGCAGAAGCAGGCTTTTGTCCTGCCTGCGGGCCTGGATCCGATGCACGGCGCCTTCTGCGAGCCGCTCGGCTGTTGTCTGCATGGCGTGGACCTGGCCGGGATCAAACCGGGCAGCTCGGTGGTCGTGCTTGGCGGCGGCGTGATCGGCCTGCTCACCGTGCAACTGGCAAGACTGGCCGGCGCCACGACCATCGTGCTGTCGACCAGGCAAGCCTCGCGGCGCGCGCTTGCTAGGGATTTCGGCGCGACAGCGACGGTCGATCCGACCGCCGCCGATGTCATCGATGCCATCGCCGGGCCAGCGGGTCTGGTGCCAGGCGGCGCCGACGTCGTCTTCGAATGCGCGGGCGTGCGAGAGACCGTCGAGCAGTCGATGCGGCTGGCAAGGGCCGGCGGCACGGTCGTCATCGTCGGCGTGACGCCGCAAGGCATGAAAGCGGAATTCGAGCCCTTCGACCTGCTGTTTCGGGAACTGAAGGTGCTCGGTTCCTTCCTCAATCCCTACACCCATCGCCGCGCGGCCGAACTCATCGCTTCCGGTGCGATCGAGGTCGACAGGCTGATCTCCAGGCAGGTGCCGCTTGAAGACGCGGCGGCAGTAATCGCCAATCCACCGGCGCCGGGCGAGGTCAAGGTGCTGGTGGTGCCGCGCCGCCCGGGCTGAGTTGCCCGGGCCGTCACCTGGCCTTGCGCACAGGCTTGCCGGCCACCCATTGATCGGCTATTGGGTGCGCGCCGAAAATGACATGACCGGTCCGGTAGTCCGGTCTCTTCCGTTTCTGTTTTTCGAGCATGATCTCTGGACAAACGGAAACCGTTTGTCCGTGAAAACCGGATGCCACTTTTCGGGATCATGCTTGGCGGAGGCCTGTTCACCGCATGATTTGCGGGAGAACCCGCGGCCGGCAAGCGAGGCGAAAGCCCGTGGGCCGGTTGGGTCATGTCCGGATTTCCTGATGCCACGGCCCCGCCGGTTCACGGTCTGCAGCCAAGCCTGTCCGCATTTCAACCCGCGACAGGACAAAGACCATGAAACTGAACCACGCCAATCTCGTTACACCGGAAGTCGCGGCTCTTGCCGGCTTCTTCACCAGCCATTTCGGCTTCGAGCTTCTCGCCATGCGCGGCAAGGATGCCTTTGCCGTGCTGCGCGGGACCGATGGCTTCATCCTCAACCTGATGATACCGGGCAAGGGAGAGACCGCCAGCTATCCCGGCGGCTTTCACATCGGCTTCTTCGTTGGCAAACCGGACATCGTGCATGCAAAGCAGGCCGAGCTTGCCGATGCGGGCTTCGCGCCGGGCGAGGTGCAAGAGCTGACGCGCGGCGGAGTCAGTTCGACGACCTTCTACTGCCATGCGCCGGGCGGAATACTGGTCGAAGTCAGTTCCTCGGCGGCCTGAAAAGAAAGACCCCGGGCGAGCAGGCCCGGGGTCTTTGGATGAAGGCGATGGGCCGATTAGAGCGGTTCACCGTTTCAGGGAAACGGTGAACCGCTCTATCTCTTTGTTTTGACGCAATTCCGGACGGAAAACCGCTACGCACTTTTCCTGGAATTGCTCTACAGCTTGCCGTTCCGCTGCTGGACCATCATGAAGGTGTCGTAATTGTATTCGGCCACCTGTGCCCAGAGATAATGCTCCTTGCGGAAGCCTTTGATCGATTCCCAGATCTTCTTGAACGGGGCGTTGGAGGCTTCCATTTCGGCATAGACCTCGTTGGCCTTTTCGAAACAGGCGGCCATGATCTCCTGGCTGAACGGGCGCAGTTTCGCGCCGCCAGCCACCAGCCGCTTCACCGCCGCGGGATTCAAATAATCGTATTTCTGCAGCATGTTGGCGTCGGCCGCTTGTGCCGCGGTGCGCAGCAGCGATTTGTAAGCCGGCGAAAGCTCGTCGTATTTCGCCTTGTTGAACATCAGGTGGACGGTCGGGCCGCCTTCCCACCAGCCGGGATAGTAGTAATAGGGCGCGACCTTGTAGAAGCCGAGCTTCTCGTCGTCATAGGGGCCGACCCATTCGGCGGCGTCGATGGTGCCTTTTTCCAGCGCCGGATAGATATCGCCGCCGGCGATCTGCTGCGGCACGACGCCGAGCTTCTGCACCACCTTGCCGGCAAAGCCGCCGATGCGCATCTTGAGGCCGGAAAGGTCGGCAACCGTGTTGATTTCCTTGCGGAACCAGCCACCCATCTGCACGCCGGTGTTGCCGCCCGGCAGGCCGAAAAGGCCCTGCGTGGCGAGAAACTCGTTGAACAGGTCGATGCCGCCGCCATGGTAGTGCCAGGCATTCATGCCGCGCGCGTTGAGCGAAAAGGGAACCGCCGCACCGAGCGCCCATGTCGGGTCCTTGCCCCAGTAATAATATGCCACCGTGTGGCAGGCCTCGACCGTGCCGGCCGTGGTGGCGTCGGCGGCCTGCAGGCCTGGCACCAGCTCACCGGCGGCGAAGACCTGGATCTGGAAGTTGCCGTCGGTGGCTTCCGACAGCATCTTGGAAAACACCTCGGCGCCGCCATAGATGGTGTCGAGCGACTTCGGGAAGGACGACGCCAGCCGCCACGTCACCTTGGGATTGGATTGGGCGATTGCGGGTGCCGCCAGCGTGGCCGCCGCCGCTGCGGCACCGACGCCGGTGACACCGGCCTTGCGAATGAATGAACGACGATCCATGCAGTTCCTCCCTTTTGGATCAAACAGACCGAGATTCGGGAACATCCTCGATATCCCGGCTCAGTCTGGGGCAAAACAATACACAGGCAAGAAGTCGAGTCCAGCACGCCGGCCCGATTTGACGGCGAAGCCCAGCTGCCCTGCAACTATAGTCTAACAGGCCGTTTCGTGGCCCATGCGACACGCTGAAACTTGCCATGGAAAAATAACCAGGGATCGCCTATTTTAGAGGCAGGACATCCCTTGCCCAGATGGAACACAGAGCCAAAATGCATCAGCCGCTCGTCGCCATATCGACCGACGTCCGTCAGTTCGACAATTACACCTGGCATGCCGCCCCGCAGCAATATCTGGAAGCAGCGATCACCGGCGCCGGCGTGTTCCCGCTGCTGGTGCCGTCGTTCGGCGACCGGCTCGACTTCGACGAGCTTCTGTCGTCGGTCGACGGCGTCATGGTCACCGGCTCGAAATCCAATGTGCATCCTTCGCTTTATGGCGGCGATGCCAGCGAAGCCAATGGCCCCTATGATCCGGCGCGCGACGCCACGACGCTGCCGCTGATCCGCCGGGCGATCGAGCGCGGCGTGCCGCTGCTCGCCATCTGCCGCGGCATTCAGGAATTGAACGTGGCGCTGGGCGGCACGCTGGGCACCGAGATCCAGGAGCGAGAGGGTTCGCTCGACCACCGCGCGCCGGTGAGCGACAAACAGGACGAACGCTTCGCCATCCACCAGACCATTTCGATCAAGCCAGGCAGCTGTCTGGCCGGCGTGTTCGGTGCCGGCGACATCAAGGTCAATTCGTTGCACCGCCAGGCGATCGACCGGCTCGGCTCGAAGCTGCAGATCGAAGCCGTCGCCAGCGACGGCACGGTCGAGGCGGTTTCGGTGCGCGACTCCCGCGCCTTCGCCGTCGGCGTGCAATGGCACCCCGAATATTGGGTCAAGTCGGACAGCAACTCGGTGAAAATATTCCGTGCCTTCGGCGATGCGGTTCGCCTGCACGCCGCAGCGAAGGCTGGAGCGCGGGCCGCAGCGGAATAATCAGTCGCCGGATTTCGAATCACCGGTGGCCGCCAGCGACAGCAGCGGCAGCGCCGGGGCATAGGATTCGTAGCCGTTGCCGTCGGCAACCGCGAAGGTAACGATCGGATCGACGCCGTTGGCGCTGAAGGCGACCGTGCCGTCGTTTTGCTCGCGCCAGAACTTCGCCTGCTCTATGCCCGGCAAGAGCCGGCGGCATTTCGGGGAAACGGTGAGCAGCGACAAACCGTCCGAAATTTCGGCCCCGCGGCTGACTGCACAGGCCGCCTCATCGCCATTGGCGACCAGCCTGTAGCTGTTGGACGGGGCAGCCTCGTTGGCCACGCTTTCCCCGCTGCCTAGATGAAACAGCTGAACGCCGCCAAACAGCGCTGCGACAGCGATCAATGCGGAAAGTGCTTTCATCATTCTTCATCCACGCACACGGACAAGATGGAGAATGATTCCAAAGGGTTAAGCTGACGTTAATAAGTGTGGCAGCGCCACTCCTGATATCAACGGATGTCGAGGACGAAACCGTCGGACTATTGCTGGGCTGCCAACGAATAGCGATCTGAAAGGAGCTTGAAGAGCCACTCCCGCTCGACATCGGTGGCGGCTGAGGCAAGTTCGACCCTCTGGGCACCCGCGTCGACTGTCAGGCGGTTGCACGTATCGCCCTCGCGCAGTTTCAGCGATTTGAGCTGCGTCCGGTCGATTTTAAGTTCGGTTCGTTTCGGCATCAAAGAGGGCCACACCGGGAAGGACCTAGAGCTAGGCATCTTGAAGGGGGGTACTCCCGGATCATAGACGAGCCCAGCGACCTCCAGCTTCATCATTTCAGGCACGGATCTCTGGAAAACGCGGCGAACCATCAGCACCGCGAGGAGGCCCCCGATCGTCCAGGCACAAAGCCAGAATACGAGAAATGCCGTTCCTCCTCCAACCGGCATCGTCATGATCTGGTGAGCGGCGGAAATCTCTCCGAAAGCCCAGCCGCCAAGCCAGAAAAGCATGAATACGCCTGCCATATAGGTGGTGGCGGGCGGTTTTGGGTACGGGATCGAAACGACCTGCTCCCGGCCACTGGTTGCGACCGAGATGGTGGAGTTTTCGGGCGGCTTCAAAGCCATCGGATTTGCCTTTTGGGCTAGCCTCGAGCCTTCAGATGCGCCGTCTCGGGCACAGGCGTCAGCGGCCGGCGCTCGGTGAACCAGGACACCAGATTGTCGACGCACAGATCCGCCATGGCGCGGCGTGTATGGTCCGAGGCCGAGCCGACATGCGGCAGCAGCGAGGTGTTGGGCGCGTCGAGCAGCGCCTTGGGCACGTTCGGTTCGTCGGCAAAGACATCGAGGCCGGCAGCGGCGATGGTGCCGTTGGCGAGTGCTGTCGCAAGCGCTGCCTCGTCGACCGTGCTGCCACGGCCGATGTTGACGAAGACGCCGTTGGCGCCGAGCGCCGACAGGATTTCGGCGTTGACCGCCTTCTCCGTCGAGGCGCCGCCAGGCGCCACCGAAATCAGCGTGTCCACGGCTTCGGCAAGACCTTTCAGGGTCGGGTGGTACGGGTAGGAAAGGCCTTCGACATGGCGCCGATTGTGGTAGGCGACCGGCAAGCCAAAGGCTTCCAAACGCCGGGCGACGGCTTGCCCGATGCGGCCCATACCAAAGATACCGACCTTGCGCCCGCGCAAGGTCAGCCGGCTCAGCGGATAGTTGCCCTTGCGCACCCAGCTGCCGTCGCGCAGCCAGGTTTCGGCACGCGGCAGGTCACGGACAGTGTTGATCAGCAGCCCGATGGCGGTGTCGGCGACCTCCTCGGTCAGCACGTCAGGGGTGTTGGTGACCATGATGTTTTTCGCCGCCGCATGGCCGACATCGACCGAATCATAGCCGACGCCAAAGGAGGCGATGAGTTCGAGATTGGGCAGTGCATCCATCATCGCCGCGTTGATGCCGGCGAACGAAGCGATGCCACGCACGTTGCGGCGCATCTCGTCCGTGACCAGGGACGGATCGGCGCGTTGGACTGTGACACGCCTGAATGTGTGGCTGATGCGGTCGACCGCATGGTCGTTGAAATCGCCCGGCACCAGAATGGCGACGGTCTGCAGCTGTCCGGCCTTGGTCATGCACGCTCCACCGGCTTGCCGGTCGACTGACGCACATGCAGTTCCGGCTTGATCAATTCCTGCGAAGGCCGCACCGTCTGCCCGTTGAGCTTGTCGAGCAGCGCGCTGGCGGCGCGGCGGCCAACCTCGCGTTGGCCGTTCCAGACCGTGGTCAGGGCGGGCGTCGCTATCGCTGCCTCCTCGAGATCGTCATAGCCGGTGACGGAGATGTCGACGCCCGGCACGAGGCCGGCGCGGGCAATGCCGTTCATCAGGCCGATGGCGACGAGGTCGTTCCAACAGCAGGCAGCCGTCGGTCTGTCCTTCAGCGCCAGGAACTGCCCGGCGGCCTCGAAGCCGGCCTGCTTGGTGCGCGGGCCGGCGATGCGCCAGGACGGCCTGACTTCCAGCCCGGCCGCCTCCATGGCGTTGACATAGCCCTGGTAGCGGTCGCGGCCGGTCGAGGTCTGGTCGGTGCCGCCGATCATGGCGATGCGCTTGTGGCCAAGCGAAATCAGATGGTTGGTGGCGAGGCCTGTGCCATAAGAGTCGTCGCCGCGAAAGACCGGCACGTCGGCGCCTTCCACGGTGCGCGCGATCAGCACCGCCGGCAGGCCGTTCTCCTCGGCCATCACGATGTCGGAAGCCGGTGTGCCGATGGCCGGCGACATGATGACGCCGTCGGCGCCGAGCTGCAAAAGCGTATCGATGAAAGTGCGCTGCTTTTCGAGCTGATCATAGTGGTTGGACAGGATGAAGGTCTGCCGGCTGCGGTCGAGCTCGCTTTCGATCGAGCGCAGGATCTCGGCGAAGAACGGGTTCATTATGTCGTGGACGACGACGCCGACAATGCCGGATCGCGAGGTGCGCAGGCTGGCGGCGCGCCGGTTGTAGATATAGCCGATGGCGCGGGCATGTTCCTTGATGCGATCACGGGTGGCCCCGGCAACCAGAGGGCTGTCGCGCAGCGCCAGCGAGACCGTGGCCGTGGACACGCCGAGCGCATCCGCGATCGTCGAAAGCTTGATTTTCTGTGCCAGCGCCTTGCGCTCCCCGGACCTGAATTTCCAGACCTAAACTGTTTAAAGGCGGCGTTATGCCACCGATCGGGGGCAAATCAAAGTTTTTTTGCCAGCGCTTCGGCCTCGACATCCGAGGCCGCGCGGCTCTGCAGCCGAAGCCGGTGCTCGCGATGGACGATGTAGAGGCCGCTGGCGACAATGATGGCGGCACCGACCAGCGTCCAGCGGTCGGGAAACTGCTTGAAGACGATCCAGCCGGAAATGATCATCCACACCATCTGCGAATAGGGATAGGGCGCCAAGGCCGTGGTTGTCGCCAATCGGTAGGCCTGGACCAGTGGCCGACGCCGCCGAACACGCCGAGCATCAGCAGCACGAACCAGTGCCAGCCGTCATGCGGCAGGGAAAACGAAAACGGCAGCAACGGCAACAACAGCAGCGCCGGCGCCAGCGCCGAGAACAGGATGAGGCTCTCCGACGTCTCGGTTGCCGACATGCGGCGCGTCATGATGACGTAGAAGCAGTTCGACAGCATCGAGCCGAGAGCGAAGAGATGCCCGATGCCGAAAACGCCGACGCCCGGCCGGGTGATGATGAGGACACCGGCAAAGGCCGCCAGGATCGCCAGCCAGCGCCGCCAGCCGGCCCACTCGCCAAGCAGCGGACCGGCCAGTGCCGTGATCACCATCGGCCCGAAGAAATAGATCGAGGTGGTCTCGGCCAGTTGCAGGGACCGCAGCGCCAGAATGTTGAAGATGGTCGAGCCGAACAGGAACAGGCCGCGCAGGACATGTGCCGGCAGGTTGACCGGGCGAAACCG
The DNA here is from genome assembly GCF_004919685.1 of Mesorhizobium norvegicum. Lineage (GTDB taxonomy): Bacteria > Pseudomonadota > Alphaproteobacteria > Rhizobiales > Rhizobiaceae > Mesorhizobium > Mesorhizobium norvegicum. Next base: position 6,206 of record NZ_SMYZ01000041.1, on the reverse strand, counting down.
CACCGGTTGGCGCCAGCCGCGCAGCAGCGTGCCGACCAGCACCACATGCACGGCAAAGCGCACCCAGGCGACGATCAGCACCGAGACGTCGGCAAGCACGAGGTATTTGCTGCTGGTGTCGAGGAAGGTGAAGAAGACATAGGTGGAAAGCATGCACAGAATCGCCACCGGGGGCGTCGCGCTTTCTACATGTCTTTGGGGAGCACTCACTTGCAGGCCGGGTGGGAAGCTGGGCTGGAGCCCACCTTTGCGGGAATTGTCGCTTGCCGGCAAGCCAAAAGCGTCTGGCACAACAAGACGCGTCGACAGGCTTAGCCAGCCCTCGTCTTGCATAGCCACAAAACCACTGCCCCGCTCGGGTCAGACCTCAGGGCAGCACATGCACAGTTTCTGTTGTTGATCGACGTCGCAAGCATGCTGCCTTGACGACATGCACCTTTTGCGCCTAGCTCTGATGCCATGAACATCGCAATCGCTTTGATCGTAGTAAAGGAGCGCATGGGCAGGATGGTGTAACCATCCGGCGAAAGCACCCATGCGCGGTAAGCAGGCTCCTGACGGGGCCTTTTTTTATGCCCGGAATTTGGGCCGCCTCGTCAGACCTCACTTTAATCCCACCGACAAGGCGAACGAGATCATGGCGAGCGATAATCCCATTCGGAGTCCGGGCACAGACATATCAGGGAGAATGATGGTCTCCGAACCCGCTGCTCCACCCCGACCAATTACCCTTATCCTGCTTTCGGCTCTTGCAGTGTTGCCGGTGAACATGATTTTGCCGTCGCTGCCGAACATTGCCGCAACGTTCCAAGCCGATTTCGCATTGGTCAATCTGTCGGTTGCCGGCTTTGCGATCATCACCGCCGTCATAGAGGCCATCGGAGGCGCAATATCAGACCGATTTGGGCGCAGGCCGGTCGTCCTGACATCTCTCTCGATCTTTGTTGCGGCGTCCATCGGCTGCGCTCTGGCCCCCAATATCGGCACTTTCCTTTTGTTTCGCGCGATGCAGGCGTGTATTGGCCCCTGCTATTCCGTCGCTCTGGTCATCATCAAGGAGACATCCGATGAGCGCGAAGCCGCCAGCAAATTTGGTTATCTCGCCATGGGGTGGGCGCTTGCACCCATGGTCGGTCCTTTGTTTGGTGGGTCACTGGACGAACTGTTCGGGTGGCGGTCAAGCTTCGTTGTCTTTGCGATACTCGGTGCAGCCACCTTCGCCTTGTCCGCGCGCGAGCTCAGAAGAACAGCCTCCCCATTGTCGAGATCCCATAGGAACTACCTTGCCTCATATGGGCTGCTGCTAAGTTCGGGGCGGTTTTGGGCCTACACCCTGTGCATGGCCTCTTCGATGGGCGTGCTTTATGTGTTCCTGGGAGGAGCCCCATTGGTTGTCGGTGACGCGCTCGGCGGGTCAAGCGCGAAGCTCGGCCTTTACATGGGGTTGGTTCCTACCGGGTTCATTCTCGGCAGCTATCTGGCCGGGCGTTACGCCTCGAAGACGTCGCTGAGCGCCACACTTGTTTTTGCGCGCCTCCTGACTTGCGTGGGACTGTCGGTCGGCCTGGTCCTGTCAAGCTTTGGCATCACTCACGTTCTGGTCTTCTTTGGACCTTGCGTGTTCATCGGCATCGGCAATGGATTGACCATGCCTGCCGCCAACAGCGGCGCCTTGTCGGTACGGCCGGATCTGGTTGGCACCGCCGCAGGACTGGCCGCCGCAATGCGGATCGGTGGTGGGGCACTCATAGCCTCCATCGCCGGTCTGTTCCTTGCAGATTCGATCTATGCGCTGTTCGTCATGATGCTGATATCGGCGGCACTCGCGTTGTTGGCGGCACTTTATGCCGCTCTTCTTGATCGGCGGCAGCCAACCGATTGAGTATCCCTATACCTGCATGCGGGCGCCCTTGGTGATCTTGTCGACCAGCTTCTTGTCGGCGCGCATCGCAATACCGACCACCTTGGCGTCTTCAGGCGCGAATTCGGCGAAGACGGCGCGGTTGGCCGCGTCAAAGCCGGTCGCGAACATCTCTTCGACATAGAGCGAGGTGGTCACGCCACGCTCCAGCGTGCGCCGGTGGATGGTGCCCAGCGTCGCCTGGTCGACCGACAGCACGATGACCGGCTGGATCGACAGCGGATTGTAGAGATTGCCGGCGCGGTCGCCATAGGGCTCGCCGATGATGTCCGGAAACTGGGCGACGATGCCGCTGGTCAGAAAGGCGGTGACGTTGAGTTTCTGCCAGACCGGCAGATCTTCCCTGAGCACGATTGCAAATTTCGTATCGAACATGAGACATTGACCATTCGAGCTTGTGCCCCAATGCGAGGCTGAAGGAGACGATGTCGCACGATCTAGACAGCCAGGCCCTCCAAGGTCTTGGACGTTTGTGCGTCGATGCGGCGGAAAACTGCATCATCTCCGCCCGCGATCCCGCCGGCATGGAGCGGATCGAGGCGCGCTTCCATGGCAGCGCCTTCGACCTGCATCGCCACGACACCTATGCGATCGGGGTGACGCTGCACGGGGTGCAGACGTTTCGCTATCTCGGCGCTGCGCGCCACAGCCTGCCCGGACAGATCATCGTGCTGCATCCCGACGAATTGCATGACGGCGGCGCCGGCACCGAGGACGGCCTGCGCTACCGAATGCTCTACCTGGAGCCGTCGCTGATGCTCGACTGCCTTGGCGGCATGTCGCTGCCTTTTGTCAGGGATGGCGTGGTGACGGACGCCGCCTTCTGCGCAACGCTGCTTTCAGCGCTGGGGCCGCTGGAGCAGGAACTCGACGAATTGTTCGTCGACGACTTCCTGACGCAACTGATGCAAAGCCTGACACGGCATGCCGGCCAACCGACGAAGCCGATGACCCGGACGGCGTGGCGGGCGGCTGCACTGGCGCGCGACTATCTCACGGAAAACCTGACCCGGCCGGTGCGTTCCGACGAACTGGAAGTGATAACCGGGCTCGACCGCTATGCCTTGTCACGGCATTTCCGCGCCGCTTTCTCAACCAGTCCGCATCGCTTCCTGGTGATGCGCCGGCTTCAGCGCGCGCGGCGGATGATCGCCGCCGGCGAGCCATTGGCGCAGATCGCCATCGAAGCCGGCTTCAGCGACCAGAGCCATTTCATCAGGCAATTCAAGAAAGCGTTCGGCATGACGCCGGGGCGCTGGTCGTCGCTGATCCACGGATCCGCCGCGATGGCGGCCTGATCGTAGTCGCGGGATCGGGCGATCAGTCGTCCGTCTCGGCGTCGTCGTCGATGAGCACCAGTTCCTCATTGGAAAGGTTGGCCTCGATGCGGGCAAGCAGCTTGAACAGCGCCTTCTGGTCCTTCTTGTCGAGGCCCTTCAGCGCCTGCTTCTCGGTCTTCTTCACCGATTTCTCGATGGCGTGGATAATGTCGCGGCCTGTATCGGTGAGGAAAATATGCGCCTGGCGAGCATCGGCCGACGAGGCGCGCTTTTCCAGGAAACCTTGGGCCTGCAGCCGGTTGATGGTCTTGGTGATGGTGGGCGGACGCACGCCGAGGCGGCCGGCAAGATTGCCAGGCGTCTGGCCATCCTCGCGGTCGAGCGCCAGCATGATCTGGTCCTGGCCGGCATAGAAGCCGTGCGCCAGGAGCCGAGCCGCCAGCGCGGTTCTTGCCAGTCTTGCCGCCGAATGCAGCCGGCTCATTGTCGCAGTCTTGTCCGCCTTGGCCATGGTCATCCCTCTTCGGCCGTACCGGTGCGGGCAGCATAGAGACAGCCGGCCGGTTGGCAATCGACGATCAAAAAGATTCCGGAGCTTCAAACAGCTTTGCCGGCAAGCATTGTGGTGTCCGCCGTGGCTAATGCCAGATGTTTATTTCAGTTAGATGACAAACGAGTTTTCGCGGCCGGAGTTTTCGTCGCGAGCAAGGTGGGTGAGGGAATGCCGCTCAACCGGGCTTCACCGCGACGATCATCAGCGCCTGATAGGCATCCTCCACCTCGCGCAATGCGGCCTGCGACTGCGGTCCGGCCTGCCTGGCGATGCCGTCCGCGGCATTCGAGGTGTCGCGCTTGCCGGGCCGGTCATTGTAGGGTGCGACAGAGGCGAAGATCTGCTCGCTGAGGCTGTCGGGGAAAAACAACTGGCCGGTCATCATCGAACTGTCGTCGGGGAAGACCTTGAAATGGATATGGGTGGTGCGGCCGCGATACCAGCCGGGATAGATGGTGGCGAAGGAAACGATGCCGCTTGCATCGGTCTTCTGCCAGCCGCGCAGGAAGGTCTGGCCCGACGTGTCGATGTCCCGGCCGTCACCCTGTCCCGGATAGCCGGAATAGGCACCTTGTGCATCGCAATGCCAGATGTCGACACGGGCGCCGGCAAGCGGGCGGCAGGCCGCGTCGACGACCTGCAGCCGAACGTCAAGGGCTATGCCCTTCTTGCCCTCGGTGACATCGGCACGTTCGAGTTTCGGGTCGAAATAGAACGGTCCCTCGGTCACTTCAGGCGTAATGGCGCACACGCCGGTGCCGGTTTCGAACAGGGCCAGTCCGGCATAGAGCGAGGCCTGGGTAGCCGAAGACTGGGTTGCCATTGCCGAGGCCGGCAGGAAGGCACCGCCGCCGGCGGTGATCGCGATCAAACCGAGCGCCTGGCGCCGGCTCAATGAGAAGGAGGATGGCTTGCAGGACATATCTTGCCTCTCGAATTGGCCTCCCGCGTCCTGATCTAGGCGGTCACAGCGGCTCTCGCCAGTCAAAATTCGGTAATGTCGGCAAGCCTGTTTGGCCCATCGGTTTGCCTCGTGCAAAAGCCCGGCACACATCCTATATGGAACCGACAATCCCTTTTTCGAGGGCCGGATTTTTCGCGGCCCAGCACCTTCGAGGCAAGCCATGAGCGACGCACAGACGCAGATCCCCGTAACCGTTCTCACCGGCTATCTCGGCGCCGGCAAGACGACGCTGCTCAACCGCATCCTGTCGGAAAACCACGGCAAGCGCTACGCCGTCATCGTCAACGAGTTCGGCGAAATCGGCATCGACAACGACCTGATCGTGGAATCCGACGAGGAAATCTACGAGATGAACAATGGCTGCGTCTGCTGTACCGTGCGCGGCGACCTGATCCGTGTCGTCGAGGGCCTGATGCGCCGCCCCGGCCGCTTCGACGCCATCGTCGTCGAGACCACCGGGCTCGCCGATCCGGTGCCGGTGGCGCAGACCTTCTTCATGGATGACGACGTGCGCTCCAAGACCAGGCTCGATGCGGTGGTGGCGCTGGTCGACGCCAAGCACCTGCCGCTGCGGCTCAAGGATTCCAGGGAAGCCGAGGACCAGATCGCCTTCGCCGACGTCGTCGTGCTCAACAAGACCGATCTCGTCACCCCCGAAGAGCTCGCCAAGGTCGAGGCGACGATCCGTGCCATCAACCCGGCGGCGAAGATCCATCGCACCACCCGCGCCGGCGTCGCCCTGTCCGAAGTGCTCGACCGCGGTGCCTTCGACCTGTCGCGGGCGCTGGAAAACGATCCGCATTTCCTCGAAGGGCATGACGATCACGACCATGATGACCATGACGGCCACGATCATCATCACCACGATCATGACGGGCACGACCACCACCATCACGCGCATGCTTCCGACATCCATGACGTGACGGTGCAGTCGGTGTCGCTGCGCGGCGGCGAGATGGACCCGAAGAAGTTCTTCCCGTGGATCGAGAAGATCACCCAGATGGAAGGCCCCAACATCCTGCGGCTGAAAGGCATCATTGCCTTGAAAGGCGATGATGAGCGCTATGTCATCCAGGGCGTCCACATGATCATCGAGGGCGACCACCAGCGCGCCTGGAAAGACGGCGAAAAGCACGAGAGCCGGCTGGTGTTCATCGGCCGTGAACTCGACGCCGAACGGCTGAAGAAGAGCTTCGACGCCTGCCAGGTGGCCTAACCATTGACTAAGGACAGAGATGTCGAAACTCATCGACACCAAGACAGGGTATAAGCCGCAGATTTCGATCAATGCGACCGAAGTCGTGAGAGTATCTGCTCCCGATTTCGCGCTTATCCTGGATTTGCTGGAGCACCCCCCAAAGCCGAATGCGAAGCTGCTTAGGGTGATCGAAGCGTTGCCAAATACTCTGTAGCAACAATTCGACGCCAATGCATGGTATCCTCCAACGGCCGGCGCCGCCCCTCATCCGCCTGCCGGTGTCCAGCCGA
>NZ_SMYZ01000040.1 GCF_004919685.1 Mesorhizobium norvegicum | reverse complement strand
CAGAGGGGGGTGTGACGGAACGCCATCATCTCAGATCATCATCTCAAAACGCCACCCTGTCGCCACCCTTGAGCGCCAGCATGTCGCGCGCTTCGGTTGGCGTGGCAACCTCCAGCGACAGCCCATCGAGAATGCCACGGATACGGCGCACCTGATCGGCGTTGGATTTCGCCAGCTGGCGGCCGTCATAGAGACTGTCTTCCAGCCCGACCCGGACATTGCCGCCCATCGCCGCCGCGATGGAAATCAGCGGCATCTGCTGGCGGCCGGCGGCGAGCACCGAGAACTGGTAGCTGTCGCCGAACAATTTGTCGGCGATCCGCTTCATGTGGACGAGATTGTCCGGATCGGCGCCGATGCCGCCCAGAATGCCCAGCACGAACTGGATGAACAGCGGTCCCGACACCAGCCCCCGGTCGCGGAAATGCGCCAGCGAATAGAGGTGGCCGACATCATAGCACTCGAATTCGAAGCGCGTGCCGCAGCCCTTGCCCAGCCTCTCCAGCACACCTTCCATATCGGCGAAGGTGTTCTTGAAGATGGTGTCGCGCGTCGCCTCGAGCAGCTTCGGTTCCCACTCGTGCTGCCACTCCCTTGGTTTGTCGAGCATGGGAAACAGCGCGAAATTCATCGAGCCCATGTTGAGCGAGCACATTTCGGGTTCGGCCCTGAGCGGCGCTGCCAGCCGCTGGTCCAGGGTCATCAGCGACGAGCCGCCGGTGGTGATGTTGATCACCGCATCGGTCGCCTGTTTGATGCGCGGCAGGAACTGCATGTAGACGTCCGGGTCGGCGGTCGGGCGGCCATCGCTCGGGTCACGGGCGTGCAGATGCAGGATCGAGGCGCCGGCTTCCGCCGCGGCGATCGCCTCCGCTGCGATCTGGTCCGGCGTCACCGGCAGATAGGGCGACATTGACGGCGTGTGCACCGAGCCGGTGACGGCGCAGGTGATGATGACTTTTCTCAGGCCCATTTTTTACCCCTGGCCTTCGACCGGCAGGTCGAGTTCGGAGGCCAGAACCTCCAGCGAGTCGCCGATGATGGCGACGATCTCGCCGACCTGTTCCCTGGTGACGATCATCGGCGGCGCGACCATGAAATTGTCGCCGTCGACGCCGCCCTTGACCCTGCGGCCATAGATGATCAGCCCGCGTTCATAGGCGAGGTCGAGCAGCCTTTGCGTGGCCTTCTTGTTCTGGTCGATCGGCCTCAGTGTCTCGGGATCGGCGACCATCTGGGCGCCGGTGAGCAGGCCCTTGCCGCGCACGTCGGCGATGAATGGAAACCGCTTCGCCAGCCTCTTCAGCCCGTCCATCAGCACGTCGCCCATGGCAGCCGCATTGGCGATCAGATCGAGCCGGTCCATTTCACCGAGCACCGCGAGCCCGGCGGCGCAGGCCAGCGGGTTGCCGGCATAGGTGTGGCCGTGCTGGAAGCCGCCCGCGTCGAGCAGCGGTTGCACCAGCCGCATCGGGGCGGCCAGCGCGCCAAGCGGCGCATAGCCCGAGCCCAGCCCCTTGGACAGAGCGACGATGTCGGGCTTGCAGTTCCAGTGGTCGCCGCCGAGGAATTTTCCGGTGCGGCCGGCCCCGCTCATCACTTCGTCGTGGATGAGCAGGATGCCGTAGCGGTCGCAGATCTCGCGGATGCGTGGATAATAGCTGTCCGGCGCCACAAGCGCTGCGGTCGCAGCACCCCCGATCGGCTCCATGATGAAAGCGACCACGCTGTCCGGGCCTTCGGCCAGGATCTTCTCCTCCAGCATGTCGGCATAGCGGATGCCGCGCTGTTCCATCGAGAGATTGTCGCGGTCGCGCCAGGCGTTCGGCGCCGGCACGCTCGGCATCACCCGCATCATCGGCTCGAACGTTTCGGCCAGCGCGTCGTCGCCAGTGATCGACAGCGAACCCAGCGTGCCGCCATGATAAGAGGGGAAGCGCGTGATCACCTTCCAGCGGCTGGCCTGGCCGGTGGCGACGGCCCATTGCCGCGCCAGCTTGATGCAGGATTCCGTCGCTTCCGAGCCGCCCGAGACGAAGAAGATACGGTCCATGCCTTCCGGCAGCTTGCCGGCAAGTTCCCGCGCAAGCTCCTCGGCCGGCTCGTTCTCGAAATGCAGCCGGTAGGCAAAGGTGGCGCGGTCCATCTGCCGCTTCATGGCATCCAGCACATTGCGGTTGGAATGGCCGATATTGGCGACCATCGGGCCGCTCGAGCCGTCGATGAAGCGGCGGCCGTCCTGCGTCCACATGTAGATGCCTTCGGCGCGGTCGATCAGCGGCCGGCGCAGGCTGGACAGATAGAACAGATGCGACTCTCGCCGGGCGTCAGTGTCTTGCGTGGCGGTCTGGACTTTCGACATGTCAGGACTTTCCGAGGTAACGATCGAGGACATTCTTGGTGACGCGTTCGACCATCGGGTCTTGTCTTAGCAGGCCGGCGACCCATTCGCAGCTTCCGGCATGGAACACCTCGCCCTTGCCGCGCGGGAAATTGACGATCATGCCGTTGCCGCGTTTGACTTTTTCCAGATTGGCGTCGCTCGCCTCGCCAAAAAGCGTTTCGGCGGTGAAGCGGCCGTCCTCGTCGGTGAGGAACTGGTCCTCGATCGGGATATCGGCGCTTTCCTCGACCTGGCTCGCCATGCCGACGGCGAGAACCTGCAGGCCGTCTGGTGCCCCGCTGGTGGCGGTCGGGTAAGGCAGGCCGCCGCGTATCTCGAACTCGAGCCCGTCGACCTCATAGCCATAGACATGGCTGTCGGCGCCGAGCAGGTCGCCATAGTAGATGCCAGTGCCGGCGAAGGCCCAGTGTTCCGGCCGGTAGACCGGAAAGCCGCGCACGCCGCGCGGCGCGCAGCCGCCCCAGCCGGCATAGAGGCCACGGGTCGCATTGAGCCCGAAGGTCGCCGAACCCGGCCGGCCGATTTCCGGCGCTTCCCAGGAATTGGTGGCGCGGGTGACGTCGCCGCCTGGGCGATAGGCCGGGTCTTCGGCACGCGAGCGATATTTGTAGCAGACCTGCCGGCGGCCCTCGTCTTCCAGCCGCGTCTGCCACATGAAATTGCCGGCAAAGCGCGCCGCATGGCCGCCGCGCTCGACATAGGCGTCTACGGCGTCGCGCATCTCCCAAGTCCAGTATTCGTCATGGCCGACGAAGACGGCGCAGTCGTAGCCGTCGAGAATCTCAGGCGAGACATGCAGATCGTGCTGGCTGGCGAGATCGACTTCATAGCCGGCGCGTTCGGCGAAGCGGAAGAAGTGGCTGTCGTAGCTGGCCCAGCCGGACGAAGCGTATTTCTTCGAATGGCCGGTGGCGAGCGCCCATTCCATATGCGGATAGCGCGGCACCGTCTTCGGCGGCACGGCGACTTCCAGCGGGACGCGCGGCGCATCCTTCGGCAGCACGACGAAGCCACGGCACCAGGGGCGTTGCGTCGACACGATGGGCGAATACTGGTTGCGGTCCGGCCCGGTGATGCCCTGGTAATGGTTGGAACCGCCCCAGGTGTTGTAGGCGAGCCAGGTGCCCGTCGCCGCCACCTGCAGCACGCGGCCGGGCTTCTTGCCGGGCTGCGGGCTCACGATGATCAGGTGATGGCAATGGATCGGCTGGCCGTCGTGGCCAGCGGCTGTCAGCGTCACCCGGTAGGCTCCCGACGGCCAATCGGCCCCGACGCGGAGTTCGAAGGACACCTCCCAGCCGCAGCCTTCGGCCGAGCACTGGTCGGGCGTGTCCTGCCAGTGCGCCGCGATGCCCGATTTCTCGAATACTTTTGTCTCGATGCCGCCGTCGCGGACGATCGCCATGTTGAATGCCGGAGCTGTCGAACTGACATGCAACGCCACCGTTTCGCCGGCGCGATAGGAAAACCGGTCGCTGTAGCACCAGATCTCGCCGCGCTCGCCATCCATGCCAGGCCATTCGTAGTAGTGGCCGCGCACCGCGTGGCGGCGCTGCTCCGGCGTCAGTCCGAAATCGGGGAATTCCGTGTTTGGTCTGGTCATGGTCATACTCAGGCGGAAAGGTATTTCTTGAGGAAGGTGCGCGTGCGTTCCTTCTGCGGCGCGCGGAACATGTCGCCGGGCGGGCCTTCCTCGACGACAACGCCGCCATCCATGAACAGCACCCTGTCGGCCACTTCGCCGGCAAAGCGCATCTCATGCGTTACGATGAGCATGGTCATGTGTTCGGCGGCAAGCTGTTTCATCACCGCGTTGACCTCGTCGACCAGTTCCGGGTCGAGCGCCGAGGTGGCTTCGTCGAACAGCATCACCTTGGGCTGCATCGCCAGCGCGCGGGCAATCGCCACACGTTGCTTCTGGCCGCCCGAAAGCCGCGAGGGATAGGCGTCGATCTTGTCGGCGAGCCCGACCTTCGACAAGAGGCTGTGCGCAAGCGCATGGGCGTCACTCCTCGTCATGCCTTTGAGGATGATCGGTCCCATGGAAATGTTCTCGAGCACCGTCAGATGCGGGAACAGATTGAAGTGCTGAAACACCATGCCCATCTGCTGGCGCACCTTGTTGATGTGCCGCTCGAAAGCCTGGCCGTGCAGCTTCTGGTTGACCTGCACGCCATCGAGCCAGACTTCGCCGCTGTTCAGGGATTCCAGATGGTTGATGGAGCGCAGCAGCGTGCTCTTGCCGGAGCCGCTCGGTCCGATGATTGCGACGATCTGCCCTCGGTCGACCGACAGGTCGATACCCTTGAGGACCTCGACCGCGCCGAACGATTTGCGCGCGCCGCGAACCTCGACCATTGGCAGCTGTGTGCTCATCGGGAAGCCTCCACATGTCTTTCGAACAGGCGCAAGGCCGCCTCGAGCACAAGGTTGAGAATGTAGTAGAGCGCCGCGGCCGTGATGTAGAACTCGAACGGGCGGAACGTTTCGCTGATCGCCAGCTGGGCCGAATGGACCAGCTCGGCGATGCCGATGACCGAGACGATGGAGGATTCCTTCAACAGCGCGATCAGGTTGCCGCCGATCGGTGGCGCGGTGTTGCGAATGGCTTGCGGTATCACGACATGGCGCAGCGTCTGCCACTTGCCGAAACCGATGCTGCGCGCGCCTTCCGTCTGGCCGACATCGACGGCCACGATGCCGGCGCGGATGATGTCGGCATTGTAGACGGCAAAATGCAGGCCAAGCCCGACAATGCCGGCGGCAAGGGCAGGGATGTCGATGCCGATCTGCACCAGGCCGAAATAGATCAGGAACAGCTGCAACAGCAGCGGCGTCCCCATGAACACCCACATGAGGGCGCGCACGGGATAGGCGACGATCACCGGGGCATAGAGCACGATGACCGCAAACAGGATGCCGCCGACGAAGCTGAGCGCGCCCGCCGAAACGGTCAGCACCGCGGTCCACCAGGCGCCAATCAACAGAAGGTCCCAGTAGGGCGCGACGACGGTGAAATCCAAACCTTGCATCGTGCTCTCCGGTCAGACGATGGCGAAGCGTTTGTCGAGCAGGTCGACGACCCGCGCGACCGCATAGACCATGATCATGTAGAGCAGGGCTGCAACGCCGAAGATCTCGAACGGCTTGTAGGTGGAGCCGATGAAGCTCTGGGCGGTGTAGGTCAGTTCGACGACTGAAATGGTCGACACCAGTGCTGATCCCTTCAACAAAGCAACCGTGTTGACCCCGAGCGGTCGGATCATCAGCCGCGCCGCCTGCGGCAGCACGACCTTGCGCAGCGTCTGGAAACGGCTGAAGCCGATCGTGCGGGCAGCCTCGGTCTGGCCCCTGTCGACCGCGACCAGCGCGCCACGGATCGATTCTGCCATATAGGCGCCGATGTTGAGGCCGAGGCCAATGACGCCGGCCGCGAACGGCTCCAGATTGATGCCGATCTGTGGGCCGCCGAAATAGAGCACGAAGAGCTGGATCAGGCACGGCGTGCCGCGAAACAGGCTGACATAGAGCGTGCCGATGGTCCGCAGGATTGCCGACCTCGACATCTTTGCGGCCGCGGCCAATGAAGCAACCGCAAGGCCCAGGATCAGGGCCAGCACCGTGATCTCGATCGTCACCAGGGCGGCTTCCACGAAGAACGGGAAGACGCGCTGCATCAAGGAGAAATCCATGAAAGGGTCCAGCAGGAGTGTCGCTCGGCCCCAGACGGCTTTGGCCGCCTGAAGCCAGGAGGGATCAGCGGATGTCGCTGCCGACCCACTTCGTGGAGATCTTTTCGTAGCTGCCATCCGCCAGCATGTCGTCCAGCGCCTTCTGCATGGCGGCCTTGAGCTCCGGATTGTCCTTGCGGATGGCGATGCCGATAGCAACAGCGCCGCCTTCAATGTCGGGCGTGTTGAGCTTGCGGACCTTCTCGCCCGTCTCCTTGACGGCAACCATGACCGGAATGTTGTCGACGACGATGGCATCGACGCGGCCAGCCCTCAACTCCAGCAGCAGTTCCGGCAGGCCCTTGTAGGTGCGGATGTCCCAGCCGCCCTTTTCGCGCGCCCATTTCTCGTGCGTTTCGCCCAGCGTCACGCCAATGGTCTTGCCCTTGAGGTCGTCGAGGCTCTGCACCTTGGACGCCTCGTTGACGAAAACGGCGCGGCCGGCATGGTAGTAAGGCCCGACGAAATCGACCACCTTTTCGCGCTCCGGCGTGATCGTCATCGAGCCGACGACGGTGTCGTATTTGTTGGCGAGCAGGCCGGCGATGATGCCGTCCCAGGCAGTGGTGATGATGGTGCCCTTGACGCCGATGCGCTCAGCGATGGCCTTGCCGATATCGGCGTCGAAGCCGACGACTTCGTTCTGGTCGTTGACGAAGTTGAAGGGCGGATACTGACCGCTCATGGAAATCTTCAGCTCACCGGCCGCCTTGATCTTCTCGAGGTCGTCGGCCCTGGCCGAAACGGCCGTGAAGGTCGACGCAAGCAGCAGGGCCGCAACGGCGATGCCGGAAAATACTCTGTTCATCTGATTTCCTGTCCTCTGGATGGAGCGCAAGGTCTTGTTCTTGGGAGGCGCGGGGATGCTTTCCTGTGTTCAATGATTGCCTTTGCGGCATCATTGCGCAAATAGATAATGGGAATAGGGAGCATAGATATCAGGAATGGCTTTGCCGCGCCCCGAACGACTGGTCTGGGATCTGGACTGGAACCTTCTGCGGACATTCGTCGTCATCGCCGAAGTGAAGAGCATCACCCGCGCCGCCGAGCGGCTGAACCTCAAGCAGCCCAGCGTCAGCAATGCCCTGCGGCGGCTGGAAGACCGGGTCGGCCGGCGGCTGGTCGAGCGCGACGCGACGCGTTTCGAACTGACCGAGGTCGGGCGGCTTCTCTACGAGCAGAGCGTCGAGGTGTTCGGCACCATATCGCAGCTGCCGCTGCTGATGCGCGGCATCAGCGACGACGTCACCGGCCACGTCATGATCGCGACGGCCAGCCATGTCGTCTCGCCATTGTTCGATCAGGCGCTGGCGGAGTTTCACCGCAACTACCCGCGCGCCAGCATCACCATTTCGGTGGCGGCTAGCACCGAAGTCGCCAAGCAGGTCAGGGAGCGGCGTGCCTCTTTCGGCATCTGCCTGGTCAGCCAGCGCGATCCGGCGCTGGAATATGCGATGGTCTACCGCGAGTTCTTCGGCTTCTTCTGTGGGCCGCAACACAGGCTTTACGGGCAAACCGGACTGACGCTGGCCGATCTCCGGGGCGAACCCTCGGTATCGTTCCAGACCGACCATATTTCGGACGCGTTGCGGCCGGTCGCGCTGTTGCGCAGCGAAGCCCGGCTGAACGCCGATGTCGTCGGCGTGTCCTCGAGTCTGGAAGAGGTGCGGCGCATGATCGTCGCAGGGTTGGGCATCGGCCCGCTGCCGTTGCATGTCGCACGGCGCGATGTGGCGGATGGAATGCTGTGGCGGCTGCCGCCCTACGACGCGCCGCCGGCCATCGACATCTTCCTGCTGGTCAACCCCGACAAGGCGATGAACCGCGCCGAGAAGGCGCTGCTGTCCGGGTTGCAAGCGCTGATCGCCGAGACACCGCTCGAGGAGCGCATCTACCAAGGCTGACCGGTCTTATTCGATCAGCAAGGCAGCCGCGCGGTTTCGCATTGCCTCGTCCAACGCCACCGAGGCGCGCGCGGCGAGGTCGAAACGCACGCTGGTCGTCCGGCTCGATGCACGGACGATGCCGTCGAGCGAGCCCGACATCACCTGTTCCAAGGTGATGGAGGTGCGGCCGATCTTCGCGACATGCGAGCGGATGGTGATGAGCGCTCCGGCTTTCGTTTCGTGCCGATAGTCGATTTCGGTGCGCACATCGGCCCATCCGATTTGCGACGCCTGATTATCGTCCTGTCCGGCGATACGGCCGAGAAGCTGGAAGCTGGCATCGTCGAACATCGCCGCGTAGTGACGCACATTCACGTGCCCCATCACATCGCACATCCAGGGATGAGCGACGCCGACAAAGGTGACGAGAGATTTGCTCATGGGGATTTTTGCCTCTGTGGCCATCGACGATCGCGCAGACGCAATATCGAAACTGGCGACGACAGGCAAACGGTCTGCTGTCATGGCATCTTCAGGCCCAGAATGGCCTTCGCGCCTCGTATTCGTTAGCCGCACCCTTGGCCGCCTCCATCAAACGGACTATCTCAGGGGAGGCGGCGTTTCCGCCACGGGGGTCGGCATGCTCAGAGTGCAAAAGGTCAAAGTCGACGAGATCTACGTGCCGACGGCGCGCAAGAAGACGCTGCATCCCGAGACCGTCCGCCATCTGGCCGAGGACATCCTGGAAAACGGCATGAAGACGCCGATCCAGGTCCGCCATGACGGCAAGCGCCATATCCTCGTCGAAGGTCTGCATCGGCTGGAGGCGGCAAAATGGCTCGGCGAGACCGAGATCGAGGCCTATCTGGTGCAAGCCAAGCGCCACTGACGCGTCGACAGAACACCCAGTTTCTCGATCAGATATGCTGCTTTGATAAGCCGAATGCCTCGGCGATTGGCGGAACGCGCCCATCGCTTCGTCATCCACGGGTCTCGGCGACGGAGCTGCGCTCCTGCTTCGCCTGTGGATGACGAAGGTGGGTGACGCCTCGGGCCAATCGAGACGGTGCCGACATTTTTTCGCCGGCGGTGTCGGTTCGTGTTTGATCCGTTCGTCCTTGGGACGGAAGCCAGATCAAACCGACACCCGAGGACACCATCATGACCACCAAGCTCGACATCGCCCCCGCCAATGACCGCGAACTGGTTCTGGCCCGCATCATCGATGCGCCGCGCGAAAACGTCTATCGCTGTTGGACCGACCCGAAACTGGTCACGCAGTGGTTCGCGCCAAAGCCGTGGACGACGCCGCGCGCCGAAATGGATGTGCGCACCGGCGGCTCGAGCCTTGTCGTCATGGCGGGTCCCGACGGCAACGAATTCCCCAACCCTGGTGTTTTCCTCGAAGTCATTCCGGGCAAGAAGATCGTCTTCACCGACGCCTACACCCAGGCGTGGGAGCCGTCGGAAAAGCCGTTCATGACCGGGGTGTTGACCTTCGAGGACGAAGGCAATGGCAAGACCCGCTACATCGCTCGGGTCAGGCACTGGAGCGCCGCCGACCGCGAGCAGCACGAGAAGATGGGTTTCCACGAGGGCTGGGGCCAGTGCACCGACCAGCTCGAAGAGCTCGCCAAAACGCTTTGATCAGCCAAAACGCTTTGATCAGCCAAAACGCCTTGATCAGCAAGACGCTTTGATATCGGCAGGACGAGAGGAGATCGATGTGTCCAAAACCCTGTTTTTCGCAATTTTTGCTTCGGCCGTAGTGCTTCTTGGCTACCCGGGCGCCACCAATGCAGAGGAGACAAAACCTGCCATGACGACAGAAACGAAGACACTGCCGAAACCGGAAAAGTCCGGTCTGCTGCCGATCAACGGCCTGAACTATTACTATGCCATCTACGGCAAGGGCGAGCCGCTGCTTCTGCTGCATGGCGGTCTTGGCACCACGGACATGTTCGCGCCGATCCTGCCCAAGCTTGCCGAGAACCGCACTGTTATCGGCGTCGATCTGCAGGGGCATGGCCGCACGGCGCTCGGCGACCGGCCGTTCAGCGTGGAGGCGATTGGCGACGACATGGCTGATATCGTCAAGGCGCTCGGCTACGACAAGGTCGACGTCATGGGCTATTCGCTGGGCGGTGGCGTCGCCTTCCGCATGGCTGTCCAGCATCCTGAAACGGTGCGCCGGCTTGTCCTGGTCTCGACCGGCTATGCCACGGACGGCTTCTATGACGAGATGCGTCCGCAGCAGGCGCAGGTGAGCGCCGCCGCCGCGTTCATGAAGGACACGCCGATGTACAAATCCTACGTCGCGGTCGCGCCTCATCCTGAGGATTTTCCGAGACTGCTCGACACGCTCGGCAATTTCATGCGTCAGAACCGCGATTACTCCGCCGACGTCGCCAAGCTGAAGATGCCGGTCATGCTGGCCTATGGCGACAGCGACATGTACAAGCCCGAGCACGAGATCAAGTTCTACCAGATGCTCGGTGGCGGCCTGAAGGACGCCGGCTGGATGCGCGAGAACCTGTCGCAGAACCGCCTGGCCATCATTCCCAACCGCACCCACTACGATGTCTTCTTCGCGCCGGAACTGACGGCCGCGGCACTGCCCTTCCTCAACGGCGAGACCAAGGTGAAGACCTGGGACCAAGTGGTCAGTGAGACGGAATGACCGCCTGCCTGCTCCAGCTGGCCGTCTCCCATGAGACGGCCGGCGGTTCTGTTTATGAGGACTTGGCGCGGCGCGGCCACCTGAGATGTTTGATGCCGCTCATCTCGACAAAATTGGTTGCCGCCTCCCATAGATAGTCGCCATAGAGAAACGGCTCGAAGGGCTCAGCGCCCGCCAGCGGCAACGGCGCGATCTCTGCGTCGACGCGCGGTTCGTAGAAGAACGGGATCGAGAAGCGCGCCGTCTTCGGCGCAATCACCCGGTGCCGCGTCGCCCGGACGCGTCCGCCGGTCCAACGCTCCAGCAACTGCCCGAAATTGACCGCCAGCGTACCGTTCGCCGGCGGCACGTCGATCCATTCGCCGGCAAGGGTCTTGGCCTGCAAGCCCTCGACGCCGTCCTGCGCCAGCAAGGTGACGAAGCCGGAATCGGCATGCTCGCGGCCGATGATGGTGCGCGTCTCGCCCTTGTGGACAACTGAAAATTCCGGACCGCTGGTGTCGACCCCGGCATTGGCGTCGCGCAGGGGATAACGGATCAGCCGCAGCGTCGAGATGCCATGCTCGAAATAGGCATCGAAGATCGTTTCCGGCAGGCCAAGCCCGCGGGCGATCGAGCGCATCAGCGCGTTGCCCACCGTCTCCATCGCGCGGTAATAATCCGCTGCCGCCGCGCGCCAGCCGGGCAGGGCGTCTTCGGCCGGCAAGGGTGTCGGCTCGCACAACGGATCGTCGGAAGCCGGGGTACCAGCCGCATCGGCGATATCCGGTCCCATATCGATGCCTTCCTTGTAGGAGACGGCTGTCGGCTGCAGCGGGAACCAGCCGCGATAGACATTCTTTTTCGTGCGGTCGAAATTCCAGCGCAGCAGTCTTTGCTTCTCGGCGTCGGCAAGCGCGAAGATGCGCAGCAATTGTGCGCGTTTGTCCGGCGTCAGCCAGTCGTCGCCGGGAAAGTCCCGGACCGCCATGAAGCCGATCCCGGAGGCCGCAGCCATGATCCGGGCGTCGGTGCGGTCGCGAGCGGGCGACGGCGGTCCGAACAAATCCGCAATGCCGATGGTTTCGATGTCCGGCGTCATGGCTTCAGCTCCACCCGCATCACCATAATCGATGACGTTGTATCAAAGCTTTTCAATTGACCCAATCGGCCCCGCCGCTACCTTGCCGCTTATTCTCTCCACCAATGGATCCGGGCGATGGCAAGATATGAGGGCGGATGCCTGTGCAAGGCGGTGCGCTACCGCACGGACGCGACCCCCATCAACGAACGCGTCTGCCACTGCCGGGTTTGCCAGAAGGCGATCGGTGCCGCCTTCAACGCACGCGTGCTGTTTCGCATCGACGACGTGACGGTCGAGGGGCCACTGGCGACGATAAACTCTTCGCCGGAGCTCAAGCGCGGCTTTTGCCCGAGTTGCGGCACGACGATGTTCTCTCGGCGCGATTCCGCGGGGATCATCGGCATCACCACCGGTTCGCTCGATGACCCCACAGTTTTCAAGCCGCAAATGCGTATTTTCACGGCCTCGAAGCAGCCTTGGCTGGTGCTCGATGACGGCCTGCCGCAGTACGAAGGCGCCCCGCCGCCGAGCTAGTTTTTCCTTCTCCCGCAGGGAGAGAAGGAAGAGCGTAACCATGACCAAAATTTAATCCAAATCAACACGAGATAGCCGGCAAAGCGTCATTGGCGGGCCATCTTTGTCTCCCTATTTAAGGGGCGCGGGCACGGCATTCGAGGAGACGACGGATGAACGACAGCATCAGCACCCTGGACGAGCTTTTGAGCGATCCGATGGTCCTGCTTGTGATGGAGCGCGATCGTGTGCGCCCCGAACAGGTGCGCATGCTGCTCGAACGGGTTCGCCGGCCTTCCGTCGATGAACCTGACGTGCCGCCGGCACATGTGATCGCCAGGGCATGCCAGAAACTCTGGCTCTGCCCATAAATGGTGTTGAGATTAACCGCCTTGCGGTTTTCGCTATGAATCTCAAGCCGGTCCCAAGGTGGGTCGGTTTTGAATCGCGTGCATCCCGGCGCCAGCTTACAAATCCGTAAATTGATTATCCGACCCATGACGATAAGGCTTGCCCGGGATTGACCGATACTGGTCGGTCCGCGCAAGTCCGATCTCTCATGCATGGAATTCAACATTGGCCGACATCTGCACTCAAGGCCTAGACACGGGCTTCGTCGGCCTGGGATTTGTCAAGGTGGCGTTCCTCGGTGTGGTGCAAGGCATCACCGAATTGCTGCCGATTTCCTCGACCGCCCATATGCGCATCGTGCCGGCCGTGCTCGGCTGGCAGGATCCCGGCTCCGCCTTCTCCGCCGCCATGCAACTCGCGGCCCTTGCCGCGGTGGTCAGCTATTTCTGGAGTGACGTCAGGGATATCCTGTTTGGGTCGCTCGACGCGCTGGCGCGACGCGATTTCGCGGACCGGCATTTCAAGCTGGCGCTCTGGATCATATTGGCGACGATCCCGATCGTCATCGCCGGCGTTTCACTGTCGGGCGTGCTCAACGCCTGCAATTCGCCGCTGCGCAGCCTGACGGTGATCGGCTGGGCCTGCATCGCCATGGCGATCCTGCTGGCGCTGGCCGAGATCTTTGCACGCCACCGGCGCAGCATGGGCGAAGCCTCACTGACTGACGCGCTGCTCGTCGGTGTCGCCCAGATCGGCGCACTGATCCCCGGCGTGTCGCGCTCGGGCTCGACGCTGACGGCAGCACTGGGGCTCGGCTTCAAGCGGGCCGAGGCGGCGCGCTTCTCGTTCCTGCTCGGGCTGCCCGCGATCGCGCTTGCCGGCCTCAAGGAGCTTTGGGAACTGCACAAGGTCCATCTCGACGCCCATGGCTGGTCGATCCTCGCCGTCGGGCTGGTCGTCGCATCGATTTCCGCTTTCTTCGCCATATGGGGGCTGATGCGCGTGCTGGAGCGTTTTTCGGCCTGGCCGTTCGTCATCTACCGCGGCCTGCTCGGTGTCGTTCTGCTGCTGAGCGTTGCGATGGGATGGCTCGTTTAGGGCACTTTCACAGTATCGCTTGAAACGGGCTATATCCGTGCCGGATCATCGAACTGGATTCCGGTACGCGCATGGATTTCTTGACCCTTCTGCAATCGGTCCCACTGCTGCTGGCGCTGGCCAAGGGCGCGCTTCCGTCGGTGGCGGCGCTCGGCATGGGGTTTGGCCAGTGGGTTGCCTCGCTGCCGCCATGCCGGGACTTCGTCTTCGAGGCGACCAGCTATCTCGTTTGCGAGGTTGATCCGAAACGATATCAGGTCGAGTTGTTCTGGAAGGATCGGGCGGGCAAGCCGTTTCAGTCGCTGCACAATCTCCATGCCGCGCAGCAGGCGGCCGGGCGCACGATGCTGTTTGGCATCAATGCCGGCATGTATCACCCGAACCTCGATCCGGTCGGTCTCTATATCGAGCATGGCCAGGAAATGGCTGATGTGAAGACGGGATCGGGAAGCGGCAATTTCTCCCTGCAGCCGAACGGCATTTTCTACATGCGCGACGGCAAGGCCGCGGTCCGCGCCACCCGGGATTTTGTGAAAAGGCGTCCGAGCGTCGACTATGCGACGCAATCCGGGCCGATGCTGGTGATCGATGGCCGGTTGCATCCGAAATTCCAGGCCGACAGCACCTCGCGAAAAACTCGCGACGGGGTCGGGGTGCGAAGGGACGGCGTCGCGGTCTTTGCGATTTCGAACGGCACGGTGACCTTCCATGCCTTCGCCCGGCTTTTCCGCGACGCGCTCGGCTGCGACAATGCGCTGTTCCTCGACGGCACGATATCAAGCCTGTTTGCGCCTGCCATCGGCCGCAATGACGACTACTGGAATCTGGGGCCGATGATCGGGGTCTTCAGGAAGAATGGCTAGCGCTCTCTTCCCGGCTCCCGCTTGGCCGTTGCGACCCCGTTCGCCAAGCCTCGCTCCGACTAATAATCTTTGATTCAAACTTTATTGGTAATTTCTCGTTCATAACTGATCCGGTTTGTCCGTTGGCTGTCGTTTTGCCCTCGGTCTGTTGTGTTTTGAGTACAGGTCCAGATGCGGATTCCGGGCGTCGTCAGTTTTTTGATCGCATCGCTATGCCTTGCCGGCTGCTCGTCGACGGCCGGCGTCGACGCGCTGGATTTGCAGAAACCGTCCAACGAGACCACCAGTTCCGTGATACGACCGCCGGCACCGATCGCCGCTGCTCCGGCGGCAAGGGGTAACAGGGCGGCAAGGGCCGAAATGGCTCCCATGTCTGACAACGGTCCGGGGGAAAAAACGCGCCCGTTCGGCTTGGCGGAGGAGGAAGAGACGGCGGTGTTTGCCGCGCCCGATGTGCCTAATCCCCAAGTTCCTGATGTCGGCGGGCTGCCGGTCGAGCCGGCGGCCCTGGTATCGCCGCCGAGGCTCTTGAGCCGCGCGGCGCCTCCGATGCTTGCCGGGCCGGTCACCCGCTATGGTTTTCGCGATGCCAAGCCGATCAATTTCGGCAAGGGTTCGCCCCGCCACCTTGCTGTGCACGGTGTCGACGTCTCGCGCTGGCAGGGCAACGTGAACTGGGACAAGCTGCGCGCCCAGGGTGCCAACTTCGCCTACATCAAGGCGACAGACGGCGGCGACCATCTCGATCCGATGTTCATGAAAAACTGGCGCAATGCCGACGCTGCCGGCCTGAAGCGCGGCGCCTATCACTTCTTCTACTGGTGTCGTACGGCCGGCGAGCAGGCCGACTGGTTCATCCGCAACGTGCCTAGGGTCGAAGGCGCGCTGCCGCCGGTGATCGACGTCGAGTGGAATGGCGAGTCCAGCTGCAAGCGGCGGCCGTCGCGCGAAAAGGTGCTGGAGAAGATGCAGGTGTTCATGGACAAGCTGGAACGCCACTACGGCCAGCGGCCCATCATCTACACCGCGCCTGATTTCTACCGCGACAATCTCAGGGGCGAATTCCTCGATTATCCGTTCTGGGTGCGCGCGGTGGCGCGGCATCCATCCAAGGTTTACCCCGACCGCAAATGGCTGTTCTGGCAGTATTCCGGCTCCGGCCTGTCGCATGGCGTCACCGGCCGCATCGACCTCAACGTCTTCCATGGCGACGAACGGCAATGGCGCGCCTGGGCTGGCGGACGGCAGACCGTCGCCGACGCCGACTGAGACAGCCGTCAGGTCCGGCGTGCTTCGCTCTCCCTGATATCCGCCGTCTGGGCCAGCACCCAGTCGCGGAACACCTTGATCTTCGGCGTGTTGCGGCGGCTTTCCAGGTGTACCAGCCAATAGCCGTCGCCGTCGGAGCCGAGGACTTCGAACGGCTGTATCAACTGGCCTTTTGCCAGAAGGGCGCTGTAGATGTTGCGGGTGAGGATTGCAGCGCCCTGATCGGTCAGTGCCGCCATCGCATCGTAAGCCTGCGAACCCAGCATCGGACCCGCGATGACGCGATCGGGATCGAAGGGCACACCGGCTGCTTCGAACCAGATTTTCCACCAGGGATCGGTCGCGCAGCATAGCGCCACCTTGTAGAGATCCTCGGGGTGGTGGATGCCGCCGACGCTCTCGGCCAGCTTGGGGCTGAGCATTGGCGTGTAGTCCGCCTTGAACAGATAATGCGCTGTCAGGCCGGGCCATTTTCCGGTGCCGGTTCTAATCCCGATATCCATGTCCTCGCGCGTGAAATCGACCAGCCGGGACGATGTATTCACCTTCACGGCAAGATCGGGATGCATCAGCTGGAATGTTCCAAGCCATACGGCCAGCCAGTTCGTTGCGAATGTTTCCATGGTCGTGACGGAAAGCACGCCGGTCGCTCCTCCCTTGGTGGCGACCCACGCATCCGTCAGGGCTGAGAACGCCCCTGTTGCGTGCGGCGCCAACTGCTGCCCGGCCTCGGTCAAGGCGATCTGCCTTGTTTTTCTTATGAAAAGCGGCGTTCCGGCGCGCTCTTCCAGCACCTTGATCTGATAGCTGGCCGCTGACTGGGTCATGCCAAGCTCTTCGGCGGCCTTGGTGAAGCTGCCCAGCCGTGCCGCGGCTTCAAACACCCGGATGGCGCCTAGCGGCGGTAGCTCCCAACTCATGACGCATCAATCCTCCTGATGCATGCTACGCGACGTTCGATTGGAATCCAAGGCTGCAAACAGGCATGCTCCTTTCATCAACTCGAACCCGGAAGGACACGGCAATGACCACGACCCTCTACAACACGCTTCGTCGCCCGATGCTCGATCTCTTCACCGCGCCGTTCAAGCCCCGCTCGCGCCGCCTGCTCGACCACCGTTGCCTGTCGGACCACTTCCTGCGCGATATCGGCATGCTCGACGGCCATGTTCCCAACGGCAGCATCCGCTGAGGCAAGTCTCTTTGACCGACGTAGAATGCAAGGAGGGAAAGATGAGCGTGTCATCGCAGGATCTGGCGAAGAGCCGTCAAACGATCAGTGCTTATGAGGACTATGCGGAACGCTATGATGCAATCGTCAGGCATGTTCCCAACGAGAGGGAGCAGGCGTCGCTAAAGCGCCTCGTGGCGATCGCCGGCACAGGCGGGCGGATTCTGGAAGTCGGGTCGGGACCCGGATACGATGCGGATTTTCTGGAGAGTTTGGGCGTCAAGGTTCGGCGCACCGACGCGACAAAGCGGTTTCTGGAGTTGCAGGCCGCGCGCGGCAAGAACGGCGAACTCCTCGATCTCATCACCGACGATCTCGGCGGCCCTTACGACGCCGTCCTGGCCCTGTGCGTCCTGATCCATGTGCCTCGCGACCAGACCGACCAGGTTCTTGCCAAGATAGCCGGGTCGCTGCGGCCGGGCGGCGTCTTCCTCGTCTCGATGCGCAATGGCGATGGCGAGACATCAGGCGAATATCATACGGTCTACTGGCGCAGGGACGACTTCGCCGCTCGTCTCGAAAGTGCCGGGCTGGTCCTCATCAGGGACGATTTCAACGTCGGCCGCGATCGCGAAGAATGGAACACGTTCCTGGCCGTGAAGCCGTCATGACGCGGCGCGGGCTGTTGCTTCCTTTTCCCAAAACAGGAGGAAGGAAGCGCTCCCGTCACGCCTCGTTGATCATCGCCTCGATATTGTATCCATCCGGATCAAGCACGAAGCAGGCGTAGTAATTCTCCGCATAGTCCGGGCGCGGGCCAGGCGCTCCGTTCTCTTTCGCGCCGGCCTCGAGTGCTGCCCGATAGAATGCATCGACCTCTGCCTTGCTGCCGGCCCGGAAAGCGACATGCAGACGGGTGAGCGGCGGCTTCTCGTCCGTTCGCTGGATCTCGAACAGGCAGCCATTGCCGACATCAAAAGCCCAGAACACGCCCTCTTTGCCAAAGGAAAGGCGATACCCCAAGGGAGCGAAAGCGCGTTCATAGAAGAGCTTGCTCTTCTCCAGGTCGCCCACTTCGATGGTCATGTGATCGATCATGTTGTCTTTCAGAGATGTCCAGCGCGCAGGATGACGGCCGCTGTGGTGGATGCTCAAGAACGGTGGCGGCGTCAAGGGCGGCGATACCCTGGCCCGCGCTCGCTTGGAGGGATATGTTCGTGTCATGGCGATCGATGACTAAGGGGCGCCGCGCGGCGCAATCGGGACTTGTCAGGCAGCTCATCTCCGGGCTTCTCGAATAAACGAGACATTGCCGTCGCCTTGCTGTCTATGTGCAGGCTCCTGCACTCCTGGGGGGAGACGAGTTGGAACTCAAGATTATGCTTGTCGGCTTTGCCTGCGTGGTCGCCGGCATGTTGTCGCTCATCACCTTCCTGAAATGGCGAGAGGTGAAGGCACTCAGCCGCTGGTTGCCGACGCCGGGAAGGATCATGTCCTCGCGCGTCGAGGCCCGTGAAGTGAGACGCTCGGGCGTTGGCTCGGACAGCACTGACACCACCGAAATGCGCAATTTTCCGGCGATCACCTTTGAATACAAGGTCGGCGGCAAGAAATTTCAAAGCTCGCGCTACAGCGTGAAGGAGAATTTGGGGAATTTCGAAGTCAAGGAGACCCTTGCCCAGTTCCCTCGCGGCGCGGAGGTGACTGTCTTCTACAATCCAGCCGATCCGAGCAAAGCCGTGATCGAGCGCACCATGCCGGACGGCGCCTTCAAGTTCATGGTCCAGCTTTCGGCCGGACTGGTGGTCGGCGCGCTGGTGCTGGTGTTTTCCGTCGGCGGTGTGCTGGAGGCGATCGGCCCACATCTGCCCAAGCCGCAGAACCTCGGCGCGGGAGCGCTGCTGCTGTTCATGGGCCTGTTTATCCTGCGCATGGGTTTCGCCCAGAAATCGTTGGCCGAGCAGGCGGCAAAATGGCCGATCGCCGCCGGCCGCATCGATGCCTCGGGCCTGCAGGCGCTGCGAAGCCATTCAGGCTATCGACGCTGGCGCACGGTCTTCAAATCCCGCATCGTCTACACCTATGGCGTCGCCGGCCAGCGCTACAGCGCCGACCGTGTGACCTTCGGCGCCACCGTAACGGCTTCGCTGCCCGACCTCGTTAGCGGCCAGGCACGACAGTATGTCGAGGGCAGCAAGGTCGACGTGCACTATGACCCCGCCAACCCCGCCTCGGCGGTGCTCGAATGCCGGGTGCGCGGGCTCTGGATGCTGTGGGTCTGTTCGGCTGGCTTTCTCGGCGGCGCCGCGTTTCTGGTCGGGCTGTTCTGAGGCGACAGATGCCTTCAGCAGCGGACGAGAGGGCCGCTGTCGAAACCAGGCCAGGTGAACCGCAGCGTGGCGCCATGCCTGACGATATGAATGACGCGCGTGAACGGCTCCTCGAGCGACGGGTCCGACCCGTAGCACTGGCTTGCCTGCACCACCCAGCCGGTGGCCGTCTTGCGAAATATCGCGTGTTCGCAGCCGAGATCGGGAAGCGAAAGCGACGCCTGATCTACGGTGAAGACGGTCTGACGTTGGACGTCGGCGGCCGCACTGCAGTTCAGCCTGTCGCTGGACCATGTGCCGACATAGGGCGTCGCCGCCAGAGCAGGACCAACTGCAAATGCAGACATCGCCATCGTCACAATCAAACGCCGCATCACCAGGCTTTCTCCTTCGGCCATTGCGCTTGACCATACAGACTGTCGGGGTCGGTACAGGATAAGTTTTCATCCAGGAGCCGACAAAAGCAGCCATTCCGGATTTCGCTTATGCTTTCGCGCGGATGATGCGACTGTGTGGGCCGTACTAGGCAACGCTTTCCCAGAGACATTGATGATCATCCGCACACTGGCCTTCGTTTTCCTGGGCCTGCTCGGCCCGATGCAGGCGGCCCTCGCAAAAGACTGTCTGCTGAGCCACGCCACCTATCGCGAACCGCGCTCGGGTGCGGTCATGCAATTTCGGCCGCTCGCCAACGAACCGGCGGCTCTGACGGCGCAGGTGTTTTCGCTGACCGTGCCCAACACCGACACAAGCCTGCCGGCCGACATCACCTGGACCAACGGCAAGAATTCATTTCCGCTCGGCACCATACGCCACGCCTGCACGGACGACGACCGCGAAGCAGGGCTGCAGGATGGCAGCGGACTGTGCAGGATATGGGATGGCCAAGTCTATGCCTTGACCGGCGGCGGCGCCGAGCAGCTGAATTCACGCGAAGCGACACCCGCGCCGAAAGGGCTGCTTTTGCCCGATTTCGGCGTGGCTTTCACCGAATTGACCGATTTCGCCAAGGCCAATCCAGACGGCTCGGCATGGGATGCTTTCACTTTGACAGGATGCAGCGATGAATAGCGCCATGAGATCGATCATCTGGGCCAGCGCCCTGCTTGCATCTGCGGCAGTAATCACCGTGGCTCGCGCTGACGAAGTCGCTCCCTCGCGCCCGCCCATCGACAAATGCGTTTGGGAGAAACTGTCCGATAAGGGTGTCGGGCTGGGCGCCTGGGTGCAGCGCTGCGACTTCGGCTTCCGCCAGATCCACTTCGAATTCGCCGGCAACGCGCTCGCCATCAAATACAGCGATGGCGGCGCGGCCGACCCACTTGTCGAGGTCTTCGACATCATATCAGGCGAAACCGCCGAGGCTGCCTTGCAGCGCCTGTTCCTGCAAAAGACCGACAAGGCTGTCAGCGCCCGCTGCGTGCTGGCGCCTTACACCGAGGGCACAGTGCCCGCCGGTGTCAAACGCTACACATTCAGCCCCGACGCTGCCTACGCGAAAGAACTGAAAGCGGTAGCCGACCCCAACGAGGTTCCGGAGCCGCCTTGCGGCGATTGGGGCGAAATGCCTGACGGCATCCAGTATTTCGAGGTGCCAGCGGGTGAGGGGCGGAAACTGCTGTTTGTCCGTATTGGCCAGGACGAGCCGTTGTTCGACGAGCGGACGTTGCGGGTGTTGCCGTAGGGGCGGGTGGCTCTTCCCTTCTCTCCTTGTGGGAGAAGGTCGATCGGCGCGCAGCGCCGAGACGGATGAGGGGTACGCGACAGAGCACGGCGTGAAAAGGTCAAATGATCTGAAGCACTTAATTCTGCGAAGCAGAGATCCTTCCAACACCCCTCATCCGACCGAGCTTCGCTCGGCCACCTTCTCCCACAAGGGGAGAAGGGGAAGACGCACCTGATCGCGACCCTCAAAGCATTTCGGCCCGATCTTGCGACCGGGCCGATAATGTCGTGTTTTTTGCGTTTCGAATTTCTTAGCTGCACCCGCTCGTGGCGCCGCACGTGTCGCACTTCTCGCAAGTCCCATTCCGCACCATCGTGAAGTTCTGGCACTCGGAGCAGGAATTGCCGGTGTAGCCCTGCAGCAGCGACCTGGCGCGGCGATCGTTGGCGAGTTTCTTGGCTTCGGCCGCCTCAACGGCCGCGGCGTCGGTGAACAGCGCTGCCGTGGCATCGGACGTCGCGGAAGCAGCACCCGCCGCTTCCTCGAAGGCGATGTCCTCGGCCAGATCCTTCGCCCGCTCCTCATAGTCGCGCTTGTAGGCGACCGCTTCGTCGCTGGCCGGTTTCAACGCCAGCACGTTGGAGCCGGAGAAGGCGGTCGGCACTGAGCGGCCAGGGGCGCCCGAGGGTGCTGCAAAGCCTTTCGGATCATTGCCGCTCACCCGCGACACCAGCTTCACCGGCGAGGCGCCACGGGTCAGGCCCTTGGAGACCGCATCCGTCTTGCCTTCGCTGATGCCACGGCCAAGTGCGGTGTTGGAAAAGTCCGACTGGTCGACATGGGCGAGGTCGTTGCGGCCGAGATAGGAAATCGCCAGCTCGCGGAACACGTAGTCGAGGATCGACGTCGCGCTCTTGATGGCGTCATTGCCCTGCACCATGCCGGCCGGCTCGAACTTGGTGAAGGTGAAGGCGTGCACATATTCGTCGAGCGGCACGCCATATTGCAGGCCAAGCGAGATGGCGATGGCGAAGTTGTTGAGAAGGCCACGCAGCGTCGCGCCTTCCTTGTTCATGTCGATGAAGATCTCGCCGAGACGGCCATCGTCATATTCGCCGGTGCGCAGGAAGATGGTGTTGCCACCGATCTTGGCCTTCTGCGTGTAGCCCTTGCGGCGGCCGGGCAGCTTTTCCTGCTCGCGCGACACGCGCTCGATGATGCGCTCAACGATCCGCTCGGTGATCTGTGCCGCACGTGCTGCCGCAGGCGCCGCGATCAGCTGCTCGAGGGCGTCGTCCTCGTCGTCCTCGCCATCGGCGAGCAGCGAGGAATTGAGCGGCTGCGACAGCTTCGAGCCGTCGCGGTAGAGCGCGTTGGCCTTCAGCGCCAGCTTCCACGACAGCATGTAGGCGCCCTTGGCATCTTCCACCGTCGCATCGTTGGGCATGTTGATGGTCTTCGAAATGGCGCCGGAGATGAAGGGCTGCGCCGCCGCCATCATCTGGATGTGGCTGTTGATCGACAGCGAACGCTTGCCGATCTTGCCGCACGGGCTGGCGCAGTCGAACACGGCCAGGTGTTCGGCCTTGAGGAAGGGCGCGCCTTCCAGCGTCATCGCACCGCAGACATGGATGTTGGCGGCCTCGATGTCCTTCCTGGAGAAGCCGAGCGCCGGCAGGATCTCGAACGAGAAATCGTTGAGCTGCTCGTCGGTGAAGCCGAACGTCTCCTTCACCCAGTCGGCGCCGAGCGTCCACTGGTTGAAGACGAACTTGATGTCGAAGGCCGACTTCAAGGCTGCGTTGAGCGCCTCGATCTTGTCGTCGGTAAAACCCTTCGCCTTGAGCGAGCCGGGATTGATCGCAGGCGCCTGGTTGAGATTGCCGTGGCCGACCGCATAGGCCTCCATCTCGCCGATCTGGGCTTCGGAGTAGCCGAGCGTGCGCAGCGCTTCCGGCACGGCGCGGTTGATGATCTTGAAATAGCCGCCGCCGGCCAGCTTCTTGAACTTCACCAGCGCGAAGTCGGGCTCGATGCCGGTGGTGTCGCAATCCATGACCAGGCCGATCGTGCCGGTCGGCGCGATCACGGTTGCCTGCGCATTGCGGTAGCCGTGCTCCTCGCCGAGCTCGATGGCGCGGTCCCAGGCAGCCTTGGCGTGGGTGGCAAGGTCCTGCTGCTTCAGGTCGGAAGCGACCAGCGGCACCGGGTTGACGGCGAGCTTCTCATAGCCCTGCTTCTCGCCATAGGCGGCACGGCGATGGTTGCGCATGACGCGCAGCATGTTCTGTGCGTTACGGTCGTAGTCGGCGAAGGCGCCGAGCTCTGAAGCCATCTCGGCCGAAGTCGCGTAGGCGACACCGGTCATAACAGCGGTGAGGGCGGCGCAGATCGCGCGGCCTTCGTCGGAGTCATAGGGAATGCCAGACGTCATCAGCAGGCCGCCAATATTGGCATAGCCGAGGCCGAGCGTGCGGTATTCGTAGGACTGCTTGGCGATCTCCTTCGACGGGAACTGCGCCATCATGACCGAGATTTCGAGAACGATGGTCCACAGCCGCACTGTGTGCTCGTAGGCAGCGATGTCGATGCTGCCGTCGGCGTTGCGGTAGGGCAGCAGATTGATCGAGGCGAGGTTGCAGGCCGTGTCGTCGAGGAACATGTATTCCGAGCACGGGTTGGACGCCCGGATCGCACCAGCGGAAGCGCAGGTGTGCCAGTCGTTCATCGTCGTGTTGAAGTGCAGGCCCGGATCGGCCGAAGCCCAGGCGGCGTAACCGATCTTTTCCCAGAGGTCGCGAGCCTTCAGCGTCTTCAGCACCTTGCCGTCCTTGCGGGCGGTCAGGTGCCAGTCGGCATCGTCCTCGACTGCGCGCAGGAAATTGTCCTTCAGCGACACCGAATTGTTGGAGTTCTGGCCCGAAACCGTGAGATAGGCATCCGAATCCCAGTCGGTGTCGTAGGTCTTGAACGACATCGACGAATAGCCCTGCTTGGCGAACTGGATGACGCGGTAGATGTAGTTCTCCGGCACGGCGGACTTCTTGGCCGCCTTGATCTCGCGCTTCAGCGCGGTGTTGATGGCCGGGTCGAAGCAGTCGTCGCCATTGCCTTCGCAGTTGACGCAGGCCTTCATGATCGCTTCGAGATGCTTCTTGACGATCTTCGAACCGGTCACCAGCGAGGCGACCTTCTGCTCTTCATTGACCTTCCAGTCGATGAATTCCTCGATATCGGGGTGGTCGGCGTCGACAATGACCATTTTGGCGGCGCGGCGCGTCGTGCCGCCCGACTTGATGGCGCCCGCCGCGCGGTCGCCGATCTTGAGGAAGCTCATCAGGCCGGACGAGCGGCCGCCGCCCGACAGCTTTTCGCCTTCGCCGCGCAGCAGCGAGAAGTTGGAGCCGGTGCCGGAGCCGTATTTGAACAGGCGCGCTTCACGCACCCACAGGTCCATGATGCCGCCCTCGTTGACGAGGTCGTCCTGCACGCCCTGGATGAAGCAGGCATGCGGCTGCGGATGCTCGTAGGAGGACTTCGACTTGGTCAGCTTGCCGGTGAAGGGGTCGACATAGAAGTGGCCCTGGCTCGGACCATCGATGCCATAAGCCCAATGCAGGCCGGTGTTGAACCATTGCGGCGAGTTCGGCGCCACGCGCTGGGTGGCCAGCATATAGGCAAGCTCGTCGCGGAAGGCGCGCGCGTCTTCCTCAGACGCCTTGAAGTAGCCGCCCTTCCAGCCCCAATAGGTCCAGGTGCCGGCCAGCCGGTCGAAGACCTGGCGGGCGTCGATCTCGGAGCCGTAGCGCTCGGCTTCCGGCAGCTTGGCCAGTTCGGCCTCGTCGGCGACGGAGCGCCACAGGAAGGAGGGGACGTCGTTCTCTTCGATCTTCTTCAGGCGCGCGGGGACACCGGCCTTGCGGAAATACTTCTGCGCCAGGATGTCGGCGGCAACCTGGGAGAACTGCGCCGGCACGTCGATATTGTCCAAGCGGAACACCACCGAACCATCCGGATTCTTGATCTCCGAAAGCGCCTTGCGGAATTCGATCTCCGCATAGGCAGATTGTCCTGGCTTGGTGAAACGACGCTCGATGCGCATTGGTCCGGTCCCTTTTGTCTATATATAGCGCTTTTCCCCAGGGATTTCTGCCCCCAATGCGAAACGCGCATGTCCGCCGTCTGCCGGCGTTCGAAAACGGCCGGCTCTCCATTTTGCAGTCTCCGCCGGCCCTGCTGGTCAAACTCCTTGCGAAGTGCCTGTCCAACGCGCCGACGAACCCCGCGGGTCCCTCAAAACTGATTTTTTCCGATTCCCTCGTTCGAGGGAAATTCACACTATCTAGCGTCGAACCTACCTGCAAACACTAAATATAGTATTAACAGACAATTTATTCCAGTCCGACAATTGTCCCTATCGTCCCCAACCGCCCCACAATCCCAACGCTTCCGCCGGCCTCGTAAACAGGCGGAAATGCGAGCAAAAACGCACATAATCCGGGAAAAAGACCGGGCTCAGAACTTTCCGGTCGCACTCTCAACAGGAGCGCATGGCCTATAAAAGGCGACTCGTTTTGCGCCGTCAAGGATTCGTTTGCGTAGCTTTTGTGACCCCAACATCTTGTGTGTCACATATGTGGATAACGGGGATAGAAAGCGGTGCGGCGATCACTATTTGCCGCCGGCAGGCAACGCGTATGCGGCAACGGTCCTGGCAGCTTGAAGGGACTGGAGGGCCGTGGGGCTTCCTGGGCTTCGATTTTCGAAGCGGGAGATGGTCTCACGCCATCTTCGAGGTCCCGGCAGGATCAGCCGTAATGCAGCCGGGGTTTTGGCTCGGTGCTGGTGAACTGCACCCCAATACGGTCATTGCGCCGCCAGCGGACCTCGCACCGATAGGCAATGCCGTCGAGCGGCACATAGAGAAGGAAGCGATCGGGAACCCGGGCTTCGAGCGGTATCTTCAGTTCGGCGCCGCCTTCGTGCTGATTGCGCAGCGTGCAACCGACTTCCGAATTCGAAATCCCGGTGATGATCGAACCGCCCTTGAGCACACGCGGACGATGCTCGCGCCGGGGCTCGTCGGACTCGTTCGGAATCGGATTTGCAGGGTTCGCCATCGATGAAAATACCAGAACTGCCGAATCGTATCTCCGATTCCTTAGCAAAGCATTCACGCCGATGCGCGGCAATGTGTGTCCTGCTTTTGCAAACCAGGCCCGTTTGCAAAGAGCGCGGTGTGGCGGCCCGTCAGGGGAAGCTGTGCGGGTCGGCGCAGAAATAGGCGATGATCTGGCAAAGATCGGGTTCGTTGATCATGCGCACCGCTTCGCCTGAACTGACCCATTTGCGGGTGCGGGAGTGTTTTTCCTTCCAGCGGTCGGCGATCTTGTCGACGTGCAGCGGGAACACCAGGACCTCGCACGGCACTTCTTCGCCGGAATCCAGTACCTTGGCGTAGAAGTAACGGCCGGCTTCGAGATGGGAGACAGTGCCGCGCAGCCCGGCTTCCTCGCCGGCCTCGCGCGCCGCGGCCTCGCAGAGTGGCTCCCTGGCCTCGGGCCAACCCTTGGGCAACACCCAGCGGCCGGTATCGCGGCTGGTGATCAGCATGACCTCGACACCGTTCCCGGTATCGCGCCAGGGCAAGGCGGCAACCTGCAGGCGGCACGGCGCCGTGCCAAAGAGCCGTCGGACCCTTTCGACCAGATGATTGTGCGTCGTTGGCCTCGTCAACATCGGAGAAGCTAGCCCCAGCCTCCAGAATCGTTTGCCGTCTCACGAATCTTACGGCGAATTATGAGCAATAAAAGTAAAAACTTTGATCAGGTTGCTGATTTGCGCCAACAAAGGTCGATTTCACAGGATATCCTGCCCCGCGGATACATCCGCGAAAGCAAATATCGTCGTCAGTGCCGGCTTATCTGGAAAAAAGCGGTTCGTTGCGAATCAGCCGGCGTGGTCGTCGGCGATCGGCTTCTGGTAGGTGAAGCCCATGTCCCACGGGAAATAGATCCAGGTGTCCTGGCTGACTTCGGTGACGAAAGTATCGACCAGCGGCCGGCCTTTCGGCTTGGCGTAGACGGTGGCGAAATGCGCCTTGGGCATCATAGCGCGCACGATGCCCGCCGTCTTGCCGGTGTCGGTGAGGTCGTCGATGATCAGCACGCCGGCGCCGTCTTCGGCCAGCAGGGCAGGGGTGATCTCCTTGAGGACCTGCAACTGCCCCTGGCTGGTATAGTCGTGATAGGAGGCGACGCAGACGGTTTCGATGACGCGGATGCCGAGTTCGCGCGAGATGATCGCCGCCGGGACCAGCCCGCCTCGCGTGATGCAGACGATCGCTTTCCACTGCCCCTTGTTGGCGCCGGCCAGCCGCCAGGCGAGCGCGCGGGCGTCACGATGGAACTGGTCCCAGGAGACCGGAAAGGCTTTTTCGGGAAGGGACATGTCGCGCACTCCACAGCACGCGGGGATCGCGTGAGGACATTTGAAGGATGCGCGCGGAATTAGCCGGAAAGCCTAGGCATTGGCAAGAGCAGGGCCTTGGCAAGGGCAGCCTCGAGCGATCGCTGTGGACGCAAGGCGCGTCGCGTCGAAACGGATTCAGACGACGCGCCTTGCGCCGCGGTTCGCCGCATGTCGTTGTCTCGACCGGGCCACTGTTGAACGACATGCATCCTAACGCGACAGGAAGGCTGCCACCGGCGACGTGCGCAGTACCGTGCGCGTCACGCCGCCGAACAGAAGCTGGCGCAGCCATGAGTGGCTGTAGGCGCCGAGCACCAGCAGATCGGCGCCGGTCTCCGCGATCCTGGTCTGGATGATGTCATCGATCGAATTGCCACCCGAATGCTGCACCGAGACGCTGACGGTGGCGCCGTGGCGCGATAGCGCGGACGCGATTTCGGCGCCGGCGGCTTCCGGGCTGTCGTCGAGCGTTTCAGGGGGGTCGATGATCAATATGTCGGTCTTCTCGGCTTCGATGATGAAGGGCAGTGCGTCGAAAGCGGCGCGCGCCGCTTCCTTGCTGCCGTTCCAGGCGAGCAGCACGTGTTTGAAGGTGGTGATCAGCGGACCCGCATGCGGCACCACCAGCACCGGTCGGCCGGCGTCATAGACCAGCGTGTCGACATCCGCGCTCGGGTCACCGCCCGTTTCGCGCTGCGCCGCTATGATGAGGTCGGCGGCCCGCACGCTCGAAATCCCGGTCAGCGCACTGTCGCCCGAAAAACTCTCCAGGCTTCGCCACTCGAAGGAAAGACCGGAATTCTCGATATGCCTGAGAAACACGGCCTGCAGCTTCTCGGCCCGCTCCCGGTTCATGTCGGCCGAAACCTGCAGGAACTCGGTGTCGGGAAAGCCTGTGGCAGAGGTGTAGGGCACAGGAAGCGTTTCGGCGTGGATGCCGATCAGATGGCTCTGGAACCGGGTGGCGAGCGGAATGGCACAGTCGAGCACCCGCTCCGCGTCCTGCTCGTTCTGCAGAATAGCGACGATGGTTTTGAATCGCATGATGATCCCTCAATCTACGAGCTACCGAACTCGTGCCGAGGAAACGTTGCAGCGCCGTGCTTGGTTCCGGTCCGGACCGGATCAACCGGGATTGTTGGCGAACCCGGCGACCATCGCCTCGACATCGGCGCGGGCGGCGTCAAGCGCCTCCTGGCTGCGGGCGCGCACGACCAGTTCGGTCCAGAACTTGCCGTCGCCATATTTCGGGTAGGAGCCGATGATCGTGTCCGGATGCGCTTTCTGGATGTCGCCCAGTGGCCCGCCGATGAGGCCTTCGCCGAACGGGCAGGGCACGGTTGTCGACAGCATTTTCGTGCCGGCCTTCAGCGTCGGCACGACATTGTCGAGCATGGCCTGGAAAATCGACGGCACACCGGCCATGACATGGACGTTGCCGATGCGGAAGCCGGGCGCAACCGACACCGGATTGTCGATGAGATCGGCGCCGCGCGGCATCCGCGCCATGCGCTTGCGGGCCTCGGTGTATTCGATGCCGCGCGCGGCATAGCTTGCTTCCAGCATCGCATAGGCCTTGGCATCGTATTCGCAAGGCACGCCAAAAGCCTTGGAAATGGAATCGGCCGTGATGTCGTCATGCGTCGGGCCAATGCCGCCGGTGGTGAACACATAGGTGTAGCGGACGCGCACGGCGTTCACCGCGGCAACGATCTCGTCTTCCTCGTCCGGGACGACGCGCACTTCCTTCAGGTCGATGCCGATCGCCGTCATGATGTCGGCGAGATGGCCGATGTTCTTGTCCTTTGTGCGACCGGACAGAATCTCATCGCCGATGACGAGCATGGCGGCGGTCACGATTTCAGGCATGGGAAGCTCCGGCAAGACGGGTCGCCTGAGATAGCGCGGCGCGGCAGCGGCCGCAATGCCGGCCGAGCGGTGAAATAGTCCGTGCCATATGCCGAGATATCCATGGAATGCCCGACAGGCTGCCGCGTGAGAAATCGACTATCGACTGGCGGTCCTCGGGCCACCCGATGCAAGGTTGCAGCGGCACCGGATGCGGCTAAGCTCAACCAGGCTCTGGTCCGGGTGAACAATGCTCCTGTCGATTCTGTCCTGGCTGCTGGTCGTTCTGGTGTTTCTGTCAGTCCTGGGGATCGCCAGTCTGGTGCTGGCGACGCTGTGGATTGCGGCCAAGGCCGAAAGGCTGGTGCCGCCGGTCGGAAAATTCATCGAGATCGACGGCAACCGCATCCACTATGTCGATCAGGGTGAGGGGCGGCCGATCGTCTTCGTGCATGGGCTTGGCGCCCAGCTCCACCATTTCCGCCACACTCTGTTCGGCCGGTTCGGTCCGGGCTACCGGCTGAT
This sequence comes from Mesorhizobium norvegicum, assembly GCF_004919685.1. Classification (GTDB taxonomy): domain Bacteria; phylum Pseudomonadota; class Alphaproteobacteria; order Rhizobiales; family Rhizobiaceae; genus Mesorhizobium; species Mesorhizobium norvegicum. Next base: position 13,967 of record NZ_SMYZ01000040.1, on the reverse strand, counting down.
CGCGCTCGACCGGCCAGGTGCGGGCTATTCGGTGCGCGCCGGCGGCGCCACCGGTCGCCTGCCCGAACAGGCCGGGATCGTGCGACGCTTCATCGAAACCCTGGAGCTGGAAAGGCCGCTGGTGGTCGGTCATTCCCTCGGCGGCGCCATCGCGCTGACCCTTGCCGTAGAGCACCCCGAGGTGATTTCCGGCATCGCCTTGTTGTCGCCATTGACCCACATGGAAGCCGGTGCGCGCGAAAAATTGGGCTCGCTCTATATCCCGTCACGCCTGTGGCGCCGGATCATGAGCTATACCCTGGCGATACCGACGAGCCTCAGATATGCGCGGCCGACAATGGAATTCATCTTCGCACCGCAGGCCTTTCCTGCCGACTACATGGTCGACGGAGGTGGATGGCTGGGGCTGAGGCCAGCTCATTTCTACGCCACGTCCTCCGATGTCGTGGCAGTCGAACAAGATCTCGGCCGCATCGAGCAGCGTTATGGCGAGATCGCCATGCCGTGCGGCATTCTTTTCGGAACGGCCGACCGCGTTATCGATATCCGTACCCACGGCGAGCCCATGCAGAACAAGATCGAAAGGCTTGAGTTCGAATCTGTCGATAGCCTCGGACACATGCCGCAATTCAACGAGCCGGAACGGGTCATTGCGTTCATCAAACGCATTGCGGCCCGTGCTTTCCGATCCGACATCAACCCGGTTTCACAACAATTTCAATGAACCATTCGGCTCATTGGCGGGTTTTACCCGTGTCGCACCCAAGGCGGCCAAGACATGGAGTAATTCAATGTACAGGAAACTTCTCGCAGCATCCGTTCTGACGATCGGTCTCGCCACATCGGCGATGGCACAGTCGTCGGACAACAATCATCAAGACTGGCTCCACCACAACTGGCTTTTCGGCAATGAGGATTCATCGTCTGTGGATACTACCACAACCGGTAGCATCAATGGCGGCAGCTCCAGGCTGAACACCCTCGGCAGCACCGGTGCTGTCGGACCCTGCGCCTCCAACACCGCCGGTCCTGATGCGAATGCTCAGGGGAACGTCAACGACCAGTACTGCGGCAAATAGTCAGCCGCAGGCTTCTGCTGCCGCGAGACGCCCTTCTCTCCGCGGTCGGCTCCCTGACGAAGGGTCAGTCGGAAATCTCTGTCTGCGGCCGGTCCCGGCCGTCGGCCAGTTCCTCATGCCATTTGCCGTCGGCGTCCTCATACTGGATGCCGTCCGTGGCTCCGGCGACCTGCTGCTCGGCCGAGGCGATTTCGGCGGCGCGCAAGGCGTCCTGATGGGTGGGAAACGTCTCCGAGAAGGTCGCTCCGACCTTGTAGGCCCAGCCGCCGTCATGCTCGACGATCTTGTAAGTCAGCTTCGCCATGAAAACCTCCAGTTGAAAGGTCCGTCTGCTCAATGCAGCCGGTCGTCGGGCAGTCTGTCGTCGGGCACCAGCACTTCCGATTCCTTGGCGGCTTCAATCAGTGCCCGGCGCGCATCTGCAGTCGAACGATAACCTTCCAGTACTTTGAGGCAAGTGTCGAGGGCATCACGATGGCGCGGGCCGCGATTGAGCGGCCACACGGTCATCAGGCACTCCGCCGCCTCTTGGGCGCTGCGGATGTGGCGATATTTGCCGACGTGGCCAAGTTCGACGACGACCGGCACTTCAAAAGGTTTGTTGTCCATCATGGCCGCAACGCAAAGCAGCCAATTTGGTTGCAACCATGGCCTTCAGCCTGCGCCCAAAAGTCGCGTCGCGTTTGCGACGCGCCTTAGGTCTTTGTTTGATGCATGTCGTTATCCCAAAACCGGATCCACTTTTGGGTGACATGCACTGATGTCTCAGTAGCCGCAATCGTTGCGCAGCCAGCGTGCGTTTGCCCAGCCGGTCCGGCCGCCGATTTCGACCTGATACCAGTTGCCGCGCCGGTCGAAGATCTCGGTATGATCGCCATTGAATAGCTGGCCGATCATCCGCGACGACGAGTTCGGCCGTGTCCGCACGGCAAGAAAGCCGCTGCCGGTCGCCAGATTGTAGCGGCCGGACAGGCCGTGCACCGTGCCCTCGCAATATTGTGCGCCGGCCGGCGTCGATGTGCCGATCCAAAGTCCGGCCACAACGGTCAGCGCTGCAACCGGCAAGAATGCCCTGAACGACATGGTTTCCTCCCAAGCCCGGCCGCGCCCGCCGCAGCCTCACCCAACGTAACAGGTTGCGAGTAGAATTGAAGCGAAGCCGTGGCAAACTGTCCAGGGCTAAGAGGCAGCACTGCGCCGGTATCCGGAGAACGCGCCGATCAGCCCGCCGCCTTCATCCAGTGCTGCATCGTGGTCACCGAACGGGCAAGCTGTGGCGCCGGCTGGATTGTTTCGCTGAACGTCGCTGCAGCACGCCACCCCCAGCGCGGATCTGCCAGGAAGGCGCGCGCCAGCGCCACCATGTCGGCGCGGCCCTCAGTGAGGATCGCTTCGGCCTGCTTGGGGTCGTCGATCAGGCCGACCGCGCGGGTCGGAATGCCGGCACCCTTGCGCACGGCTTCCGCCAGATGCACCTGGTAACCGGGACCAGTGGGCAATTTCTGCAGCGGTGAATTGCCGCCGCTCGAGCAGCAGAGATAGGCGACACCCAAATCCTTCAGTGCTTTCGCCACTTCGATCGCGTCCTCGACGTCGAAGCCGCCATCGACCCAATCCTTCACCGACAGCCGCGCGCCGAGCATCAGCCTTGGCGTTGCCTTCCGCACCGCCTTGGCGATCTCGACGACCAAACGCATGCGGTTTTCCAGCGAGCCGCCCCAGCGGTCCGTGCGCTGGTTGGACAAGGGCGACAGGAACTGGAAGATCAGATAGCCGTGCGCTGCATGCAGTTCGAGGAAGTCGAAGCCGGCGCGTTCGGCACGCCTTGCCGCCTCGGCGAAGCGTTCGATGAGCTGCAGGATCTCCTCGTCCTCCAGCGCGTGCGGCACGTTCCAGCCGGTGTCGTAGGCGATGGCCGAGGCCGACACGGTCTGCCAGGGATCCTCGTTTGGCTGCAGCGGCCCGCCGCCCTCCCACGGCTTGCGGTTCGAGGCCTTGCGTCCGGCATGGGCAAGCTGGGAGCCGAACTTGGTGCCGGGTGCGGCGACGCGTCTTGCCGCATCCAGCGTCCGGCGGGCGGCGGCTTCATTGTCTTCGGAATAGAGGCCGAGGCAGCCATGCGTGATGCGCCCGCGCCGCTCGACATCGGTCATCTCGACCGTGACCATGCCGGCGCCGGACATGGCGAGGTTCATCCAGTGATAGAGGTGCCAGTCGCTGGCCGAGCCGTCTTCGGCCGAATATTGGCACATCGGCGCGACCGCTATGCGGTTGGGGAAGGCGAGGCCGTCGAGGGTGATCGGCTGGAAAAGCGATGCTGTCATGAAAGAGGCTCCGGGGAGGGTTAGCAGCTATTTAGGCAACCGATTGAGCCTTCGCCAGACACGAGGCGGTGAAACGGCTTCTGGACCAATCACTGACGGCATTGCCGAAACGCCGGTTCGCGGCTACGCCTCGGCCGGGTAGCATGGAGACCATGATGGAAGATCGCATTCGCATCCGTTCGGAAGAGATCCTCTCCGACGACTGGGCCGTCCTGAAGAAGACCGTCCTCGACTACCGCCGGCGTGACGGCGAGTGGGAGACGCAGGTGCGCCAGACCTATGATCGCGGCGACGGCGCAGTGATCCTGCCTTACGATCCCTCGCGTTCGACCGTGCTTCTGGTGCGCCAGTTCCGCTATCCCGCCTACGTCACCGGCCACCGCGAGCCGCTGATCGAGGCCTGCGCCGGGCTGCTCGACGAAAACGATCCGGAAACCTGCATCCGCAAGGAGGCGGAGGAAGAGCTCGGCTACCGGCTGCAGAATGTGGAGCGGCTGTTTTCGCCCTATATGAGCCCGGGCAGCGTCACCGAACGGCTCTGGTTCTTCATCGCCCGCTATTCGCCCGCCGACCGCATCTCGGCCGGCGGCGGCGCGCCGGAAGAGGGCGAGGACATCGAGGTGCTGGAAATGCCGCTCGACGAGGCGCTGGCCGGCATCGCCGACGGCCGCATCATCGATGCCAAGACCATCATCCTGATCCAGCACCTAAAGCTCTATCCGATCGCCGTTTGACCCTCGGCGGCTATCCGGCGCCTTGCCGGCATCGGAGCGCTAGGGACACGGGCGTCATCAAAGCAGGCCATGGACGGCCGCGAGGGCGCTTCTCGAGGACAGAACAGACGAGGCGGGCTGCCGGCTTTGCGTTTTGGGAACCATTTTAGTGCTAGCTAATTGAATCGTGGTTTTGCGAGTCAGGCATGCGTTTGAAGTTCATCAACCGTTCATTGCTGGATTTACGGGAAGAAGAGCACCATGACCCCCATTGATCCGCCGATGGAGCGACGCTCTCACGCTCGTGGGATTGTCCTGAAGGATGCGACGATCATCACGGACGATGCGAAGATCAGTTGCTCCGTTAGAAATCAACACGCTCATGGTGCGGAATTGCGGGTGGACCCCGGCGTCACAATTCCCGACCGTTTCGTCCTGCAAGTGCCTGAAGATGACGCCAGCTATCGAGCTGTGGTGAGGTGGCGAAGGCGTGAGCGCCTTGGCATTCAAATATACTGAGTTGGGAGGTCGCGTGCCTATTCGGAGAAAAGCAACGGAAGCCGGGATTTTTGATCCATCCGAACTGGCCTTGTTGGGGCGCGTTTTTGAGCAACTTAAGCTCAACAACCAATCGACTGAAGCGCGTAGCGCGCTCGCGTCTCGAATCATCGCAAACTACATGGCCGGCGTGACCGACGAGCTGGAGCTGGTTTCGCTTTCCAGGCAGCCCTTGGGCCGCTAGAGCAGTTCACCGTTTCACGGAAACGGCGAACCGCTCTATCTCTTTGTTTTGACGCAATTCCCAAGGGGAAGCGCCATGCGCTTTTCCCGGGAAAACCGTTTCAGACTTTTCCTGGAATTGCTCTGAGGCCGGCAGGACTTCAGTCTTAATTGAGCTATGGCTAATATACATATACGCTGGTCAGTGCGGGGCAAGATCCCAAACCAAGCCGACCCGCAACGGCCCGGCACGACCCCAACGTCCCCCCGACTGCGAGCGTGCCGGGCCGTTTGTTACGAGGCGCGCAGCCGTCCGGCGCGTGTCCCTCGGTTTCGGCCCGTTTGCCGATGATTTTTGATTTTTGAGCAATGCGGCTTCAAAGCCGATAGGCCCGCAAATCACAGCAGTGGTGCGGACGACGGGAATCGAACCCGTACGATCAGAGATCGAGGGATTTTAAGTCCCTTGCGTCTACCAATTCCGCCACGTCCGCAGGCCAGTCCTTTTCAGACGCCAGACACAGGCCGTCAAGTCGTGTTCTTGGGGCCTTGGCCGAACGTGCAAACAGACCGGGCGGCTTGGTGATACTGGCGCGATCACGGAATTATCGGCGCCGCGGGTACTGGTAGGATGCTTGTGTGGTGGATTTGATCCGCCAAGGCCGGCGCCTCTCAGGCCCAACCCATTCCCCCCGCCCACTGGGAGCGTCGGCCGCCCCAATTCCCACCCGAAGTCCGTCCCGGCCTCCAGCGTCACAACAACGGGCTGCTGGTTCAGAATTTGTAGCTCAAATTGATGCCGACCGTGTTCAGCTTCACGTTCTGATCCCGGTCCACAAAGGCATCCGGCACGTCATAGTGCTCGGAGCCGAAATCATAGTAGCGATACTGCGCGCCGACGACGAACTTGTCGGTCAGCGCGTAATCGACGCCCGCCCCGACGGTCCAGCCGACGCTCGTGCGTGAGCCGTCGAACGCCGTCCCGGCGGCTTGCGAGGTTTCGATGCCGGCGAAAGCAATGCCGCCAATGCCGTAGACCAGCACGCGATCCACCGCGTAGCCGGCCTTGGCATTGACCGACCCGAACCACTTGACGTCGGTTCCGAAATTGTTCCCCGGGCCCAGTTCGGCCGTGCCGTTGACCGAGGAATAATTGAGGTCCGCTTCGGCGCCTAGCACCGCCTGGTCGAACTGCCACAGGCCAGCGACATGGCCGCCGACGAAACCGCCGTCAATGTCGGGCGAGATTGAAAACGGCTCGCCTTCTGTCCCTGATATTTCGGATTGGCCCCAGCCATAGCCGGCCTGCAGGCCGGCATAGTAACCTGTCCAGTCGAAGCCGGGCGCGGTCATCGGCACGTCGACCGCCGGGTCGGCTGCGAAAGCCGGCACGGCCAGAGCGGCAAGGAAACCGGCACTTGCGACCATCAGGCGATGCATCGAACTCCCCGAAATGACGATTCAGAAAGATCCTTGCGTCGAGGATAACCACATTCGCCGCAAAACGGAATCCCATTGTTCAACAATCGCAATCCCCCGTTGCCGCGCAGGATCCCTATTTGGCGTCGATGAAGTCCAGCGCCGCCTGGCTATATTCGTCCGGCGCTTGCAGCATGGCGAAATGGCTGGCGTTGGGCAGGATGATCAGCCTCGCGCCCGGGATGACGGAGGCGATGTATTCGGTGTGTTCGCGCTTGATCGCCTCGTCATGGTCGCCGGCGACGATCGCCGTCGGCGTGGTTATCTTGGCGAGCTGGTCCTTGGTCCACGCCGGCTCGCTCTCCCACATATGGCTCATCTGCGCCACGAAGGCGTCATACTGGTCCGGTGTCTTAGACATCTTCTTGTAGTCGCGGCCGGAGCGGTCGATGTAGGCGGCAAAGGTCTTGTTGGTCATCACGCCAGGATCGAGGCCATCGGTGGTTACGTTGGCGGCTTGCGCAAAGAGCCTTGTCAGCCGCTCCGGACGATGCAGCGCGATGTCGATACCGATAATGCCGCCATCGCTCCAGCCGACAAGCGCGGTCTTGTCGATCTTCAGATAGTCGAGCAGCGCCACATAGTCCGACGCCATCAAGTCGTAGCCGTAAGGCTGCTCGGTGCGGGTGGAGCGGCCATGACCACGGCTGTCGGCGACGATCACCTTGTGTGTCTTGGAAAGCGTGGCCACCTGGCTGGCCCAGATGTCGGCGTGTCCGAGGCCGCCATGGATGAGCAGCACCGGGTCGCCCGCGCCGAAAACGGCGTAGTACATCTGGATGCCGTTCACCGGCGCATATCCGCTCTGATCGGGTTTGGGCATGGCCGCCGGCTCCGGCAAGGTCTGCCAACGTTCCTCGGCGGCGGCAAAAGTGCTCGACGCTGCGAACAAGATGACGATGGCGAACGCTTTCCAAAAACGGGTCATGTTTTTCCCTCAAATGGCTCGGTCCGCGGTCAGCATCGCCTTTCAGTCGGAATAGTCAACAAGCTCGGCCTGCCTCCGATGCGGACCGACAGCTCTGGCGGCGCCCGCCTACATTTGCGACACTGGCCGCAACCGAGGAATCGCCGATGACGAAAGCCAAGCCCGCAAGGCCCGCAAAACCCAGACCATGGACCGAGATGGCGACACATCTGGTCGACGTCGCCATGGGGCGGAAGCCCGCTGACCTGGTCGTGCGCAACGGCCGCTGGGTGAATGTTCATTCGGGCGAGATCATCGCCGGCACCGACATCGCCATTGCCGGTGGGCGCTTCGCCTATTGCGGGCCGAACGCTAGCCATGCCATCGGCCAGGGCACCAAGGTGGTCGACGCCGGCGGGCGCTATCTGGTGCCCGGCCTCTGCGACGCGCACATGCATGTCGAAAGCGGCATGGTGACGGTGACCGAATTCTGCCGCGCCGTCATTCCGCATGGCACCACCTCCATGTTCATCGACCCGCACGAGATTGCCAATGTGCTGGGTCTGCCCGGCGTGCGGCTGATGCATGACGAGGCCGTCGCCATGCCCATCAACGTGCATGTGCAGATGCCGTCCTGCGTGCCTTCTGCGCCGGGGCTGGAACATGCCGGCGCCGAGCTGACGGTCGCCGATGTCGCCGAGGCGATGACCTGGGAAAACATCATCGGACTGGGTGAAGTGATGAATTTCCCCGGCGTCGCCGCCAATGATCCTGTCATGTCGGGCGAGATCGCAGCTACCGTGAAAGCGGGGAAAACGGTCGGTGGCCACTATGCCTCGCGCGATCTCGGCCTGCCGTTCCATGGCTATGTCGCCGGCGGCCCCGAGGACGATCATGAGGGCACACGCGCCGAGGATGCCATTGCCCGTGTGCGCCAGGGCATGAAGGCGATGCTGCGGCTGGGCTCGGCCTGGTATGACGTCGCCTCGCAGATCAAGGCGGTGACGGAGAGCGGCATCGATCCGCGCAACTTCATCCTGTGCACCGACGACAGCCATTCCGGCACGCTGGTCCAGGAAGGCCATATGGACCGCGTGGTGCGCCACGCCATCCAACAGGGGTTGAAGCCGGTGACGGCGATCCAGATGGCGACGCTCAACACCGCGCAGCATTTCAAACTGGAGCGCGAGATCGGTTCGATTGCGCCGGGGCGGCTGGCCGACCTGCTGATCGTCTCGGATCTCGCCGCAATGACCATCGACGAGGTCTATGCACGCGGCGTCAGGCTGGCCAAGGGCGGCAAGCTCGAAATCGACATTCCGGCCTATGATTACCCCCGGACGGCGAAGAACACCGTCAAGCTCGGCAAAAAGCTCAAGGCTGGCGACTTCGACATCGTCGCCCCCAAGGGCGCCAACGAGGTGCGGGTGCGCGTCATCGGCGTCATCGAGAATCAGGCGCCGACGCGGGCACTGGAGGCCGATCTGCCGGTCGAGGACGGACTGGTCGCCATGGATCGCCGCAACGACATCTGCCAGATCGCGCTGGTCGAGCGCCACCGGGGCACGGGCGGCGTCACCAATGCCTTCGTCTCCGGCTTCGGCTACATGGGCGACTGCGCCTTGGCGTCCAGCGTTGCGCATGATGCCCACCACATCATCTGCGTCGGCACCAACAAGCAGGACATGGCGCTGGCGGTGAACCGGCTGGGCGAGGTCGGTGGCGGCGTCGTGCTGTTCTCCAAGGGCAAGGAACTGGCGCTGGTCGAAATGCCGATCGCCGGCCTGATGTCGGACGAGCGGGCCGAAATCGTCGCGGCCAAGGCCGAGAAACTCACCGAGGCGATGCGCAAGATGGGCTGTTCGCTGAACAACGCCTACATGCAGCACTCGCTGCTGGCGCTGGTCGTCATTCCTGAACTCAGGATTTCCGATGTCGGCCTGATCGACGTGACGACGTTCCAGAAAGTCGACCTGTTCGTCTAGGATTGTTGATATTCAGGCCATGCCGGCCTGCAAGTAGCGATTTTTTGCGCTTCCGGTGCTCACGTACTTAAGTACGCTCCGCTCCGGTTCTCGAAAACCACCACTTTCGGCTCGGCCTGACCCGAATCTCAACAATCCTAGGGTCAATGTCGTCCGCTTGCTCATCCGCCAGTGGCGATGGTCAACACCTTGAACGGCGTGGTGATCACGATCTCGGCGACCGAGCCGACGGCCTTGCCGAGGCCTTGGCCGAGATTGTTGAGCTGTGTCGGGTCGGGTTCGTCCGAGGCGAGGCCCGCCGGTGCCCGCAGCCGGTCGCCGAGCAGTTGCACCAACATCGGGTTGTCGGCGAATTTGGCGTGGTTGAGACGGTCGCCGCCCTTGGCCTGGGAAAGATCGACCACCGACACGCCATAGCTGGCGAGGTCGGCCGCGTTGCCATAGTCGCCGACGCGCGGCTTGTCACCCGAGATCAGGGAGGAGAGCTTGAGAGCCCGGTCATCCGCCGAGAGCAGGATGGCGAACGGCTTGTCGGGCTTGCCGTAACGGATCATCTGCTTCTTGAAGACGTCGACATCGATATCGGGCGAGGCCAGGATGACATAGCCAAGCTTGCCGCCGAGATCGCGATCGCCGGTGATGGCGAGCTGGCGCAGCGCCTCCATCGTCACCCAGGTTCCCATCGAATGGGCGATGATGTCGATGCTCTTGACCCGTGTCTTGGCGAGCATCCTGAGTGTCGCTTCGAGGTCGTCGCGCGCCGCGTTGGCGCTTTCCTTGTCGTAGATGTAACCCGTGGTCTTGCCGCTCGAAGCCCATGAGAACAGCACCGGCGTACCGGGATACTTGGTGTCGTGGGCGATCTGCGTCAGCCGGTAGATGCCGTCATCGAAGCCATTGTTGAAGCCGTGCACGAAAACCAGCGCACGGTCGCCGCGCATGGCGATGTCGGCGCCGACCGCCTTGGCGAATTGCGGCGCGCCTTCGTAGAAGGTGACGTCCTTGGCGGTGAAGTCTTTGGCCGGATTGCTGTTTGCGGATCCCTTGGCCCGCTCGATGGCGCCGACCTGATGGCTTTTCGGAACGGTAACGTCGACACGGGCAAAGCTTGTGGTCAGCGAGCGATCGCCATCATACACCTGTCGCGGATCCTTGGTTGCCCTCTGGCGTGTCGTGGCGACGAAGATCTCATGCGTGGCCGCGATGTCGGAAGCGGGCACCGCGACCGTTGTCCTGTTGAGCAGGTCATGCGTGTTCTGGCCGGCGCAGCCGGTGACAGCGAGCGCGAACGCAACGACGAGGTAACTCTTCGAACGCACGGTCACACGCCGGCTCCCGCAAAGGGGGACGTCAAACGCATGACGTCATTGGCTATTCCGATAAAGCCAGAGGCCGGTGCGGTCCAGTTCAAAGTGAGTCCATACGTCCGCGATGGTGAACAGGCACGGCGAAAACCGCGGGACCGCATCTATTGCCCGAGCAGGCCGATGCGATCCGTCACGTCACGGTCGCTGGCAAAGCCGTCATCCTCGCGCAACCGCTGGCCGATCATCTTCACCAGCGTCGGATTGTCGGCGAATTTCGTATGGTTGAAGCTGTCGCTTCCCTTGACCTGGGAGAGGTCGACGACCGTCACGCCGTAGGAGGCAAGATCGGCGGCATCCTTGTAGTCGCCGACGCGCGGCCGCGAACCGGCGATCAGGCCGGAGAGCCTGAGCGCCCGATCGTCGTCGGACAACAGCAGGATGAACGGCTTGTCGGGCTTGCCATAGCGCCGCATCTGGCTCTTGAACACGTCGACATCGATGTCGGGCGAGGCCAGCACCACGTCGCCGAGCTTGCCGCCGAGATCGCGGTCGCCGGTGATGGCCATCTGGCGCAGCGTTTCCATGGTGACCCAGGTTCCGAGCGAATGCGCGACGATGTCGATGCGCCGTGCGCCCGACTGCTCCAGCATCCTGAGCGTCACTTCCAGCTGATCGCGGGCAGCACTGGCGCTTTCCTTGTCATAGACATAATCGGTGGTCCTGGCGCCCGATGCCCAGGAAAACAGCACAGGCGTGCCGGGATAGCCGGAATCATGGACGATCTGGGTCAGGCGATAGACGGCGGCGTCGAAGCCGGTGTTGTAGCCATGCACGAAGACCATGACGCGGCCGCCACGCGCCGCGATGTCGGCGTTGAGCGCGCTGGAGAATTTCGGCTGTGTATCGTAGCCGACGACCTCGGAAGCCATGAAATATTTCGCCGGGTCGTCCGACTTGCCGCGCGAGCGCCGCTCGATCTGGCCGGTCTTGTGGAGCCCCGGAACGGTGACGTTGACGCGGGCGTAGTTCAGCGTGGCCGAGCGCTCGCCGTCGAAAACCTTGTTGGGATCGTCGGACTTCTTGCGCGTCGTGGCGATGAAGATGCTGTGATTGCCCGCGATCTCCGTCACCGGAGCGGACACCATGGCGCTACCCAGCAGTTCTTGTGTTTGCTGGTCGGCGCAGCCGGCGACGAACAAGGCTAGGACAACGGTAAAGATCTTCTTCAAAGGCACGCCTGAAATTCCAACTCCGGCCGAAAGGCCTGTCTACCCCCCGCGACACCTCCCGGACAGGGAGAGTGCGGCAGAACTAAGTCGTGTCCAGTCGAAATGTGATCTCCGCCCGGTTACAGCCATCGCACTGTTGCGCGAAAGCCAAAATGGCGGAAGAAACGCCTGCGTGGTGGCGCAATGAGCGGCATCACCGTCAGCTCGCCGATTCCGGCAAGGACATGAATTTCAGGCCGCTCGATGCGGCGGGCATGAACAAACGCCTCCAAGTGTTTGCAAGGGTTTTACGAATGCCCGTTACGGGAGAGCATGAATGGCCGGACAATGGCGTCGCGAGGACGGATATGCAATAGGCTGAGCCGGCTGCGCGAATGCCGGGCGCGCCACAAACAGCCGGTGCGCGGCCGAACATGATAGAGGTCCGCAGACGACATGCGGCGCGAGGTGGTTTTGCGATGAACAGTTTCTCTTCCCGTGTCGCTGCCGCCGCCACCGCGATCCGCCAGATCTTCCCGGAAACGCCGCTGCAGGAAAACGACTATCTGTCGAAAAAGACCGGCGCGCGGGTTCTACTCAAGCGCGAGGACCTGTCGCCGGTGCGCTCCTACAAGATCCGCGGCGCCTTCAACTTCTTCCGCAAGACGCTGGCGGCCGGCAACGAGGCCGAACTGTTCGTGTGTGCTTCCGCCGGCAACCATGCGCAAGGCTTTGCTTTCGTCTGCCGCCATTTCGGCAAGAAGGGTGTGGTGTTCATGCCGGTGACGACGCCGCAGCAGAAGATCGACAAGACCAGGTTGTTCGGCGGTGATTTCGTCGAGATCAGACTGGTCGGCGACTTTTTCGACGACTGCTATCGCGCCGCCTTCGAATTCACCGAAAGCTCCGGCGCCCATATGGTGCCGCCCTTCGACCACAAGGACATCATCGAGGGGCAGGCGACCGTCGCCTATGAGATATCAGACCAGATGCCGGGCGCCCGCATGCCCGATATCATCATGCTGCCGGTGGGCGGTGGCGGGCTTGCCGCCGGCGTCACCCACTATTTCGCCGATCAGGGCCGGGAAGCACGCTTCGTCTTCTGCGAGCCGGCCGGCGCGCCGAGCCTGCGCGAGAGCCTCGCTGCGGGAAAACGGCTCAAACTCGCCAAGGTCGACAATTTCGTCGATGGCGCGGCGGTGGCAGAGATCGGCCGCGAGCCGTTGCGGCATCTCAAGGATTTTCCGGCCGACACGGTGCGGCTGATCCCGGAAAACCGGCTCTGCGCCACCATGATCGAGATGCTCAACGTCGAAGGCGTCGTGCTGGAGCCGGCCGGCGCGCTGGCGATCGATGCGCTCAAGGATTTCTCCAGGAAGGAGATCAGGGGCAAGACCATCGTCGCCGTGGTTTCGGGCGGCAATTTCGATTTCGAGCGACTGCCGGACGTCAAGGAGCGGGCGCTGCGCTTCGAGGGGCTGAAGAAATACTTTATCATCCGCTTTCCGCAGCGGCCGGGCGCGCTGCGCGACTTCCTCGAAATGCTCGGGCCTGACGACGACATCGCCCGTTTCGAATATCTGAAGAAATCGGCGCGCAATTTCGGTTCGGTGCTGATCGGCATCGAAACCAAGGACCGCCGCAATTTCGATCTGCTCAAGGCGAATTTCGAGGCCGAGGGCGTCCAGTATCAGGACATCACCGACAACGAGACATTGGCCGGGTTCATCATATGAGCGGTGCCGGAAAAATCTTTGTCGCGCTGTTTTCCGGCGTCAATGTCGGCGGCAACCGCATCGTCAAGATGGCGGAGTTGCGGTCGTTCTTCGAGGATCTCGGCTTTTCCGATGTCGCCACCTATGTGCAGAGCGGCAATGCCGTGTTCCGGGCTGACAAGGGCGACGCGGCGACGCTGACGAAACAGATCGAAGCAGCCTTCGAGAAGAAATGGGGTTTTTATTCGCGCATCATGGTGCGCGATCTCTCATGGTTCGAGCGGTTGGTGAGCGAAAATCCCTATCCGGAAGTTGCCGCGGACCACACGAAGCTGCACGCTTATGTGCTGGAGCGCGAGCCGACCGCCGACGAGGTGGCGCGGCTGGCCGAAAAGTGCACCGGCCCCGAACGCTTCGAGATCAAGGGCGATGTGCTCTACCTCAGCGCGCCTGACGGGCTGGGCAAATCGGTATTTGCCGGGCTCATCCCGCGCACGCTGAAAGTGCCGGGCACCGCGCGCAACTGGCGC
>NZ_SMYZ01000039.1:141213-183291 GCF_004919685.1 Mesorhizobium norvegicum | reverse complement strand
ATCGGCTGGACACTGGCCGCAGCCCCGGCGCCATCCTTGCAACGCTGGCGATTGGCGAAACCGCTGGCGACAGCGCCCCTCTCCCCGTCTCTATACGGGGAGAGGATGCCGGTAGGCAGGTGAGGGGCAGCGCAGACTTCCGACAATTGGGTTTCTCCAACAAAGTCGACGCGAACATATCTGAAGCTGTTGCCCCGAGGCTGAAGGCGGCAAACCTTGTCTTGTCATCCCCGCCATGGTAGCGAACGCCCGATTTCAATTCGGTCAGCGACGCTGCCCAGGCAAGAGGACAAGGCTTATGGCCAGCAAAGATGACGCGCCGGTCGGCGCAGCCAACGGAAACGGCAATGCGGCGCAGCCGTCGCTCAACGTTCTGGCGCAATATGTGAAGGACCTTTCCTTCGAAAGCCCCGGCGCGCCGAATTCGCTGCGCGGCCGCGACAAGGCGCCCGGCATCGCCATCAACGTCAACGTCAACGCCAACCCGCTCTCCGACAAGCAGTTCGACGTCAATCTGACGCTGAACGCCAAGGCATCCTTCGACCAGGAAGTGCTGTTCAATGTCGAGCTGGTCTATGGCGGCGTGTTCGCCATCGCAGGCTTCCCGCAGGAACACATGCTGCCGATCCTGTTCATCGAATGCCCGCGCCTTTTGTTCCCGTTCGCCCGCCAGATCATCGCCGAGGCAACCCGCAACGGCGGCTTCCCGCCGCTGATGCTCGACCCGATCGATTTCGCGCAAATGTTTCAGCAGAAGCTGGCGGAGGACCAGGCGGCCAACAAGGTCAAGGCGAGCTGAGGCCTGCCCGCCACGGATTGTGAAAAGCCCGGCCTCGCGCCGGGTTTTTGTTTTGGGGTGCCGGCGGAACAGCGAATCCTCGCAGTTGGCCGAAAACCTTCGCGCCTTCATCATCCTAGGGCGGAGCAAGGAGCGCAGCGACGCAGCGCAGACCCTAGGATCCATGCCGTGACAGCCGTGCTATGCGAAAGCTGCCCAGAACTGAGCGCTACCACGCGGTCCCACGAAAAAGCTCGAACCACTCCGGATTGGCTTTTTCGATCAATTCAATCTTCCATTGACGCGGCCAGCGCTTAAGCGATTTCTCGCGCTGGATGGCATCGGTGATATCGAAAAATTCCTCATAGCAGACCAGCCGTTGCACGCCGTAGCGGCTGGTGAAACCCGAACCCTCACTGGATTTGTGCTCCGGCATGCGGCGGCCGAGATCATTGGTGACACCGATATAGATGGTGCCGCGCTTCTGGCTCGCAGTCATGTAGACATAACCGGTCATAGGTTAGGGCTACCGGGCAATGCGTCGGGAGAACATCCTGATCCGCTGCATTCTTCGGCAGACTTCACGGCATGGATCCTAGGGTCTGCGCGCGTCGCTTCGCTCCTTGCTTCGCCCTAGGATGACGAAGGCGCGGGGCCTCGGCTAATCTCGGAGGTTTGCGCAGGCACCGCGTTGCCAACCGGCCTCTAACTATTGCTAGCCAGCCGCAACCTTCAGCCACAACGCCTTTTCCCCAAGCGTGGCGACCATGCCGGTATGGGCGTCGCGCTCGGCTTGGGTGACGCGCGGCGGCAAGGGTGCCGGCCGCTGGCCTATGACAATTTTGATCTGGCGGACGTTCTCGCCCCCTTGCGCCGGCGCGGTGGCGCTGTCGAGGACGAGGGCTGCCTGCTTGCCGCCGATGAGCTCGATATAGACCTCGGCCAGCAGTTCGGAATCGAGCAGGGCGCCGTGCTTGGTGCGCCTTGTGTTGTCGATGCCGTAGCGCCGGCAGAGCGCGTCGAGCGAATTGGGGCCCATCGGGTGCTTGCGGCGCGCCAGCGCCAGCGTGTCGACGACAAGGCCGTTGTCGATGACCGGGTGACCGAGCCGGCCGAATTCGACATTGAGGAAGCCGATATCGAACGTCGCGTTGTGGGCGACCAGCTTGGCGCCGTCGGTGAAGTCCAGCCACTCCTGTGCAATTTCGGTAAAGGTCGGCTTGCCCGCGAGGTCCGCCGCGCTGATGCCGTGCACCGCCTGCGCCTCGGCATGGATCGCGCGCCCTTGCGGGTTGATGTAGTGGTGGAAGGTCTTTCCGGTCGGGAAGCGGTTGACCAGCTCGACGCCGCCAAGCTCGATCACGCGGTCGTCGCGCGAATCGAGGCCGGTGGTTTCCGTGTCGAAGATGATCTCACGCATCGAATCAGTCGCTCCGCTCCAAGGGAGCAGATTCATACACCGGAACAAAATGGCAATGGGGAACGGCGTTACCTAGGACAATCGCCACAGGTTTGCGCTGCCCCTCATCGCCCTGCCGGGCACTTCTCCCCGTATAGTGACGGGGAGAAGGGGCCGGCCGCAACCTCGGCACTCTCTCTGCAACGCTGGAGATTAGCGAAATCCTTTGCGAAGTCGTCCTTCTCCCCGTCACTATACGGGGAGAAGATGCCGGCAGGCAGATGAGGGGCGGCGCCGACATCAGCAGACATCAGCAAGTGTCAGCGGCTCGGCTTCCCGACCACGATCAGCTGCCTGATGATCGCGTTCACCTGAGCCCGCGCGGCGTCAAGACCCTGGCCGGTGTCGACGACGAAATCGGCCTGCTTGCGCTTTTCCGCGTCCGGCACCTGCTTGGCCAGGATCGATGCCAGTTTTTCTTCCGTCATGCCCGGCCGCGCCAGCACGCGTTCTCGCTGGATTTCGGCCGGTGCGGTGACGACGACGACCTTGTCGACGCGGCCACGACCGCCGGTTTCGAACAGCAGGGGGATATCGAGGACAGCGATCGGCGCGTCTGATGTACGATGCCTGGCCAGAAAGGCATCGGCGTCGGCGCGCACCAACGGATGGATGATGGCTTCAAGCCGTTTCAGCGCGGCGGCGTCACCGAGGACGCGCGCGCCGAGCTTTGCCCGATCGACCACGCCGGCAAATGTGGTGCCGGGAAAGGCCGCCTCGACCAAGGGGGCTGCCTTGCCGGCGTAGAGGCGATGCACCGCCTCGTCGGAATCATGAACCGGCACACCGGCGTCAGTGAACATCTTTGCCGTGGTCGACTTGCCCATGCCGATCGAGCCGGTGAGGCCAAGCACGATCATAGTTTTGGCACCAGATCGGCAACGATGATCGCGCGGAGTTCAGCCGTGACCTGCGGCCTGACGCCGAACCAGTGCTCGAAGCCGGGCACGGCCTGATGCAGCAGCATGCCGAGGCCGTCGACCGTCTTCAGCTTTCTCGCGCGGGCCGCCGCAAGCAGCGGCGTCTCCAGCGGCACATAGACGATGTCGGTGACGATGGCATGGTCCGGCAGGAGGGCCGGATCGGCCGACAGGCCTTCATTGCCATGCATGCCGAGTGCGGTGGTGTTGACCAGCAGGCCGGCATCGCCAAGCAATTCGTCGGTCGCCGCCATGCCATGCGCCGACACGCCGGCGCCGAAACGATCGCGCAACTCTATAGCCCGGGCCAGCGTGCGGTTGACGATGCGGATGTCGGCAACGCCGCGCTGCTTCAGCGCATGGATGACAGCGCGCGACGCACCGCCGGCACCAAGCACCACCGCCGGACCGTTGCCCGCCCAGCCCGGCGCATGATCGTCGAGGTTGGCGGCAAAGCCGTGCGCGTCGGTGTTGCCGCCCCACAAGGCCCCGTCCTCGAACCACAGCGTGTTGACGGCGCCGATTTCTTCGGCCGCCTGATCACGATGATCGACCAGTGCGAAAGCCGCCTCCTTGTGTGGGATGGTGACGTTGCCGCCGCGGTAGCCGTTTGCCTGCAGTGTCTTCACGAACGCGGCAAAGTTTTCCGGCGCGACGTCGATGGCCTGGTAGCTGCCGTCGATGCCGTGCCTGGCCAGCCAGTGGCCATGGATCTTCGGCGAGCGCGAATGCTTGACCGGATGGCCGGTGACGAAGGCCTTCTTTGTCGCATCAGCCATCAATGGCTCCCAGCGTGCGCAGCTCGGCCAGCAGCGGCAACAGCGGCAGGCCGACAATGGTGAAATGATCGCCTTCGATCTTCTCGAACAATTGAATGCCTTGGCCTTCGATCTGGTAGGCGCCGACGCTTCCCAGCGCTTTGGCGCCGACGCTGGCGAGATGGCGGCCGATGAAGGCGGGGTCGAGCTTGCGCATGGTCATCGAGGCGATGCCGACATGCCGCCACAAAACCTTGCCGTCGCGAACCAGCACCGCGGCGCTGTTGAGCTGATGGGTCTTGCCGGAGAGCGCCAGGAGATGACGGCGCGCACCTTCCCTATCGGCCGGCTTGTGGAACACCTCGTCGCCGAGCGACAGCGTCTGGTCGCAGCCCAGAACCAGGGCGCCTGGCCGGCGCTCGCTGACTTCCGTGGCCTTGGCCTCGGCCAGCACCAAGGCAACATCCTCGGGCGAGACACCGCTATCCTGCAGGGGCGACTCGAGCGCCCGCTCATCGACGTCGGCCGGAACGGCTTCGACGTCGACGCCGGCACTGACGAGCATCGCCTTGCGGAACGGACTGCCGGAGGCGAGGATGATTTTCTCGGTCATTTTGCACTCGGGCGCAGACACAGGCGCGGTTGGAGTATGATCAGCTCTAGTCCTGTAAAGTTGGCGCTGCCCCTCATTGTCCTGCCGGACATTTCTCCCCGTATAGAGACGGGGAGAAAGGGGCAGCTTCAGCGCTGGCGCTGTTTCCGGCCACGCCGGCGATTGGCGAAACCATCGGCGACAGCGCCCCTCTCCCCGTCACTATACGGGGAGAGGATGCCGGCAGGCAGGTGAGGGGCGGCGCCGAGTTCCGCTAGGAAGACTCGGAAAACGCACTCGTCGCTCATTTATCTATTCTTCCCTCTCAGGGCAACGATAGCCGCGGCCGTTTCCTCGATCGAGCGGCGGCTGACGTCGATCATCGGCCAGCCATGGCGCGTGCAGATCTTGCGGGCGTAGGCGAGCTCTTCGCTGATCGCCGCGCGGTCGACATAGTCTGATGCCTCATACGAGCTGCTATTGCCGAGGATGCGGTTTTGCCGGACGTGCGAGATGCGCTCGGCGGTGGCGATCAGCCCGACGATCAGCGGCTTGCTGGCGTTGACCAGGCTTTCCGGCACCGGCACGCCGAGCACGATCGGGATGTTGGCGGTCTTGATGCCGCGGTTGGCGAGATAGATGCTGGTCGGCGTCTTCGACGTGCGCGAGATGCCGATCAAAACGACATCGGCATCGTCCATATTCAGCGGCAGCTGGCCGTCATCATGGTCCATGGTGAAATTGAGCGCATCGATGCGGCGGAAATATTCGGCGTCGAGCACATGCTGGGCGCCGACGCGGCGGCCGGCCGGCGTGCCGAGATAGGACTGGAACACGGTCAGCACCGGCTCCAGCACCGACACACAGGGCAGGCCCATGGTCGCGCAGCGCTCGTCGATGCCGCGCGCCAGCTTCTGGTCGACGACCGTATAGAGGATGATGCCAGGCTCCTCCTCGATGTCCTCGAACACTTTCGCCACCTGCTTTTCGGTGCGGATGAGTGGATAGATGTGCTCGATGGCGCGCGCATCCTTGTATTGCGCCGAAGCCGCCCGGCCGGCGGCGAGCAGCGTTTCGCCGGTCGCGTCGGAAATCAGGTGCAGGTGGAAGAAGCTCTGGGGTTTGTTCACAGGGGGTCACCTGGGGCTGTGGGCTTCTGTGGATAAAGCGGGATGAAAAGACGGGTCGGTCGGAGGCGACTGTATCAGATGGCAGTTTGTCCACAATTCGATGCGCTGTCAGCTTCGTCGGGCGGCTGGGGACAAGTTTGGGGACGGCTTCTTTTGCCCTTCGTCCGTCCACAGGGCGGGTTTCTTGCGTCGCATCCTAACGCTTTGACTCCAGTGACGGATTCCGAACTATCCCCAGAACCCTACATTCAGGCAAAAGAAGCACGCGACAATATGTTGGCTGGTTTTTTCCGGGGCAAAGCGGGACAGGTGACAACCACCAGAACCAACAGACTCTTAGAATCAGAAGAATCTTAGATATAAGAATCTTTGATTATAGAAGAGGCTGGGAGAAGCGAGCGCTCGATGCCCCAGAACCGGATCATGCTGGACGTCCTGAAGGGCAAGGCTCATTTTCCGCCTCCGCTCTGGATGATGCGTCAGGCCGGGCGCTATCTGCCGGAGTATCGTGAAACGCGCAGACGAGCCGGGTCGTTCCTCGACCTCTGCTATGATCCCGACCTTGCCGTCGAAGTGACCTTGCAGCCGATCGAGCGCTTCGGCTTCGATGCCTCGATCCTGTTTTCCGATATCCTTGTCGTTCCGCATGCGCTTGGCCGTGACGTCCGCTTCGAAGAGGGGCGAGGGCCGCTGCTGACGCCGATCACGGCGCCGGAGATATTGGCTCTGGAAGGCGATGTGTTTCACGTGAATCTCGAACCGGTCTACGAGACGGTTCGCCGGTTGCGGGCAAGATTGCCCGACGAGACAACGCTGATCGGCTTCTGCGGCGCACCGTGGACGGTGGCGACCTACATGATTGCCGGCCATGGCACGCCCGACCAGGCGCCGGCGCGGCTGTTCGCCTATCGCGAGCCGGCAGCGTTCCAGCATTTGCTGAAAGTGCTTGCCGATCATTCGGCCGCCTATCTCATCCGCCAGATCGAGGCCGGTGCGGATGTGGTGCAGATTTTCGATTCCTGGTCCGGCGTGCTCGATGACGCGTCCTTCGACCTGTTCTGCGTCCAGCCGATGGCCGAGATCGTGCGTCAAGTTCGGGCCGTCTATCCCGATGTGCCAATCATCGGCTTTCCCAAGGGCGCCGGCGCGCGCTACCAGACCTATCGCCAGAAGACCGGCGTAACGGGTCTGGGGATCGACTGGACGGTGCCCCTGGAGGCGGCGAAGGATTTGCAGCGCTCAGGCGCAGTTCAGGGCAACCTCGATCCCTTGCGCCTCGTGGCTGGCGGCAAGGCGCTGTCCGACGGCGTCGAGGCGATCCTGAAAGCGCTGGGAGACGGACCGCTGATTTTCAATCTCGGCCACGGCATCACGCCGGAGACGCCGATCGCCCATGTCGAGGCGATGGTAAAGCAGGTACGGAGCGCGACACGCTGATGGCTGAGATGAACAACACGAACAGCACTGGCCAGGCGATGATGCGCATGACGATCGGTATCGTCGTGCTGGTCGTTCTCACCGCGCTTTTGTATTTCGCCGTACCCGACAGTTTTTATCCCTGGGCCAAGGCGGTCCATATCCTCGCCGTGATCTCATGGATGGCGGGCATGCTCTATCTGCCGCGGCTGCTGGTCTACCATGCCGATGCCGAGAAGGGCTC
Organism: Mesorhizobium norvegicum; assembly: GCF_004919685.1. Taxonomy (GTDB): domain Bacteria; phylum Pseudomonadota; class Alphaproteobacteria; order Rhizobiales; family Rhizobiaceae; genus Mesorhizobium; species Mesorhizobium norvegicum. The sequence continues at coordinate 175,994 of NZ_SMYZ01000039.1, read as the reverse complement.
GGCGCAGTCGGAGACCTTCAAGGTGATGGAGCGGCGCCTGCTGCGCGGCATCATCAATCCGGCGATGATCGTCACCTGGGTGTTCGGCCTGTGGCTTGCCTGGAAAGGCTTTGGTTTCCAGGGTGGCTGGCTGCACGCCAAGATCGGTGCGGTGCTTTTGCTGTCAGCCGTTCATGGCTATCTGGCCGGCGCGGTGCGCAAATTCGCTAGGGATGGCAACGAAAAGCCCGCGAGGCACTGGCGGATGGTCAACGAGATCCCCACATTGCTGATGATCGCAATCGTGATCCTGGTTGTCGTCAAGCCGTTTTGATGCATGTCGCTCAAAAGTGGCCCCGGTTTTGAGATAACGACATGCATGCTGCGGTTTAGCCCTGTTTGGCACGCAAAACGCAGCTTGCTCTTTCACCCGACCGACGATAAAAGACGGGTCTTCCTTCCCGTCATGCGCCGCCCCTCATTGCTTTCGGCCGCGCCCGGCATTTGTCGCATCCCGCCGATATTTTCCCAAAGCTTACCCAGACTCCATCTATTCAAGGTCCGTCTATGCAAGAAATGAAACTCGCCGAGTTCAAAAACAAGAAACCGCCAGAGCTGATCGCTTATGCCGAATCGCTCGAGGTCGAAAACGCCAGCGTCATGCGCAAGCAGGAGCTGATGTTCGCGATCCTGAAGAAACTGGCCGCACAGGACGTCGAGATCATCGGCGACGGTGTGGTCGAGGTGCTGCAGGACGGTTTTGGTTTCCTGCGCTCGGCCAACGCCAACTATCTGCCAGGTCCCGACGACATCTACATTTCGCCGTCGCAGATCCGGCGCTTTTCGCTGAAGACCGGCGACACGGTCGAAGGGCCGATCCGCAGCCCGAAAGAGGGCGAGCGCTATTTCGCGCTGCTCAAGGTCAACACGATCAATTTCGACGATCCCGAAAAGATCCGTCACAAGATCCACTTCGACAATCTGACGCCGCTCTATCCGACCTCGAGGCTGAAGATGGAAATGGAGGTTCCGACCTCCAAGGACATCTCGGCCCGTGTCATCGACCTGGTGGCGCCGCTCGGCAAGGGCCAGCGCGCGCTGATCGTCGCGCAGCCGCGCACCGGCAAGACGGTGCTGTTGCAGAACATCGCCCACTCGATCACCACCAACCATCCCGAATGCTATCTGATCGTGCTTCTGATCGACGAGCGGCCGGAAGAAGTGACCGACATGCAGCGCTCGGTGAAGGGCGAGGTCGTCTCCTCGACCTTCGACGAACCGGCGGTGCGCCACGTGCAGGTCGCCGAAATGGTCATCGAGAAGGCCAAGCGCCTGGTCGAACATGGCCGCGACGTCGTCATCCTGCTCGATTCGATCACCCGCCTCGGCCGCGCCTACAACACCGTTGTGCCGTCATCCGGCAAGGTGCTGACCGGCGGTGTCGACGCCAACGCCCTGCAGCGCCCGAAGCGCTTCTTCGGTGCCGCCCGTAACATCGAGGAAGGCGGTTCGCTGACCATCATCGCCACCGCGCTGATCGATACCGGCAGCCGTATGGACGAAGTCATCTTCGAAGAGTTCAAGGGCACCGGCAACTCGGAAATCGTGCTCGACCGCAAGGTCGCCGACAAGCGCATCTATCCGGCCATGGACATCCTCAAGTCCGGCACCCGCAAGGAAGACCTGCTGGTCGCCAAGCAGGACCTGCAGAAGATCTTCGTGCTGCGCCGCATCCTGGCGCCGATGGGAACCACCGACGCGATCGAGTTCCTGATCGACAAGCTGAAGCAGACCAAGACCAATGCCGACTTCTTCGATTCGATGAACACGTAAGGGCTTAAGACGGGGAGCGCATCCTCGCCTTCGTCATCCTCGGGCTTGACCCGAGGATCCATGCCGCGACATCAGCTTTAGGGTACAGCGGTGCAGATTCTGCACCGTTGCGTCGCTCGGAAGGAACGGCATGGATCCTAGGGTCTGCGCTGCGTCGCTTCGCTCCTTGCTTCGCCCTAGGATGACGAATTCGCGCGCCGCAACAGCCGTTCCAACTCCTCCGCATCCATGACCGCCGGCAAGCAGACCTGCCCGGTGCAGAGCCAGGCGCCGGACCGGTTGGTCGGCGGCAGGATTCCACCGGGCAGCAAGGGTCGATTCGCTGCCGTACCGATTGGCACGACGATGTCGACGCGGCGCGGGTCCGGGCATCGATTCGCAACCGGAACGAGCTTTGGATCGTCCAGCGCATCGACGATGACCAATTTGAGGGGCTCGATCGCCAGCGCGCAGGCGTTGACGGTGCCGGCTTGGCCATAGGCCTGCTGCGCCGCCCGGCCGGCGGCATGTTCGGCGACCTTCCAGGCTTTTTCCTGCAGTTCGAGATCGCCGGTGACGGAGGCGAGCCGGACCAATGCCTCGATGATCTGGCCGGTGGCGGACGGGATGGCTTCGTCGACATCGCCCCGGATACGGATCGGCACGTCAGCGCTGTCCGAAGCGGTCAAATAGTAGCCTGTTTTCTCGGCGTCGGCGTGCCAGCGGTCGAGCTGCCCGATGAACTGGCTGGCCTGGTCGACATAGCTCCAGTCGCCTGACGCCTCGAACAGCGAGATTGCTGCGTTGGCCATCGCGGCGTAGTCGCTCGACAAAGCCGGGAACAATCTTTTGGCGCCGAGCATCGAATGCGGCAAGCGGCCGTCGCGGCTGGCGGAGGCGATATGGGCAAAGGCCTTTGCCGCAGCGTCGATCCAGTCAGGCCGCGCCAGCGAGCGGCCGGCCTCGGCAAGGGCTGCAATCATCAGGCCGTTCCAGTCGGTGAGCGCCTTGCCGTCGCGCCCGGGCCTCACACGATGCTCTCTGGCCGCCAGAAGCTTCGCTTTCAGCGGGACGAGTTGCTCGCGATCGACAACACTTTGCGATTGCTGGGACCTTGTTTGATGGACAACCGGCTTGCCTTCCCAGCCATGCGGGCTGGACAGCGTGAAGTGCTTGAAAAACAATGCGGAATCATCACCGAGAACAGCTTCGATCTCGTCGCGGCTCCAGGTGTAGAACAGCCCTTCCTCGCCGTCGCTGTCGGCATCGAGGCTGGCGGCAAAAGCGCCGCCGTCGACGCGCATTTCGCGCAGCAGCCAGTCGATCGTCTCTTCGATTCGCATCCGGAACAGTTCATTGCCGCTCGCCGCGTAGGCCCAATTGCAAAAGCGGACGAGCTGGGCATTGTCGTAGAGCATTTTTTCGAAATGCGGCACCAGCCACTCGGCGTCGGTCGAGTAGCGGCTGAGCCCGCCGCCGATATGGTCGTAAATGCCGCCGCTCACCATCTGCTCGAGGCTGAGCAGGACGTCGTCGCGATGGCTGGCGTGGCCGTCGCGCAGCCAGGACAGCCAGAGTGTAAGCATGAACGGCGCATTGGGGAATTTCGGCGCGCCGCGCAGGCCGCCAAGATCGCGGTCGACCATGCCGTCGATGCCCTTGGCAAGTTCCGCCAGCGTGTCGGGATCGAGCCCTGTTTTTGCATGCGAACCGGCGAGCCGCGCCTCGACATGGGTCGTCAGGCCGTCGGCGCTCTGGTTGAGGCTCGCCCGCTTCTCTCGCCAGGCCTTGTCCACCGCCTGCATAACCTGGATGAAACCGGGGCGGCCGTAGCGCGGCTCGCGCGGAAAATAGGTGCCGCCCCAGAACGGCTTGCCGTCCGGCGTCAGGAACATGGTCAGCGGCCAGCCGCCTTGCTCGCCCATCGCGGAGAGCGCCGCCATGTAGATCTGGTCGATGTCGGGCCGCTCCTCGCGGTCGACCTTGATATTGACGAACAGACGGTTCATGACGGCGGCGACGTCATCGTTCTCGAAGCTTTCGTGCGCCATGACATGGCACCAATGGCAGGCGGCATAGCCGACCGAGAGCAGGATCGGCCTGTCCAGCGCCCTGGCCTCTCCAAGCGAAGCCGGCGACCAGGCCCGCCAGTGGACGGGATTGCCGCTGTGCTGCTGCAGATAGGGGCTGGCTTCTTCAGCAAGCAGGTTTTGCGCAGGCAATGTCACAATGGGCAACTCGGTTCACAGCGTTGGCGGAAAGCTAGGGCGGTTCGGTAGAGCGGGCAAATGAATTCAGGCGATTCCATCGTTGCGTTGTCGAGCGGCCGGCTTCCCGCCGGCGTCGCCGTCATCCGTATTTCCGGTCCGCAGACTCGATTCGTGGTCGAAACGATTGCCGGTGGTATGGTTAAGGACCGCGTGGCGGTTTTGCGCAAGCTGCGGGCGCCCGATGGAACCGTGCTCGACAACGGCCTGGTTCTGTTCTTTCCCAGCCCCACGAGCTTTACCGGCGAGGATGTCGCCGAGTTCCATGTTCATGGCGGGCGCGCCGTGGTGGCTCGAATGCTGGAGACCATCGGTGGTTTTGATGGCGTCAGGCATGCTGAACCGGGCGAATTCACTCGCCGCGCCTTCCTTAACGGCAAAATCGACCTCGTAGAGACAGAGGCACTGGCTGACTTGGTCAACGCCGAGACCGAAGCGCAGCGGCGTTTTGCGGTCCAGAATGCCGAAGGAGTTCAAAGCGAACTCTACCTCGGCTGGCGCCGCCGGCTGCTCCATGCCCGGGCGATGATCGAGGCGGAGATCGATTTTGCCGATGAGGACGATGTTCCCGGTTCCGTTTCGGACACGGTCTGGTCCGATGTCCGGACAATGATCGGGGAAATCGACCGGCACATCGCCGGATTTCGCGCCGCCGAGATTATCCGTGACGGCTTCGAGGTCGTCATCCTTGGCGCGCCGAATGCCGGTAAGTCGAGTCTGTTCAACGCCCTGGCGCGGCGGGATGCCGCTATAGTAACGGATGAGCCCGGCACGACCAGGGACCTGCTTGAAGTGACACTTGATCTTCACGGGTTGCGGGTCAGGATGATCGATACGGCCGGACTGCGCGACGCGCCGGGCAAGGTCGAGGCGATCGGCATCGAGAAGGCGAGAGCCAAGGCGCATGGCGCCGATCTCCTATTGTTGCTTCAGGACCTTGCGAGCCCCAGGGATGTCGGCTCGCTGCCGACCGAGGCGCCGACCTTGCGCGTCGGCACCAAGCTCGATCTGCTCGAGAGACACGCGGCGAGCGACGCGGCCGGGGACTATGACTTTGTCATCTCGGTGAAGGACGGGACGGGCGTGGACGAGCTGCTGGCGGAAATCGGCCGGCGTGCGGCGGAAGCGGCCGGCAACGCCGGCGATGTCCTGCCGTCTCGCCTGCGTCACGTCGAATTGCTTGGTGAGACCAACCGCCATCTGCTTCGCGCAACTGATGGCCGGACGGTCGGGCAGGAATTGCGCGCCGAGGAGTTGCGGCTTGCTGCCGACCGCCTGGGCCGAATCGTCGGCGCCATTGACGTCGAGGACATGCTGGATGTGATCTTTTCGCAGTTCTGCATCGGGAAATGACTCACGTGAAACAGTGGCTCATTGGGACATGAGCAAATCCTCTGGCCCTGGCGGGTCGCTTGCGTGATGGGCCAGATGCCTTGGGCTGAAAGGCCCGTCGCTTAGTCATCCTGGGGCGAAGCAAGGAGCGCAGCGACGCAGCGCAGACCCCAGGATCCATGCCGGGACTCCAATGCGTTGCCACGGTTCAGAATTTGAACCGCTGCATCCTCGGTTCAGGTCGCGGCATGGATCCTAGGGTCTGCGCGACGGAGCTTCGCTCCTGCTTCGCCCTAGGATGACGAGATATTGAAGCTTTCGGCTCAAACCTTCAAAACACTTCGTGCAGCGCGGCCGGCGTGACTCACGTGAAACATCTGCGGCCCTGATGACTCACGTGAAACACGCGCGATGGCAGGTGCAAGGCTGTTTCACGTGAAACGACTTGCGGAGTTTTCTTGACAGCGCTGCTTGGCAGGGACATGTGTCCCTCGTTCATTGAGTCTGGGACGTTTGGAAATGACCGATCACTATGATGTGGTTGTGGTGGGCGGCGGCCACGCCGGGTGCGAGGCGGCCAGCGCTGCCGCGCGCGCCGGTGCGAAGACCGCTTTGGTGACGCTGCGTTTTGATACCATCGGCGTGATGTCCTGCAATCCGGCGATCGGCGGGCTCGGCAAGGGTCATCTGGTGCGCGAGATCGACGCCATGGACGGCCTGATGGGCCGCGTGGCCGATGCGGCCGGCATTCAGTTCCGCCTGCTCAACCGCCGCAAGGGTCCAGCGGTGCGCGGGCCGCGCACGCAGGCCGACAGAAAGCTCTATCGCCTTGCCATGCAGGAAGCGATTCGGCAGCAGAACGATCTCGACGTGGTCGAAAGCGAGGTTTTGGACTTCGAGATCGTCGAAGGCCAGATCGCGGCCGTTCTCCTGGCCGACGGCAGGCGGCTTGCCTGTGGCGCGGTCGTTCTGACGACCGGGACCTTCCTGCGCGGGCTTATCCATATCGGCGAGAAGAAGATTGTCGCCGGCCGCATGAACGAGCAGGCCAGCCTTGGCCTGTCGGCGACGATGGACCGCGCGGGCTTCAAGCTCGGCCGGCTGAAGACCGGCACGCCGCCGCGGCTCGATGGCCGGACCATCGATTGGGCGTCGCTGGACAAACAGGCGGCGGATGAGGATCCGGTGCCGTTTTCGCTGATGACCGACCGCATCGAGACGCCGCAGATCGAGTGCGGCATCACGCGCACGACCACGGCCACGCATGAACTGATCCGCGCCAATCTCGGCCGCTCGGCCATGTATTCCGGCTCGATCGAGGGCGTCGGGCCGCGCTATTGCCCGTCGATCGAGGACAAGATCGTCAAGTTCGGCGACCGGGACGGGCACCAGATCTTTCTCGAACCGGAAGGGCTGGACGACGACACGGTCTATCCCAATGGGATTTCGACGTCGCTGCCGGAGGATGTGCAGCTCGACATCCTGAAAACCATTCCCGGGCTCGAACGCGCAACCATGCTGCAGCCTGGCTATGCCATTGAATATGATCATGTCGATCCGCGCGAGCTGCATCAGACGCTGGAGACGAAGCGCATCGCTGGTCTCTTCCTCGCCGGGCAGATCAACGGCACGACCGGTTATGAAGAAGCCGCCGGCCAGGGCCTGCTCGCCGGCCTCAATGCGGCGCGGCGGGCGTCGGGCAGCGAGCAGATCGTGCTCAGCCGCACCGAAGCCTATATCGGCGTGATGGTCGACGATTTGACCAGCCGCGGCATCAGCGAACCCTACCGGATGTTCACCTCGCGGGCCGAGTTCCGGCTGTCGCTGCGCGCCGATAATGCGGATGAACGGCTGACGCCGTTGGCGGCGAGGCTGGGAATTGCCTCGACGCAGCGGATGCAGCGCTACGAGACTGTCATGCAGCGCCTCGATGAGGCACGTCAGCTCGCGAAGTCGCTCACCCTGACGCCCAACGAGGCGGCGCGTCACGGGCTGGAGATCAACCGGGATGGCGTGCGCCGGTCCGGCTATGAATTGCTGTCCTATCCCGACGTCGATGTGGCCTGGCTGGCTCGTCTCGATTCGCGCTTTGCAGAAATCGACGGCAAGACGGCGGAGCGCCTCGAAACGGAGGCGAAATATTCGGTCTATCTCGATCGCCAGAAGACGGACGTCGCGCAGATCCGGCACGAAGAGAGCCGGTTGATCCCGGAGGCGGTCGATTTCGCCGGGGTGCCGGGGCTGTCCAACGAGTTGAAGCAGAAGATGCAGGCGCGGCGGCCGCGCTCCATCGCCGATGCCCAGCGCATGGAGGGCATGACGCCGGCGGCGCTGGCGATCATTGTCGCGCATGTCCGCCATGCGGAGAGCGCCCAGCGCCCACAAAGGGATGTTGCGTGAGTTCTATGTCCTGGAAGAGCCTGCAGGACGCGGCAGGCCCGGTTTCACGTGAAACATTCGATCGGCTGGTGGCGTTCGAGCAGATGTTCCAGAAATGGAATCGCAGCATCAACCTCGTCGCGCAATCGACGTCGGGCGATGTCTGGCAGCGCCATATATTGGACAGCGCGCAGCTCGGGCGCATCGAGCCTCAAGCCACACGCTGGGTGGATCTCGGCTCGGGCGGCGGATTTCCGGGCCTGGTCATGGCCTTCCTGCTTGCCGAGCGGGATGGCGCCAGCATCGATCTGGTTGAAAGCAATCGCAAAAAAGCATCCTTCCTGCAGACCGTTGTCGGACAGTTCAGTCTGCCGGCGCGAGTCGTGGCGCGCCGCATCGATGACAGCCATGCGCTTGTTTCAACACCGCAAATCGTCACGGCGCGAGCACTGGCCTCGCTTTCGACCTTGCTGGACCTGTCGGCGCCCTGGCTGACGTCAGGCGCGCGCGGCCTGTTCCACAAAGGCCGGGATTATCGCGCCGAAGTGCAAGAAAGCGTTAACCGGTGGTCCTTCGATCTGGTAGAACATCCCAGTGTGACCGACCCACAGGGCGTCATCCTTGAATTGTCGAACTTGCGACCTGTCTGACCTGCGACTTTCAGATCATTTGGCGACCCAAAATGAACTTCTGGCATAGACCCATGATGAAGAATGGCCCCCGAATCATCACCGTAGCCAACCAGAAGGGCGGCGTCGGCAAGACCACCACCGCCATCAATCTGGCCACCGCGCTGGCTGCGATCGGCGAAAAGGTGCTGATCGTCGATCTCGATCCGCAAGGCAACGCCAGCACCGGCCTCGGCATCGATCGCAAGGACCGGACGGTCTCGTCCTATGATGTGCTGACCGGCGAGCTCGAGCTGGAAGCCGCGGCTATTCCCACAGCGGTGCCTGGTCTGTCGATTGTGCCGTCGACGCTCGATCTGCTCGGCATCGAAATGGAGATCGCCTCCGCACCCGACCGTGTGCTCAAGCTGCGCAATGCGCTTCGCGCCGCGACCGCCCGCGGGGCGCCCTTCGGCTATGTGCTGATCGACTGCCCGCCTTCGCTCAACCTTTTGACTTTGAATTCAATGGCTGCAGCCGATTCTGTTCTGGTGCCGCTGCAATGCGAGTTCTTCGCGCTGGAAGGTCTCAGCCAGTTGCTGGAAACGGTCGAGCAGGTGCGCCGTTCGATCAATCCGGATCTCACCATCCAGGGCATTGTGCTGACCATGTATGACGGCCGCAACAATCTGGCCAACCAGGTGGTGCAGGATGTGCGGGCGCATATGGGCGACAAGGTCTACGAGACCGTCATTCCGCGCAATGTGCGGGTGTCCGAGGCGCCGTCCTACGGCAAGCCGGCGATTCTCTACGACCTGAAATGCTCGGGCAGCCAAGCCTATCTGCAACTGGCGTCGGAAGTGATCCGCCGCGAGCGCAAGTTACGCGCTGCTTGATTAGGCCGGATGCATAGTTAAAAGCCGATTCGATACCGAAACGATCCCAGACTTTGGAACAGAGATGAGCGAAGACCTTTCGAGAAAGAGACTGGGGCGTGGGCTGGCAGCGCTGATCGGCGAGATTGATCGCCCAGTAGCGCCTGAAAAGCCCGGTATGAGCGCTGACGGCAAGGTGCCGATCGAGTTCCTGACCCCCAACCCGAAAAATCCGCGCCGGCATTTCGGCGACGCCGAACTGACGGATCTTGCCCAGTCGATCCGCGAGCATGGCGTCGTTCAGCCGGTGGTGGCGCGGCCTTCGCCGACACAGGCCGGCCGCTACGAGATCATCGCCGGCGAGCGGCGCTGGCGCGCGGCGCAGCGCGCCGGGCTGACCGAGATCCCGGTCATCATCCGCGAGGTCAACGACCGCACCGCGCTCGAACTGGCGATCATCGAGAACGTCCAGCGCACCGACCTCAATGCGGTCGAGGAAGCGCTTGGCTACCAGCAGCTGATCGACGAGCACGGCTACACCCAGGCCGATCTCGGCAATGTCATCGGCAAGAGCCGCAGCCATGTCGCCAACACGCTGCGGCTGTTGAAATTGCCGGACGTGATCCGCGACTTGCTGGTCGACGGCGCCCTGTCTGCCGGCCACGCCCGCACGCTGGTGACGGCGGAGGATCCGGCCGGCCTTGCCAAGCGCATCGTCGAAGAGGGACTTTCGGTGCGCCAGGCCGAAGCGCTGGCGCAAATGCCGACCGGCAACGGCAGCGCGAAGGAAGCCAAGCCGGCGCCAAGTCCGGAGCAGAAGGACACCGATACGCTGGCGCTGGAGAAGCTGTTGACCGACACGATCGGCATGATTGTTTCGGTGGATCACAAGGGCAAGGGCGGCACTTTGCGGGTTTCGTACCGGTCGCTGGAGCAGCTTGATGAGCTGTGCCGCAGGCTGAAGCAGGAGCGGTAGTTAGCCGGCGAATTATCTTCAAGTCGGAGATTGATTTGGCGCATATGAGAAAGGGGCTGGCCGTTGGGCCGGCCTTTTTCCTTTGTGGCGATGGTGATTGGAGAAATCGGCGAAGCCGCGAATCTCCCTCCTTGAGGGGGAGATGGCCGGCAGGCCAGAGGGGGTCGTCTGACACCAAGCGCCGACGCCCTTGCGGAAGAAGGGAAAAAGGGAAGAAGGGAAGAAGGGAAGAAGGGAAGAAGGGAAGAAGGTCGGCGCTTCACGTGCGGCGACCCCCTCTGTCGCCTTCGGCGACATCTCCCCCTCGAGGGGGGAGATCAGGCGCGCTGCGCCAGCCGGCTGCTCTCTACCGCAATGCCGAGCAGCGCCTGTCTTGCCAGCGCGACGGCAAGATCAGGCCTTCGTCGCGTTTGCAGCACCGCCGTCTGCAGCCGCGTCAGCGCGCGGCTGAGCGCCTCGGTGCTCCAGCGCTCCAGCGCCTTCTCGACCAGCTTGCGACGCGAGAAGAACACCGGCGGCCGGGCGGCGGCAACGACCGAGGCGGCGTTGCGGTTGCCTGACTCCATCTGGCCGCGCATGACCTGGATCTGCTGCAACTGCCGCATCGCCGAGGACAGCACCAGGAAGGGCTGACCGCCAGACTGGCAATGGCGGGTGAAGGCGGTGTCGAAGTCGCCGATCTTGCCTTCGAGAAGCGCATCGACGGCATCATCGAAAGAGGCGCCGGAGACGTCACCCGACATCGCCTTGACCTCTTCCAGACCGATCTCGTGCTGGCCATGGGCATAGAGCACGAGCTTCTCGATCTCGCCGCGCGAGGCCAGCCGGTCGCCGCCGAGATTGCGGCGCAACGCCTGTCTCGCTTCCATGGTCATCGACATGCCGGCCTTGCTCAGTTCGTGGTCGATGACGGCGTCGATGTCGCGGGCTTCATCGGCGTAGCACGGCAGCGCCATGGCATTGTCCGCCGCCTCGACGATGGCGCGCAGGCCGACGCCCTTTTTGAGATCGCCGGCCTCGATGATAATGATCGCGTCCCGCGCGGGCTCCGCGGCCAGCGCCTTGACGTCGTCGGCCAGCGCCTTCTGGCCGCTGGCATTGCGCACCCACAGCAGGCGCCGGTCGGAAAACATCGGCACGGTGCGGGCCTCGTCGAGCAGCCTGCCCTCATCGCGGTCGACCTCCGACCCCTCCAGCCTGACCACCGAGAACGGGTCGTCGAGCGGCAGACCGGTCTTTTCGGCAAAGGCCTTCGCGCGCTCAGAAACCAGCCCGCGGTCGGGGCCGTAAAGCAGGACGATGGAGATGCGCTGGTCCGGTCGCGCCAACCACCCATCGACCTCGTAAGCTTTCTTCTGTGCCATGGCGGGTTGGTTAGCACGATGCGTGGGCGGCTTCCAGCTTGGGTTCCTCTCCCCACAGTGTCCGATCGACGGGAGAGGAGAAGCGCGAGTTCGCCGACCTCGGCGCTCTTCCTCTCCCTCCGGAGGGGGGAGAGGTGGCGCTGCGAAGCAGCGACGGAGTGGGGGAAGCCGCTCGTCAATCGCGCCGCCGCCGCAAGACAGCCACAACCCGGCGAGCAAGAAAACTCAGGCAAGCGGTAGTCAGGCGGAAGCATGGCTTCGATGAAAGGTCGACCCCCCACTCCGTCGAGCTTCGCTCGACACCTCTCCCCCGATCGACGGGGGAGAGGAAGGGCGCGAGCTCGCCGACCTTGGCTCCCTTCCTCTCCCTCCGGAGGTGCGGAAGTGAAGGAGAGGAACCCAAGTCTTGTCGCCAATCGCCTTATCTTCCGACAAACCCAGCCCAACCTTTTCCCAAATTGCGCGCGACTGCCCAACATCGACAAGAAATTTCGCGGACATATCTTCATCTTGGGTGCGGGAGGCTGGATCGGCCGGCGCGGCCGGGACCGACATCCGAAGGCTACCCGACGAATTCGCACTGGTCTGGCCGCGCAGATATGCAAATATCGGCTCCAGGCAACATTGGAGGACAAAGGTCATGGCCGATGCTGGGATGTTGCGTTTTCACGTTCCGGAGCCGGAAGTGCGGCCGGGCGGGACGCCTGACTTTTCCAATGTGCCGATCCCGAAGGCCGGCTCGGTGCCGCGCCCCGAGATCGATGCCGATCCGCGCACCATCCGCGACCTTGCCTTCTCGATCATCCGGGTGCTGAACCGCAATGGCGAAGCCGTCGGCCCCTGGGCCGGCCTGCTTTCCAGCGACGAACTGTTGGCCGGCCTGCGCCACATGATGACGCTGCGAACCTTCGACGCCCGCATGCAGATGGCGCAGCGCCAGGGCAAGACCTCCTTCTACATGCAGCATCTGGGCGAAGAGGCGGTGGCTTGCGCCTTCCGCAAGGCGCTTGAACCCGGCGACATGAACTTTCCGACCTATCGCCAGGCGGGGCTGCTCATCGCTGACGGCTACCCGATGGTCACGATGATGAACCAGATCTATTCCAACGAGGCCGATCCGCTGAAGGGCCGGCAATTGCCGATCATGTATTCTTCGAAGGAGCACGGCTTCTTCTCGATCTCCGGCAATCTGGCGACGCAGTACATCCAGGCGGTCGGCTGGGCGATGGCTTCGGCAATCAGCAATGATTCGAAGATCGCCGCGGCCTGGATCGGCGACGGCTCGACGGCCGAATCCGACTTCCATTCGGCGCTGGTGTTCGCCTCCACCTACAAGGCGCCGGTGGTGCTCAATGTCGTCAACAACCAGTGGGCGATCTCGACCTTTCAAGGCATTGCGCGCGGCGGCTCGGGCACGTTTGCGGCAAGAGGCCTCGGCTTCGGCATCCCGTCACTGCGCGTCGACGGCAACGACTATCTCGCCGTCCATGCGGTGGCCAAATGGGCGGCGGAGCGGGCGCGCAGCAATCTCGGGCCGACGCTGGTCGAATATGTCACCTACCGTGCCGGCGCGCATTCGAGCTCGGACGATCCCTCCGCCTACCGGCCAAAGACCGAATCCGACGCCTGGCCGCTCGGCGATCCGATCGTGCGGCTGAAGAACCATCTGATCGGGCTCGGCGTCTGGTCGGACGAGCGGCACGCGCAGGCCGAGGCGGAAATCCTCGACACGGTGATCGCGGCGCAGAAGGAAGCGGAAAGCCACGGCACGCTGCATGCCGGCGGCAAACCGTCGACACGCGACATGTTCGAGGGGCTCTATGCCGAGATGCCGCCGCATCTGCGGCGTCAGCGCCAGCAGGCGGGAGTCTGAGCCATGCCGAGACGGACCATGATCGAGGCGATCCGTGACGCAATGGACGTGTCGATGGCACGCGACAGCAAAGTTGTCGTGTTCGGCGAGGATGTCGGCTTCTTCGGCGGCGTCTTCCGCTGCACGCAGGGCCTGCAGGCCAAATACGGCAAGAGCCGCTGCTTTGACGCGCCGATCAACGAATCCGGTATCGTCGGTTCGGCCATCGGCATGGCCGCCTACGGCTTGAAGCCGTGCGTGGAGATTCAGTTTGCCGACTACATGTATCCGGCCTACGACCAGCTGACCCAGGAAGCGGCGCGGTTGCGCTACCGCTCCAACGGCGATTTCACCTGCCCGATCGTGGTGCGAATGCCGACCGGCGGCGGCATCTTCGGCGGCCAGACGCACAGCCAGAGCCCGGAAGCGTTGTTCACCCATGTGTCGGGGCTGAAGACCGTGGTGCCGTCCAACCCGCATGACGCCAAGGGGCTGCTGATCGCCGCGATCGAGGATCCGGACCCGGTGATCTTCCTCGAGCCGAAGCGGCTCTACAACGGCCCGTTCGACGGCCATCACGACCGGCCGGTGACGCCATGGTCGAAACATGAGCTCGGCGAGGTCGCCGACGGTCATTACACGGTGCCACTCGGCAAGGCGGCGATCCGCCGAGCGGGCTCGGCCCTTACCGTGTTGGCCTATGGCACCATGGTCTATGTCGCGCAGGCCGCGGTCGAGGAAACCGGCATCGATGCCGAGATCATCGATCTCAGAACCCTGCTGCCACTCGATCTCGATACGATCGTCGCCTCGGTCAAGAAGACCGGGCGCTGCGTCATCGTGCATGAGGCGACGCTGACGTCGGGCTTCGGCGCCGAGCTGTCGGCGCTGGTGCAGGAAAACTGCTTCTACCATCTGGAGGCGCCGGTGGCGCGGGTCGCCGGCTGGGACACGCCCTATCCGCATGCGCAGGAATGGGACTATTTCCCCGGCCCCGCCCGGGTCGGCCGTGCTCTGCTTGAAACGATGGGAGCTTAAGATGGGCGAACACATCATCAAGCTGCCCGATGTCGGCGAGGGTGTCGCCGAGGCCGAGCTGGTCGAGTGGCACGTCAAGATCGGCGACATCGTGCGCGAGGACACCGTGCTTGCCGCCGTCATGACCGACAAGGCGACGGTCGAAATCCCGTCGCCGGTCGATGGCGAAATCCTGTGGCTGGGCGCCGAGATCGGCGACACGGTGGCGATCGGATCGCCCATCGTGCGGCTGAAGGTGGCGGGCGAGGGAAATGTGAAGCCGCAAAGCGGTGAGACGGAAGCGGTGGCAGCCGAGCCTCCGGTGAAGCTGCCGACCCCGAAGCCCGAGGCTGCGCCGCCGGTCGTGAAGACATCGCCAAAGGCCGGTGGGACGGACGTGAAACCCGCTCCGGCCGTTTCGAAGAGCCCGCAGCAGCCTTCCGTCTCCGGCTCGCCGCGTCCCGAAGGCGAAAAACCGCTGGCCTCGCCGGCCGTGCGCCTGCGCGCAAAGGAGGCTGGCATCGATCTGAGGCAGGTTGCGGGAAGCGGGCCGGCCGGCCGCATCGGTCATGAGGACATCGAGGCTTTCCTGGCGCGCGGACCGCAGGTCGCCAGGGCACCCGGCCTTGCCCGCAACGATGCGATACAGGACATCAAGGTGGTGGGCTTGAGGCGCAAGATCGCCGAGAAGATGTCGCTGTCCAAGTCGCGCATCCCGCACATCACCTATGTCGAGGAGATCGATGTCACCGCGCTCGAGGATCTGCGCGCGGCCCTCAACAAGGAGAAGCGTGCGGCCAAGGGCGTGGAGCGGCCGAAACTGACGCTGCTGCCGTTCCTGATGCGGGCGATGGTCAAGGCGATATCGGACCAGCCCAATCTCAATTCGCTGTTCGACGACGAGGCCGGAATCATCCACCAGCATGGCGGCATCCATATCGGCATTGCCGCGCAGACGCCGTCGGGGCTGGTGGTGCCGGTGGTCAAGCATGCCGAGGCGCGCGACATCTGGGAGTGCGGCGCCGAGGTCATCAGGCTGGCCGAGGCGGCCAAGTCCGGCACCGCGACACGCGACGAGCTGTCCGGCTCGACCATCACCATCACCTCGCTCGGCGCCATGGGCGGCGTGGCAACGACGCCGGTGATCAACCATCCGGAAGTGGCAATCATCGGCGTCAACAAGATGATGGTCAGGCCAGTGTGGGACGGCACCCAGTTCATCCCGCGCAAGATGATGAACCTGTCCTCCAGCTTCGACCATCGCGTCATCGACGGCTGGGACGCGGCGGTGTTCATCCAGCGCATCAAAGCGCTGCTGGAAACGCCGGCGCTGATTTTCGTGGATTGAGGGTGATGAAAACCGTCGCAAAGACCCCCGGATTGCCAACCGAATTGCAAAGGCAATTCGGGGCAATCCGACCTCTCCCCGGGGGGAGAGGAGGTCGTCAAAGCTGGCGCCAGTCTCTTCTCCCCAGCGGGGAGAAGGTGGCCGCGAAGCGGCCGGATGAGGGGGCCTTCGTCACCATAGAGAGCGTGCCAAGATGAAAGAAATCTCCTGCAAGCTGCTCGTCATCGGCGCCGGTCCCGGTGGGTACATCTGCGCCATCCGCGCCGGACAGCTCGGCGTCGACACGGTGATCGTCGAAGCCGGCAAACCGGGTGGCACCTGCCTCAATGTTGGCTGCATTCCGTCCAAGGCGCTGATCCACGCGGCCGAGGAGTTCGAGAAGGTATCGCACATGGCCGGCGGCAACAGCCCGCTCGGCATTTCAGTCACCGCGCCGGCGCTCGACCTGGCGAAAACAATCGCCTGGAAGGACGGCATTGTCAGCCGGCTCAACAGCGGTGTTGCCGGCCTGCTCAAGAAGGCAGGCGTCAAGACTGTGCATGGATGGGCGATGTTTCGTGACGGCAAGACTATCGAGGTTGAGACCGAGACGGGAAGCCAAGTGATCCGGGCCGAGGCGATCGTCATCGCCACCGGCTCGGCGCCGGTCGACCTTTCGTTCCTGCCGTTTGGCGGTCCGGTGATTTCGTCCACGGAGGCGCTGGCGCTGAGCGAAGTGCCGCAAAAACTCGCTGTCGTCGGTGGTGGCTATATCGGGCTGGAACTTGGCATGGCCTTCGCGAAAATGGGCGCTAAGGTGACCGTGGTGGAGGCCTTGCCGCGCGTGCTGGCGCAGTATGATGCCGAGTTGACGCGGCCGGTGGTCAAGCGGCTCGCCGCGCTCGGCATCGAGGTGATGCTGGGTGCCAAGGCCAAGGGCCTGTCGACCAAGGGTGACGCGCTGCTGATCGAGACATCCGACGGCAAGAGCACCAAGCTCGCCGCCGACAAAATCCTGGTGACGGTCGGCCGCAAGCCGGTGACCGACGGTTGGGGGCTCGACCAGATCGACCTTGATATGGCTGGAAAGTTTATCCGCATCGACGACCAGTGCCGCACCTCGATGCGCGGCATCTTTGCCATCGGTGACGTCACCGGCGAGCCGATGCTGGCGCACCGGGCGATGGCGCAGGGTGAAATGGTCGCCGAGATCATTGCCGGCCACAAGCGCAGCTGGGACAAGCGTTCGATACCCGCCGTCTGCTTCACCGATCCGGAACTCGTCACTGCTGGCCTGTCGCCGGAAGAGGCCAAGGCGCTCGGCGGCGAGATCAAGATCGGCATGTTCCCGTTCGCCGCCAATGGCCGGGCGATGACGAAGCTCGGCGAGGACGGCTTTGTCCGCGTCGTCGCCCGCGCGGACAACCATCTGGTGCTCGGCATCCAGGCGGTCGGGCAGGGCGTGTCGGAACTGGCGGCGGCTTTTGGACTGGCGCTCGAAATGGGCGCAAGGCTGGAGGACATCGCCGGGACGATTCATGCGCACCCGACGCAGGGTGAGGGATTCCAGGAAGCAGCGCTGAAGGCGCTGGGGCACGCGCTGCATATTTGAGGGGCTTACCCTCCCCCTTGTTGGACGCAAGGGGAGAGGAGCGGCGCGAACCCCAGGCTCCTTTCCTCTCCCTCCGGAGGGGGGGAGGTGGCGCTGCGTAGCAGCGACGGAGTGGGGGAAGCCGGTCCTCAATGCGCCGCCGCTGACAAACTCACCACAGGGCCTCAATCAAGGCGAGGCATTGCCCCGGCTTGAAATGACAACGCCTGAGCCAGGTCGACCCCCACTCCGTCGAGCTTCGCTCGACACCTCTCCCCCGATCGATGGGGGAGAGGAAATGCGCGAACCTACTCTTCAAGGCTCCCTTCCACCTCCAGCCGGCTCACCATCTCCTGCTGCGCCTAGGCGTGACCAAAGCGATTGGTGGGGAAGATGCCATGTACGATGTTTCCCGAGAACCGGATTCCACCCTTCGGCATCATGCTCTAGTCTCAGCCAATGAGCACCGACCTGAAGAAATACGTGGCGATTCGCTACAACACCGCCACCGGCTTCATGCCGAGCCAATGGAATGGAAAGGGCAGAGCCAATCTCGACCCTGTGTGGCTGGTCGAGCGGCTGGCGTTGTTCGACACCTATTGCGCGCCGTCCCTTGAAGGCCAGTCGCAGAAGGACTTTACCGTCCTGGTTGCGTTCGATTCCGAGACACATGAGAACTACATCTGGACCGTCTGCGATTGCGCGACGGGGATCGATGTCAGGCCGGTCCTCGTCAAGGCCGGCGACGACTACAATGTTGCCTTCAATGCGTTTGTCCAAAGCGACACGGAGGCCGAATTCGTTTCGCTGACGCGGCTCGACAGCGATGATGCGCTGGCGCCGACCTTCATGGAACGTGTCGACTTTTACGCGCGCCGGGAAATCGCCAAGGGCGAGGTGGACCAGCAGCCGCTGTACATCGCCTTTCCGCACGGCCAGAATTTCGATGCGGCGACCAACCGCTACACGCTTCACGAATATCCGACGTCGGCCTTCGGCACTCTGGTCGAGAAGCGATCACCGTCCATGAACGGGGTCTATTGCGACGAGCACACCAGGATGGCGATGCGTTTCAACACCGTCGGGGCAGCCGTGAAAGAGGCTCAATGGTGCATCGTCATTCATGACAACAACGCGGCCAATGTCCTGCGCGGCAAGCCGGTCGCGGAGCCGGCTTTCACGGTGGGCCGGTCCGGAGCCGAAACAAAAGCGCGCGCACCAGCCCGAAAAGAGCCTGCGCAAAAGCCGATGCCGCAGACCTCGGCCAAGGCCTCGCGCAACGCCGGCAATTTCATCCGGTTTCTGCTGGGGTGGCCGATGGTGTTGCGGAAGTAAGTCGACGGCTAATCTCCCGCCTTGAGGGGAGATGGCCGGCAGGCCAGAGGGGGTTGGTTCGACCGGATGCGACCTCCTTGCGACAGATGGGGGTCGGCGCTTCACGCGAGGCGACCCCCTCTGTCGCCTTCGGCGACATCTCCCCCTCAAGGGGGGAGACTACGCCCGGCCGCTTCAGCTCGCCAGCCGGCTCACCATCTCGTGCTGGGCGTAGGCACGGCCGAAGCGGTTGGCGAGGAAGGTGTCGAGCGCGATGTCTTCCTGCTTGACGAAGCCCGTCGCCGGCAGGCTGCCGTCGGCCAGCATGTCGAGCACGGCGCAGATGCCGGAGGCGGTGGTGATCTGGATGGCGCTGCGCACCTGATCGCCGACACGCTTGGAGTAGATCTTGTTGGCGTAGGTCTCCTGCAGCAGGCGGCCGTTCTTGCGGCCGGAGACGGTGACGAAGACGATGACCACGTCCTGCAAGGTCGCCGGCAAGGCGCTCTCGAAAATGTCCTTCAGCACGTCGCGGCGGTGGCGCAGGCCAAGGTCGTTGAGCAGCGCCTTCATGATCGCGGCGTGGCCGGGATAGCGGATGGTGCGGTAGTTCAGCGTGCGCACCTTGCCCTTCAGCGTCTCGGCCAGCGTGCCGAGCCCCCCGGAGGTGTTGAACGCCTCGTAAGTGACGCCGTCGAGCGAGAACTCCTCGCGCTCTTCCAGCGGCGGCACTTCGACCAGCTCGCCCTCGACGATCGCTTCGCAGGGCTCGCAATATTCGTTGATGACGCCGTCGGTGCTCCAGGTCAGATTGTAGTTCAGCGCATTGGACGGATATTGCGGCAGGGCGCCGACGCGCATGCGCACGCTTTCCAGCGAATCGAAGCGGCTGGCGAGATCGTTGGCGACGATCGAGATGAAGCCCGGCGCCAGGCCGCATTGCGGAATGAAGGCGCTCTTGCCCGAACGCGCCAGTTCCTTGACCCGGCGGGTCGAGACGACGTCCTCGGTGAGGTCGAGATAATGCACGCCGGCACTGGCCGCCGCCTCGGCGATGCGGGTGGTCAAATGGAAGGGGGCAGCACTCAGCACCGCGAACTTGCCGGCGAGCGCGGCTTCCAGGGTACCGGCGGCTTCGATGTCGAGCTCCAGCGTCGCAACCGTGGCCGGCAGTTCGGCGGCAGTGAGTTGTGCCGCCGAGCGGTCGACGAGCGTGACTTGATAATCCCCCGTGGCGGCGAGCATCTCGGCAATGGTCGAGCCGATCTTGCCGGCGCCGACAACAACAATTTTCTTCATGATCCGATCCCTCGCGTGAAAGCTTGTTCTGTGCGCAGAATCGCAGCTTGCCCGTCGAAAGGAAGCGTGGAATTGTTCGAAACGAAACTCTGATTGTACAATCCGCCGACAGGAATCGTCGAAATGCTCAGTGACGCCGAACAGGCCCTGCTTTCCCTGCTGCGCGAGAACGCGCGCGCCTCGACCGCCGAGCTCGCGCGGCGGCTTGGCGTCTCGCGAACCACGGTGCAGAGCCGGATCGAACGGCTGGAGCAGCGCGGCATCATATCAGGCTATGGTGTGCGGCTGGCGCCGGACTACGAGCAAGGGCTGGTGCGGGCGCATGTGCTGCTCACCGTAACGCCCAAGCTCGCCGACAAGGTGGTGCGCGGCCTGCGCGCGCTGGCGCCGGTCAGGACGCTGCATTCGGTCAGCGGCAATTTCGACATGATCGTCATCGTCGACGCGCCGTCGATCCGCGACCTCGATCTGCTGCTCGACCAGATCGGCGCCATGGACGGGGTCGAGCGGACCCTGTCGTCGATCATCCTGTCGACACGCATCGACCGTTGAGCGCCCTTTGGGCGACATGCCTTGGACGTTGATGCTGACAAGCTTCAACGATGCCGCAGATCGATGCCACCGTGGAGGACCGGCAGGGCAGCCCGCCAAGATAACCTGCCCGACCGAGTCCCCACCGGGTGTTCGTCTATTTGGCGGGCTGGATGCTCGATGCCGCCAGCTTGCCGGCCTTGGTCGAATAGGTCACCACCACCTTCTCGCCAACCTTCAGCGTCTCGGCTTCGATGCCTTCCGGCAAGATGAAAGTCTTGCCGTCGGACAAGGTGATCGAGTCGCCCTTCTTGTCGACGCTGGCGATGGTGCCGGTGGCCGCGTTTGCGAAAGCACCGGTCGAGGATACGATGGCGAGTACCATTGCGGCTGCGACAGTTGACTTCTTCATGTTCTTTTTCCCGTTTTGCTTGGTTGTGGAGCCGCCGGCCATTGGCCTCGGAGCGGCTTCGGTATCCGGGCCGTTTGGCTGCCGGATCTGTCTCTTTGTTTTGACGCAATTCCTCAGGGAAGCGCTACGCGCTTTCCCGGAATTGCTCTAGCGAGAGACGAAACGAGCCTAGGCCGCGGAGTTGTCGGTGGGTTGGCCGCAAATTTACAAATAAGTAAGTCGACGTCGGGCTTCACAAGTCGCGCAACTGTTCCGCCGCCTGTCCCGCCGATGGCCTGGCGGACAAAACGGCGGCAGCCACGGAAGCGGCGACCAGACCGAGCATGACTGCCAGATAGAGCCAGGGGATCGACAATGCTTCGGGTGGCGGATCGAAGACGCCGGTCAGCAGCTTGACCAGCATCCATGCCGTCAGCAGGCCGGAAAGGAGGCCGAAAATCATGCCGCCAACAAGGATCAGCAGACCTTCGCTCCAAAGGAAGGCCGCGAGCTGGCGCGGTTTGGCGCCAATTGCCGCGAGGATGGCGAAAGGCCGGCGACGCTCGAAGAAGCCCAGCGCCAGCATCAGCCCGGCGGCGGCGGCCGCCATGACGACCGCAAAGCCCAGTTCGATTGTCGTCAAACCGCCAAGATCGACCGCGGTCAGGCTCGAGCCGATGAGATGTGCCGCCTGGCCGATGTCGGACACCTTCAGCGACGGATCGAAAGTGAGCACCGACGAAACCTGCCGTGCCAGCGCGGCAGGATCGGCCCTGGCCCGCATGAGCACGTATTCGGACGCATCGGAGCCGGTCATGCGGGCCACATAGGCTGAATTGGCGACAAGGAAGGAGTCCTTTGGCGCGGTCGGGAATTCTCGGGCGACGCCGATGAACTTGAAGGCCACGGGATGATACTGGTGATCCCTGGCATCGATGAGCCGCAGGTTGATCGTATCGCCCTGCTGGAGCTGGAAGTCCTGCACGGTCTCTTCCGACACCAGAACACCGTCTGATGTCGCGGCGAGCAGGGCGAGCGTGCCGGCCGCGCTGGCGCCGCTGAAATAGGCATCGGAAAGGCTGGTGGCATGTCCGATGCGGTCGGGATCGATGCCATAAAGGTCCTGCAGGTCTGCGCCGACATAGGCAAAACGATGTTGCATGGGTTCGGCCGCCGCGGCTTCGGGCAACGAGGTGAGAGCTGCAAGGCGGGCCCCGGCCGGTCTGTCGGTCGAGCCGAAGACAGTGACGTCGGAACCGTTGGTCAGCTCGGCGTCGATGCGCGCCTGGGCATTGTAGGTGGTGTTGAAGATGGCGGTCGACGTGGCGAAGGAAATGGCCAGCGCGGTCATCGCGATGCCGATCGTCAGCCGCCCCGATTGCCGCGACAGGGCGGCCGATACAATGGGCGCCAGCGGTCCGGAAACCGGGGCAATGATCATTCGCAGGAGCGCGCCATTGCCGGCGATGATCGTGGCCGACAGCCTGATCGTCAGCAACGCCATGCCGAGCCAGAACAAGGCCGGTGCGATAAACGCCTTGTAGTCCACCGATGTTGCCGCCACGCCTTCGGGCGCAAGCACGATCTGGTATCCGGTGCTCGCCGATTGCCAGAAGAACAGGCCCGCCGCCGCCAGCAACAGGCAGTCCAGCCACAGGCGCTGCCAGAGCGGCGTTTTCGGCCGGCTCACGGTGCGCCGCGCAGCGGTCACCGTCGCCCAGCGGGCGTCCCGCCAGGCCGGATAGAGAAAGGCGATGAACCCGACCAGCAGCCCGAAGAAAGCGACAAGAAGCAGCGTCGGCCCGTCAACGCCAAGCGTTGCCTTGAGGCCCGGCGCGATGATGGCAAGGAGCGATGCCGCGGCCATGCCGATCGCGGTTCCACCAATGGCGGCGACGGCAGCTTCCGTGGCGGACAGAAACAGGATGGCTTTGGTCGTCGCGCCGCGGACGCGAAGCAGCGCCTGCTCCGTCCGCCGGCGGGCCGCACCGGACGAGGTGACGGCAAAGGTAAGCGCAACCGCCAGCGCGACGCCGGGCAGTCCGAGGAACAGGAACAGGACAGAGGCGTAAAGCGCATCCTCGCGAACCGCCCCAAGGCGTGAGCCGAGATTGTCGGCCACCAAGGCCTGACCGGCGACCCTCGCCTCGAGATTGCGCTGGGCGGCGGTGACAAAAGTATAGGCCGCGACGGGATCCGGCGGCAGCGCCTCGTGGGCAAGCCGCACATGCAATTGCAGCCGGGTGGTGTCGGGGCGCGCCTTCTGCTGCGGATCGAACAATTGCCGCCAGGCTTCCTGCGGCAGGATGAGGACGTTGTCGGGCGGGGCCTGCGGCGCTGCCTGGGGCGGCAGGCCGACAGCCTGGAACAGCGCGTCGGCGTCCGGGAGGTCGACCACGCCGGCAATCCTGACCTCCGCCGGTGGCAGGCCCATCCGCTGGATCGAGACAGCGTCGCCGGGGCCGACATGAAGGTTGGCGGCTGTCTGCTGGGCAATCAGCACGCCGTCGAGGGTGCCTGAAAGCGAGCGGATTTCCGCCGGGAAATCGCTGAAATACCGGCTGTCGAAAGCGACCGCCTGGCCAGGCCCGGTGGTTTGGGTCGTGCCGCCGGTCCGGGCCTCGAAACCGGCGACATCGGCATAGCGGACCTGATGCACGGTCTTGACCGGAGCAGCCTCCGTCAGCGCCTTGCCGATGAGGTCCGGATCGGCACCGGAGATCACTTGCACCTGCCAGTCGATTGGAACCGCCGACACGGCGCGGGCGGTCATCGATGCCCCGGCGTTGGCCAGGAAGAGCGCCATCGCGGCGAGCAGAGCGACCGTCAGCGCGATTCCGGCGGCAGCACCAGCCACGCGCAGGAAACGGCGGGCAAGCACACCACGGATCCACAGCAGGAACATCATGCCGCGGCGGCCCCTGGCCGATGCCCGGTGGTGAGCCGGCCGTGATCCATCGTCCAGCGTGTCGCCATACGGTTAGCCACGACTTCGTCATGTGTGGCAACGACCAGGGCGATGTCGGTGTCTTCCAGACGGCTGAGCACCGCGTCGAAGAAGCGCAGCGCCGTTCGGCTGTCCAGCTGCCCGGTCGGCTCATCGGCAAGCACGAGCTTCGGAGCCATGGCCAGAGCACGCGCCATGGCAATACGCTGGGCCTGGCCGCCGGACAGTTCCTCCGGCAGCTTGTCGCCGAGCTCGCCGAGACCGAACGATTGCAGAAGCGATGCCCCGATGTCGTTGGCGCGGGTATTCTCGCCGGCCAGCAGCATGGGCAGGCCGACATTCTGGACAGCGGTGAGGGCAGGAAACAGGCTGGGCGACTGGAATACGAACCCGATCTGGCGCGGCCTCAGAGTCTCGAACGCGCCGAGCCCGGGCCATTCGACGGTGCCGGCCGTCGGCCGGTCGAGGCCGCCAAGAATATGCAGCAACGTCGTCTTGCCGCTGCCCGAAGGTCCAACGAGAGCGATGCGTGCACCCGACGCGATCTCGCAGTCGACGTCGCGCAGCACGTTGATCCGGTCGGCGTTGCCATCCCGGAAGTCTCGTCCGAGGCCTTTTGCGATGACGAGCGTTTCAGCCACGGTCGATCCTCCCATCCTTCAGCTTGATGATGCGATCGGCCTTCCGCGCCAACGCCCTGCTGTGGGTAGCCAGCAGCGTTGCCAATCCGGCGTCGCGCCGCGCCTCGAAATGAGCGATCAGCCGGGATTCGGTATCGCTATCAACCTCCGCGGTCGGTTCGTCCGCAATCAGGATCGGCGGATCGGCGGCCAGCGCCACGGCAAGGCCGGCGCGCGCGGTCTCGCCGCCGGACAGTTCGGTCGGAAAAGCGCGCGCGCGATGCGAAAGGCCAACACTCTCCAGCAGGCTGGCCATCCGCTGGTCGTCCGGCTTTTTCGCCAGAAGCATCTGCAATCGAAGGTTCTGCTCGACGCTCAAGTGGCCGAACAGGTTTCCCGACTGCAGCAGAATGCCGAAGCTGGCGGCGCGAACGCGCGTGCGATGGGCCTCCGGTCGCCGGGTCAGCCGCACGCCGGCCACCTCGACATAGCCGCCATCCGGTTCATCGAGGCCGGTTACGCAGGCCAGCAAGGTGGACTTGCCGCTGCCGGAAGGCCCGACCAGCGCGACGATCTCGCCGGCGGCCACGTGGAAACTGACGCCCCGCAAGGCGGCCGTCTCGTCGTCGCCTATGTGGAAGAACCGATAGAGTTCATACGCGTCCAACGCGTGCATCTCATTTCCACCGGAACGAGCGGGACATCAATTGCCACTGATCGACATTGTCGGCACCCTTGGGCGCATAAAGTTCGAGCGCCACGAGCTTGCCGTCCTTGAAATAGAGGTAGCGCTCGTTCTCGAGGCGAACCTGCCGGTTGGTTACCGCGTTCGGTTCGGAGTTCGAGGTGTAGACGATGCGGATTGCAGCGCCCGCCGGCAGCTTGACCTGCTTGACCGCGCTTACCCGCACAGCGTGTCCGGCGGCCTCGAGCTTCGCGACATAGTCCGCCTTGGCGCTCTCGACGGTCGGTGCGGCGTCCACTTTGGAAACCGAGACAACGACGCCATCCAGCTTGTCGACGAAGCTGGCGCCGTCGGCGCGGTCCGACCGTGCCCAGCCCTCCGGCACCTTCAGGGTGAACCCTTCCGGCGAGGTATAGTCGATGAAGACTTGCGTATCGGGAATGTCGCCCGGAGGGTTCTTCTCCTGCTGGACTGGCTTCTCGGCGGCCGAGGCCGGCAGGCTGCCAGACAGCGGAACCAGGGCGGCTGTCATGCCCAGACACGCTGAGACGGCGAGAACTGGCAAGACGCCGATGGTTTTCCGAGAAAGGGTTTTCATTTTCCGCGGCCTTTCGATGGAAGGTGAGGTCCATTCAGTATGCCGGCTCAAGCTTACGGGCGGGTCGCCGGCCCTATACGCTTTGGTAAGCTTTCGACTCCGCTGCCGGCCTATGAGGCCGTCGGTCTTGCCAGGGGAAAGCTCACCCTCACGGCGAGGCCCGGCTGGCAATCGTCAAGGGCGATGGTTGCTCCATGCAATTCGGCAATCGCTCGCACAAGGCTAAGGCCGAGGCCGCTGCCCGGCGTCGATCGGCTGTGGTCAAGACGGTAGAGCCGCTGGAACACTTTTTCCCGCTCGTCGGCGGGAATGCCGGGACCATTGTCGGCGACGCTGGCCACAACGCGCTCGCCCTGGCGCGTCACCGCCAGTTTGATGGCCGTGCCGGGCGGGCAATGGCGCAGTGCATTCTCCACCAGATTGGCGAACATCTGCGTCAGAAGCTCCCGATCACCATGGATCCGGTCCGCCGTTTCGTTCAGTTGCGTCGACGACAGCACCTTTGCGTCGTCCTCGGCAACGTCGGTATAGATCTCGGCGATGGTTTGCATGATCTGGTCGAGATCGAGATCGGTGAACCGCGCCTTGCGTGCGCCGGCCTCGATCTGGGCGATCCGCAACAGCGCATCGAAGGTCTCGTTGATCTGATAGCCCTCCGCGCGCGCATCGGCCAGATCGTTGGAGACGTCCTGATCCTGCGCGGCCTTGTCGGCGGCGGCTTCCAGGATCATCTGCAGGCGATTGAGTGGCGTCTTCAGATCATGCGCGATGTTGGCGCTGACCTGTTTCATGCCGTCGACCAGCGCCGACAGGCGGTCGAGCGCGGCATTGACCTGGTTGGAGACGACGTCGATATCGTCGCCACTGCCGGTCAGCGGGATGCGGGTATCCAGCCGTCCATGCGAGACGTCCACCATCGTGGCGGCAATGCCGTCGAGACGGCGCTGAACGCGCGAGGCGAGCAGGGCGCCGCCGGCGACCGCCAGCCCGGTGATGATCAGCGTTGCCCAGCCGAAGCTCATCAGCGCCACCTGTTCCAGCTCCTCCGTCTCGGAAAGGCTGAAGGCAACCGTCAGATTGTTGCCGCCGATCGAGCCCGAAAAGGCGCGGTACTCGGCGCCGGCGGGCACATCGGGCATTTCGGCATCGAACATGGAGAAGCCGTCGGGAAGTCCAGCCGCGGTGAAATTGCCGGCGAGATGATTTCCAGCTGCGTCGGTCAGCGAAAAGAGCTGTTGCTTCTTGGGGCTGAGCTGCGAATGGCTTTCGACCGTGGACATCAGGTCCTCGAGGTCGCTCTCGGTGTAGGTTACCGCTACGACCGAGTAGGTTTCCTTGATGGTCTCATCCAACCGCTGGGCCAGATCGGTGCTCATCATCTGATAGACGATGGCGCCCGACAGCATGAAGGCCAGCACGAACAGGAAGGCGAAGGTCAAGGCAAGCCGGAAAGGCGTGCTGCGCAGCAGGCGGGACCATGTTCCGGTCATGGCGGTGCGTGCAGGCTGTAGCCGGTGTTGCGGACCGTGTGGATGAGCTGGGTTTCGAAGGGCTTGTCGATTTTGGCCCGCAGCCGGCTGATATGGGTCTCGACGACGCTGGTCCTCGGATCGAAATGAAAATCCCAGACGCGCTCCAGAAGCATGGTGCGGGTGATGACGCGGCCTTCGCCACGCATCAGCACTTCCAGCAGGCTGAACTCCCGCGGCTGCAGGTCGATCGGCTGGCCCTGCCTGATAACGCGCCGCATGATCAGGTCCATCTCGAGGTCGGCGACCCGCAGGACGGTCTTCTGCTCCTGCGCGGCCGGCCGCCGGCCAAGCGCGTTGATGCGGGCGAGAAGCTCGGAGAAGGCGAAGGGCTTGACCAGATAGTCGTCGCCGCCGGCCTCAAGCCCTTCGACGCGGTCGTCGATGCCGCCGACGGAGGTGAGGAAGATCGCCGGCGTCCGTACGCCCGCGGCGCGGACCGCCTTGACCATCGACAGGCCGTCGAGGCCCGGGATCATGCGATCGGCGATGATCACGTCATAATTGCCGCTGGTCGCCGCGAAAAGCGCGTCATGGCCGTTGCGCAAGAGGTCGCAGACATGGCCGGCCTCGGTCAATCCCTTGACGATGTAGTCGGCCGTCCTGTGGTCGTCCTCGACGAGAAGAAGTCGCATCGTTGTTCCGGTTGGTTGCCGAGATCGGCGACAGGCTAGCATCGGCACGCGCTCGTTCCTAGGATGTCACGAGGGCGCAGGCCTGACGGCGCTAGAACGTTCAAGATTGGCTGAAGCGCCCTCGCGTTCGTCATCCTAGGCGGAGCAGGAGCGAAGCGACGTCGCGGAGACCCTAGGATCCATGCCGCGACGTGGGCCGAAGAGCGCAGCGGAGCAGAATTCAGCACCGTGGCGACGCGTTGGAGTCGCGGCATGGATCCTCGGGTCTGCGCCGCGTCGCTACGCTCCTTGCTCCGCCCGTGGATGACGAAGCGGTGAGTTTTTTCGGCAATTGTCAACGCTAGCGCATCCGCCCTGCACCTAGTCCGACTCCAGCAGGATCTGGTCGGCATCGCCGGCGGTTCTCTTCAGGGTCATGTAGAGTACAAGGGCAAAGATGCAGCCGAGGAAGATCAGGCTGGTGAAGGTGGTGCCGAAGCCGAGACCGCCATATTCGACCGGCTGCGACAGCAGGTCACCGAAGGAGGCGCCAAGCGGCCGTGTCAGGATATAGGCGAGCCAGAAGGCCAGGATGCCGTCGAGATGCAGCAGCCAGTAGGCAAGCGCGATGAGCGCGATGACGCCGCCGAACAGCAGGCCTGACGTCAGATACCCCAGCTCGAAGCTTTCGGCGACGAGGTCGCCGGCGGCGGTGCCGAGTGAGAAGGTGAACAGGATCGCCAGCCAGTAGAAGATCTCGCGCCTGGTGGTGAAGATGGTGTGGATCGACAGCGTTCGTTCGCTGGCGTACCAGACCGCGAAAGTCGCCGCGAGCACGACGCTGAAAGCGATCGTGGTCGTTTCGAGACGCACGCCGAAATTGTCGACGAGGTTGTCGGTGACCAGCGTGCCGACGACGCTGATCAGCACCACCGCCAGCCAGTAGGCCCAGGGGACGTAACGTTTCTGCGCGAACTGCAGGACAAGGGCAACGATCAGGATGCCGGTCATGATCAACGACGTGACGGTCAGCCCAAGTCCGAGGTTGACGGCAAGATAGTCGGCCGCCGTTTCGCCCATGGTTACCGCCATCAGCTTGATCAGCCAGAAATCGACGGTGACGTCCGGAACCCTGTTGGGGCTCGATCCGGCAGGTTGCGTGTTGGGTGAGAGCATGGCTGAAGTCCTGGGGTTGATGGTTGCGGCGGGATGCGTGTGATGTCCCAATCGCTGCGCACCCTCGGGTCAGGCCCGAGGGCATGCTTTGGGTGACAGGCTTGCTGCTTTATGCATGTCGTTGTCCCAAAACCGCTGCGCAGTTTTGGGCGACATGCACTATTTGCCCATGACCTTCATGGCCTGAGCGAAGAAGTCGTCGGCGCGCTTGTCGTCGTCCGCATTGCAGCGCTCGATGCCCTTGGTCTCCAGCTCCGAGACCTTGGTCTTGTCAGCGGCGCTGAGCGTGGCCGCTGCCTCGGCCGCGCGAAGGGTTTTCAGCGTCTCCTCGCAAGGCGCGGTGGCGGCAAAGACAGAGGAAACCGGGCCGAAAACGGCAAAGGTGCCCAGTGCGGTGGCAAGCACAAATCTTCTCATGGAAACCATTCCTTGTTTGATGCCGGTGGCCCGGCTGCGGCAATTGAAGCCGGCCCATAAATGGCAGGCCGGCATCCGAACGATAGGGAAGCGACTTCACTCCAGCCTGTCCGGCGGCATACAAATTCGTAAGAATGGGCGTGCGTCGCGCAAAAGGCCTTTACGAATGCCTCGCGATGCGCTGATGGAATGCGGGTGCCTTGCATCCGCCATCAATGTGGTGACCAGTGCCCCGAACCTGCCCAATGCCGCTTGTCGAAGCCCAAGGAAAACAAGAATGACCTACGCTTCCCTCAAGCCGGTTTCACAGGCCTTCGACCAGCGCAAGCGGTTGATCTTCGTGCGGGCCGCGGCGGTGCTGGCGGTGCTGCTGCTGTTTCTCACCAAACCGGCGCTGACCGAGGGTTCGGACGGGCACGAAACGCTCGAACTCCTCGGCTTCTGCCTGGTGCTCGCCTGCGTCGTCGGACGGCTCTGGAGCATCCTCTATGTCGGCGGCAAGAAGAACGAGGAACTGGTCTCGACGGGACCGTTCTCGACGACGCAGAACCCGCTCTACTTTTTCTCGACGGTCGGCGCGGTCGGCGTCGGATTGCTCTACGGCTCGGTGCTGGCGGCGCTGGCGTTGGGTGCTGCCAGCTTTTTCATCTTTCGCGCGACGGCGCGCAAGGAAGCCGCGTTCCTGCTCGGCAAGTTCGGCCCGGCCTACCTTGCCTATACCAAGAACACGCCCCGGTTCTGGCCAAATCCCTTTCTGTACCACGACCATGACGAGCTGCAGTTCTCGACGCGGGCGCTGAAGCGCACGTTTTTCGACGGGCTCTATTTCCTCGCCATCTTCCCGGCCATCGAACTGGTCGAGCATTTCAGGGCGACCGGCCTGATGTTTCCAGCCTTCGTCACGCTCTACTGATCGGTTTCTAGCTTCCGAGCGGATGCGGCATGTAGCCGACAAAGCCCGCGATCTTCCAGCTGCCTTGCACCTTGGTGCAGAAATACAGCGTCTGCCATTTCAGCCTGTCGACGCTGCCATCCGCCTTGGCGACCGAGCCGTCGAATTTCTTGTGCAGCACGGCGCGGTCGCCGTCGACATCGATGTCGCGCATGTTGGTGACGCGAAACAGCGCCTCGCGTAGCGGTTCGGCGAATTTTGTCGCCGCCGTCTCCTTGGCCTGGCGCAGCCACTCGTCGCGATAGATTTCCAGCTTCGGGAACTGCAGCCGCCAGGCATCCGCGTTGTGCAGAAAATGCGCGTGCATGCCGAAGAAGCTTTCGGCGACGAAATCATCCTCGACCATGGACCAGTCCTGGCCGATGAAGGCGTCGATGTCGCGCCGCACCAGCATTTCCCAGAGCGCGTGGCGATCGGCATCACCTGATGGAAACGGGTTCTTGTCGTAGGTCATTCCTGTCGTCTCCGGTTCGGCAAATGCGTCTGTGCGTTGCGGCTGCGAGGCAGTCCGCCAGCGCGCACGATGCAAGCGCTTCTGTAATAAAGCAACATGAATTCCTGGGAATGTTGCTTTCCAACAAGGCCTCTATGAGGATCGCCCCGATCGGCGTAAATGTCGACGCAAGCGGGCGCTGCCATGGCATCCCGTCCTGTCATCAAAGAAGGAGGCTGTCCCTTGCCCAAGCAATGTTTTGGAACGTCGCATGTGCCGCTGTCGCCCGCCGTGCGGGCCGGTGATCTCGTCTATGTCTCGGGCCAGGTGCCCGTCGGCAGCGATGGCATCGTGGTCAAGGGCGGCATAACGGAACAGACAGAACAGGTGTTCGCCAATATCAAGGCCGCACTGGCGCTCGCCGGCTGCACCCTGGACGATGTCGTGAAGACAACGGTATGGCTGGAAGACGCGCGCGATTTCGGCGCCTTCAATGCCGTCTATGCCAGGCACTTTCCAAAGAATCCGCCGGCCCGCACCACGGTCGAATCGCGGCTGATGATCGACATCAAGATCGAGGTCGAGGCGGTCGCCTACCGGCCTCTCTGAGAAAGCAAAGCAACGAAGCGGAGGTTACCTCAATGCAATTCGACCTCCTGCTGAAGGGCGGACGGCTGATCGATCCGGCGTCCGGGCTCGATGCGCCGCGCGATGTCGCCATCGCCAATGGCCGGGTCGCCGCGGTCGATGCCGACATCCCGGCCGACCGCGCCGCGCAGGTCATCGATGCCGGCGGCTGCATCGTCACATCAGGCCTCGTCGACCTGCACAGCCACGTCTATTGGGGCGGCACCTCGCTCGGCGTCGATGCCGATCGGCTGGCCGCCAAGAGCGGCACCACCACCTTCATCGACGCGGGCAGTGCGGGTGCGGGCAATTTCCTCGGCTTTCGCCGCCATGTCATGGAGCGCTCGAAGGTCCGCATCCTGGCCTATGTCAACATTTCCTTTGCCGGCATTTTTGGCTTCTCGCAAACGGTGTCGGTCGGCGAATGCAGCGATCTCAGGCTCTGCGAGCCGCGCGAGGTGGTGGCGGCGGCGCGCGAACACCGCGATGTCGTGGTCGGCGTAAAAGTGCGCTCCGGCAAGCATGCCGGCGGCACCAGCGGCATTGCCCCGGTGGATCTGGCGCTGGAGGCCGCCGACCAGGCCGGCCTGCCGCTGATGGCGCATATCGACGAGCCGCCGCCCGGCCGCTCGGAAGTGCTGCCGCGCCTGCGCAAGGGCGACATCCTCACCCACTGCTTCCGGCCATTTCCCAATGCGCCGGTGTTCGCCTCCGGCGCGGTGCGGCCCGACATGCGGCTGGCACGCGAGCGCGGCGTCATCTTCGACATCGGCCATGGCATGGGCTCGTTCGATTTCGCCGTCGCCCGGGCCATGCTCGAGGAAGGACTGGCGCCCGACGTGATCTCGAGCGACGTGCATCTCTACTGCGTCGACGGGCCGGCCTTCGACATCCTGGTCTGCATGTCGAAGCTTTTGGCGCTCGGCATGCCGCTGGTCGAGGTCCTGCGCGCCGCGACCCAAGCGCCGGCGCAGGCGATCGCCAGGCCTGACCTCGGCACGCTGGCGGTCGGCACCGTCGGCGACGTCGCCGTGCTCCGGCAGCGCCCGGGCCGCTTCACCTTCGTCGACGCGGTCGGCGCCTCGCTGGTCGCCGACCAGCGGCTGGTTTGCGAGGGCATCGCCATCGGCGGCACCTGGTGGCCGAACGAGGCGGTGAATGACGTCAGCGAGACCGAGCGTTTTGAGCCATATGCGTCGCATACGCATGTCGAGGTTGCGGCGAGGCATTTCGGGCACCGGCACGATTAGCCGATCTCCCCCCTCGAGGGGGAGATGTCGCCGAAGGCGACGGAGGGGGTCGCCGCACATGGAGCGCCAACCTCCTCTTGCCGCAAGGAGGTCGCATCCAGTCGAACCGACCCCCTCTGGCCTGCCGGCCATCTCCCCCTCAAGGGGGGAGATTCTACCGGCTGGAATTGCTCGGCGCTCCATAAACCGGCGTCGCAATCCCCTCCATCCGCGCCTTGATCTGCAACGCCACGTATTTCGAATAGAAGCGCGATAGCGCCAGATTGCCGCCGTGGAACCACAGCGCTTCCTGCGCGGTCGGCTTCCACATGTTGCGCAGCTCGCCTTGCCATGGGCCGGGGTCGCCCTTGACGCCCGAGCCAAGCCCCCAGCAGGGGCCGACCTTGTCGGCGACCTCGCGTGAGACGATACCCGCCACCGTCTCGTTCATCGACTGATAGCCGGTGCAGGCGATGATGGCGTCGGCGGCGAGCTGGCTGCCGTCCTCGAACAGGATGCCTGTCGGCGTCAGCGACTTGATGGCGACGCCGCTGCGGACGCCGATCTCGCCGTCGATGATCAGGCTAGAGGCGCCGACATCGATGTAGTAGCCGGAGCCGGTGCGGTAGGCCTTCATCAAAAGGCCGGTCTCGTCGTCGCCGAAATCGATGGCGAAGCCGGCGGCGCGCAGGCTGATATAGAAGGCCGCGTCGCGCGCCTTGATCACCTCGTAGAGGGCGCGCTGGCCCTTGGGCACCAGCGCAAAGGGCGTCGAGGCGACGATCATGTCGGCCTTCTCGGTGGTGATGCCGCGCGCCAGTGCCGCCTCCGAAAAGATCTCGAAGCCGACTTCCATCAGCGTGTCCGATTTGACCACCGTCGTCGGTGAACGCTGGATCATGGTCACCTCGGCGCCGCTTTCCCAGAGGTCGACGCAGACATCGTGCCCCGAGCTTGCCGCGCCGATGACGGCAACCTTCCTGCCGCGGAATTTGTCGCCGCTGGAATACTGGCTGGAGTGCAGCAACTCGCCCTTGAATTGATCGGTGCCCGGCAGATCGATCCGCCGTGGCGGGCCATAGGCGCCGGTGGCGAAGACGATGTGCTTCGGCTTCAGCGTTATGTGCCGGCCGACGCGGTCGACCACCACGGTCCAGACTTTCTCCGTCTCGTCATAGGAGGCGCTAAGGCATTTCGTGGCGACCCAATAGTTGAGCTCCATGACGCGCGTGTACATTTCCAGCCAGTCGCCCATCTTGTCCTTGGGCGTGAACACCGGCCAGTTTTCGGGGAAGGGAATGTAGGGCAGATGATCGTACCAGACCGGGTCGTGCAGCACGAGGGTGCGGTAGCGGTTGCGCCAGGAATCGCCCGGCCTTGCATTCTTCTCGATGACGATGGTGGGCACGCCGAGCTGGCGCAGCCGCGCGCCCAGCATGATGCCGCCCTGGCCGCCGCCGATGACCAGGCAGTAGGGCTGCTCGTCGGCGCCGAGCTCGCGCGTCTCGCGCGCCCGCGCCTCCGACCAGGTCTCGCGCCTGGGGTCGGCCTTGTGGCGCACACCCAGCGGCCGCTCCGCTCCCTTGCGCTCCTCGAACCCCTTGAGCTCGGTCATCGTCGTGAACAAGGTCCGGCAGCGGCCGTCGCGCAGCCGCATGATGCCTTCCCCTGACGCCACTGCGGTTTCGAAGCTGAACCAGGCCTCGACGGTGCCCTCGTCCGAGGTCGCCTCGCCGGTCAGCTGCCATGCCTTGGGCTTGGTCGTCGCCAGCGTCGCCGCCAGCATGTCGGCGATCGCCTCGCGGCCTTCCATGGTCGTGACGTTCCAGGTGAAGGTCAGGAGATCGCGCCAATAGCAATCGTCGACGAACAGGTTGCCCGCAGCGGCCACGTCGCCGGCTGCGAGCGCCTGCGCCAGGGATTCGAGCCATGCGGCGGCCTGTTTCGATGGTGCTATTTCGAGCATTTCTTCCCTCTTCCTGCGTGCGTCTAATCTGTGTTGGAATGGTAACTGTCGGACCCGGCGCTGCCCCTCATCCG
>NZ_SMYZ01000039.1:0-141147 GCF_004919685.1 Mesorhizobium norvegicum | reverse complement strand
CCCCGTGAACGGGGAGAAGGGAGCTAGTCTCCGAGCGGCTCCATCTCCTTGCCGGTGCGGTGGATCTGGGCGTTGTATTTGATGCGGCGGACGGTCTCGCGGGCCGAGCCGTCGAGCTTGTAGGCCGAGGCCACCGCCAAAAGGTCGATCGCCGCCAGGAAGGCGAAGCGCGACGCCGTCGGCTTCAGCGTATCGGGATATTCGGGCACCGCCACCGTCAGCCTGACGTCGCAGGCGCGCGCCAGTTCGGTGTCGGGCGCGGTCACCGCGATCGCATTGGCGCGGTAGTGCTTGGCGAGCTCGACGGCCTCGATCACCTCGCGGGTGCGTCCCGTGGCCGAAATGGCGATCACCAGATCGCCGGGCTTGAGCGTCGAGGCGGTCATGCGCATCAGATAGGGATCGCATTGGGCGCTGATCGATATGCCGTAGCGGAACAGCCGGTACTGGGTTTCCTGCGCCAGCGCCGAGGAGCTCCCGCCGAGGCCGAAGACGGTAACCTGGCGCGCCTTGGCGATCAGCTCGGCCGCCTTCTGCAACTGCGCCGGGTCGAGCTGCCGCTCGGCTTCCTGCAGTGCCCGGCGGGCCTCGCCGAACACGGCGTTCCAGAACGGCATGCCATTGTCGTTGCTGACGGAAGGCGACTTGGCCAGATAGAGCGCACCGACGACGAGGCTCTGCGCCAGCTTCAGCTTGAAGTCGCGCACGCCCTCGCAGCCGATGGCGCGGCAGAACCGGGTCACCGTCGGTTCGCTGACCCCGGCGCGCTGGGCAAGGGCGGCGTTGGAGGCGTCGACGGCGTATTTGACATCGTCGAGCACGACATCGGCGACACGCCGTTCGGCCGGGCGCAATTCGCTATAGGAATCCTTGACCAGCGAGATGATGTCGGGGATGCGCCGGACAGGGTCGCGCGCCTCAGTGTCGTGGCCTGAAACAGGCTCGTCCTGGCTGCCAGCTTCGATCATGGAGTCCTGGTCTTTCCCTGGGTTGCGAGGCTGTTGTCTTAGCATGTTTGCACGCCGTGGCTCCATGTGCCTGACCGCATCGCAACCGGAAACCTCACCTTCTCCGCTTCCTTCCAGCCCGTGCGAGTTCCGAAGTATGTAGGAAAGCAACATATATTTCAAGGTCATGAAAACATCGTGAAAACAATTGGATAGCTATGAAAGCCCATTTTTGTGATACGGGTACCAGCGCTCGTGCTTGACAGGAAAGTAGGATAGTTACAGACTGATTTTCGCGGTCGGGTGAGCCAGTGGCTCATCGCGCAATCTTCCCGGGGGGCAGATGAATACGGGCGATGCAAGAAACCCGAAGCTTGGCGTGCAGGCAGCGACCAAGATCTATCACACGGCCTCCGGCGACCTGCTGGCGCTGGACGGTTGCAGCCTCGACATCAGTGCCAATGAAATCGTCTCGATCGTCGGCCCTTCCGGCTGCGGCAAGACGACCCTTTTGTGGTCGATGTCGGGCCTGCACAGCCTGACCAGCGGCGAGATCCGGCTCGACGGCAAGGCCATCACCGGACCGCATCCCGATATCGGCATCGTCTTCCAGGAAGCGAACCTCCTGCCGTGGCGCAATCTCGACGCCAACATCCGCTTCCCCTTCGAGATCAAGGGCGAGAAGCCGGATCGGGCGTGGATCGCGCATCTGCTCAACCGCGTCGGGCTCGACGGCTTCGGCGGCAAGTTCCCGCGCGAACTGTCGGGCGGCATGCAGCAACGCGCGGCGATCGTGCGGGCGCTGGCACTGAAGCCGTCGGTGCTGCTGATGGACGAGCCGTTCGGCGCGCTCGACAGTTTTACCCGCGAGGAGATGAACCGGCTGGTCGAGGAGATCTGGCTCGACACCAAGACCACCATCGTCTTCATCACTCACAGCATCGAGGAGGCGATCTTCCTCTCCGACCGGGTGGTGGTGCTGAGCGCCCGGCCGGGTCGTGTCGCCAAGGAGTATCGCGTGCCGTTTGCGCGGCCGCGCTCGCTGGAGATCATGGCGACGAAGGAGGTCTTCGACCTCACCAACCGGATCAAGATGGACATTGTCGGCGAGCGCACGCGGCCAAAAGCGCCGGAGCGCCCGAGCGCCGAGATCGTGAGGATCAGACCGTGAGCGGAGGCGACGCCATTCCGGAATTCTCGAAGTCCAAGTCGGGCGACGGCCATGAGGTCAGCCTGACCAACCTGTCGGCCTTCGCCAGTGGCCCCGGCATCAAGTCGGGCAAGGAGGTGGCGGCCATTCTTGCCGTGGCGGTGATCATCATCGGCGGCATCGAGCTGGCGCTGCGGCTGTTCCACGTGCCGCTCTATATCATGCCGCCGCCGAGCTCGATCGCCTATGCGCTGTTCGACGAGTTCCCGCTGATCGCGCCGCATCTCGGCTACACGCTGGTCGAGCTGCTATCCGGCTTCACCATCGGCGCCATCATCGGCCTGGTGCTGGCCGCCGTCATCACCCAGTTCCCGTTCGCCGAGAAGATCGTCGCGCCCTACATCCTGCTTTTGGTCACCACGCCGATGCTGGCGCTGGTGCCGCTGCTTATCCTGCGCTTCGGCTTCGGCTACACGCCGCGCATCATCGCGGTGGCGCTGGCCGCCGGGCCGATGGTGATGATCAATGCCGCCACCGGTTTCCGCCGTGTCGACAGCGCCAAGATCGCGCTGGCGCGCTCCTATGGCGCCAGCACCTTGCAGATATTCTGGAAGATCCGCGCGCCGATGGCGCTGCCGATGATCCTGGTCGGGCTGATGATCGGCGCCATCTTCGGCCTGCTGACCGCGGTCGGCGCCGAAATGGTCGGCGGCGGCTTCGGCCTCGGCAACCGGCTGACCACCTATTCGTCGATGATCCAGATGCCGCAATTCTTCGCGGTGGTGCTGATCCTGTCGACGCTCGGCATCCTGATCTACGTGCTGTTCTTCCTGATCGGCAAGAAATGGGCGAGCTGGGAGGCTTGAACACAAAGGATAAGACGGCGCCCGGGAGGCGGGCGGCAAGAGACTGACGTCAAACAAAAAGGGGAATGCCATGACCAAAGAGAACTCGATCAACCCGGCGGGGATCAGCCGCCGCTATTTCCTGCAGGTGACCGGCGCCGGGCTGGTGACCGCTACGGCGCTTGGCGCCACGGGCCTCAAGGCCAGGGCCGAGGCTTATGGAAAATTCACCTGGATCTCGCCGCGCGGCACGCTCGAAGTGCTCGACGACTATCCCTACTGGGCAGCCAAGAAGGCCGGTTATTTCGACGGGCTGGACACCGACATGCAGCCGGGACCGTCGGACGGCACCGCGACGGTGAAGTTCGTCGATGTCGGCCAGGCCGATATGGGCTTTCCGTCGCCCGGCGTGTTCTCCTTCGCCATCCAGAACGGCATGAAGCTGAAGTCGGTGTTCCACATGGGCGCGCGCGACACGTTCAGCTTTGCCTTCCGCAAGGGCGAGGGATCGAACGATCTGAAGAAGCTGGAAGGCAAGACCATCCTGCTCGGCTCCGCCGCCTGGCAGTCGATCACCGACCCGCTGCTGGCCGCGCAAGGCGTCGACATCAAGAAGGTCAAATATGTCGAAGCCGGCTGGCCGACCTGGGGCACCGCCCTTGCCGGCGGCCAGGGCGACGCCGCCCTGTCGTGGGAAGGGCTGCGTGCCGAATGGATCGCCAAGGGGCTCGACTTCGAATACTGGCTCGGCGTGCAGAATTCGAAGCTGCCGGCCAACACCTTCGTCGTGCGCGCCGCCGACCTCGAGGATCCCGACCGCAAGGCGTTCCTGGAAAAGTACCTGCGCGGCTGGGCGATGGGCCTGGAGTTTGGGTATCAAAATCCCCGCGCGGCCGTCGAAGCGGTGTTCGAGCAGTTCCCGACGCTGGCCAAGAATCTGGGCCCCGAGCTCGGCACCACCTCGATCCTGCAGCAGATCAACGTCTTCCGTGGCGACATGGACAAGCGTGGCGGCTGGGGCTCGCACGACATGGCGAGCTGGCAGGGCTTCTTCGACGAGATCCACAAGATCGGCCAGATCACCGCTCCGGTGAAGGCCGAGGACGTCTGCACCAACGAGCTGATCGGCCCGGCCAACGATTTCGACAAGGCCAAGGTCAAGGCCGATGCCGACGGATACAAGCTGTCGGAAGGCTTCGCCGCGCTCGACGTCGAGAAGATCAAGGCGCATCTGTTCGATTCGGCGGTGAAGTGACAATTGTCGAAGTCGGCGCCGCCCCTCACCTGCCTGCCGGCATCCTCTCCCCGTAAACGGGGCGAGGGACGCTGTCATCGCCGATTTCGCCAATCTCCAATGTCGCTAAGAAGGCGCCAGCGTCGCGGCCAGCGCCTCTCTCCCCGTTCACGGGGAGAGATGTCCGGCAGGACAGTGAGGGGCGGCGCCGACCTGACGTAATTGCCCGTCGAAACATACATGCGGCGGCTCGCCGTCCGCGATCCGATCAAGAATTTGGGAGGCTGACATGGCCGACAAGGTAAAAGTGCTGGTGGTGGGTCTTGGCAATATGGGTGCGTCGCATGCCAGCGCCTATCACCGCTCCGAG
This sequence comes from Mesorhizobium norvegicum, assembly GCF_004919685.1. Classification (GTDB taxonomy): domain Bacteria; phylum Pseudomonadota; class Alphaproteobacteria; order Rhizobiales; family Rhizobiaceae; genus Mesorhizobium; species Mesorhizobium norvegicum. Next base: position 136,601 of record NZ_SMYZ01000039.1, on the reverse strand, counting down.
GGTTTTGAGATCGTTGGCATCATGAGCCGCTCGATCAAGAGCAACACGAAGATCCCGGCCGAACTGGCCGGCTATCCGCTCTACGAGGATTTCGACCAGGCGCTGAAGGAGGCGAAACCCGACGCCGTCTCGATCAACAGCTGGCCGAACACTCATGCCGAATACGCGCTGAAGGCAATCGCGGCCAATTGCCATGTGTTCATGGAAAAGCCGCTCGCCACCAACAACGAGGACGCCGAAAAGGTCGTCGCGGCGGCGCGGGCCAAGAACCGCAAGCTGGTGCTCGGCTACATCCTGCGCGTCCATCCGTCGTGGATCAAGTTCATCGAGGTCGGCAAGACGCTCGGCAAGCCGCTGGTGATGCGGCTCAACCTCAACCAGCAGAGCAGCGGCAGCGCCTGGCACTGGCACAAGAACCTGATCGATTCGCTGATCCCGATCGTCGACTGCGGCGTGCATTATGTCGACGTCATGTGCCAGCTGACCGGCGCCAAGCCGGTGCGCGTGCACGGCATCGGCGCCAAATTGTGGGCGGAAGCCGACAAGCAGAATTACGGCCATCTGCACGTCAGCTTCGATGACGGCTCGGTCGGCTGGTACGAGGCCGGCTGGGGGCCGATGATGAGCGAGACGGCCTATTTCGTGAAGGACGTGGTCGGCCCCAAGGGTGCGGTCTCGATCGTCGCCGGACAGCAGGCGAGCAGCGGGGCTGATGCCGCCGAAGTCTCGAACTCCGCCGACATCGACCGCCATACCAAGACCGATGCGCTGAAGATCCATTACGCGCAGGTCGACGGCGACAAGAATTTCTCGAAGCCCGACGAGATCGTCAGCATGGAGGACGAGCCCGGCCACCAGGAACTCTGCGATCGCGAGCAGGCCTTCTTCCTGCGCGCCATCCGCGAGGATCTCGATCTGACCGAGCAGATGGATGCGGCGGTCAACAGCCTGCGCATCGTGCTCGCCGCCGAACAGAGCATCGCGCTCGGGCGGACCATCGACCTGGCCTGACGCAATCCGAGTGCTGGCAGGCCCCCTCATCCGGCCGCTTCGCGGCCACCTTCTCCCCGCTGGGGAGAAGAGGGAGGCGCCAGCGCGTGACAGTCTCCTCTCCCCTCGGGGAGAGGTCAGCCGAGCGAAGCGGAGGCTGGGTGAGGGGGCCGCTGCCCGAACGCGGTTATCTGCGAGGCATCAACACAAAGCCATTGGCTGAAGGAGAGAGACATGGTCACTGACAGTCTGCTGAAAACCTATGCCGAGTCCGACGCGCTCGACCTGGCCGGGCTGGTGCGCGGCGGCCAGGTTTCGCCGGCGGAACTGGTGGAGGCAGCGATCACGCTGGTCGAGCGGCTCAACCCGGCGCTCAACGCGGTCATTCACCGCCTCTACGACATGGCGCGCGCCCAGGCGCAGACGGTCGACACATCAGCGCCCTTCGCCGGCGTGCCGTTCCTGCTCAAGGAGCTGGCTTCGTCCTGGACGGGCGCGCCAAACACCAATTCGAGCTTCTACCTGAAAGACGTCGTCGCCGACTTCGATACCGAAGTGGTTCGCCGCATGAAGGCGGCCGGCCTGGTGCTGGTCGGCAAGTCGAACGCGCCGGAAAACGGCTGGTCGATCACCACGGAACCAAAACTCTACGGTGTCACCAAGAACCCGTGGAAGGAAGGCATCACGCCGGGCGGCTCGAGTGGCGGTGCTGCCGCGGCCATCGCCTCGCGCATGGTGCCGATCGCCGAGGCCAGCGATGGCGCCGGTTCGATCCGCATCCCGGCCTCCTGCTGCGGCATCGTCGGACTAAAACCGTCGCGCGGCCGCGTCAGCCTCGCGCCGTTCGGCGACTATTGGTATGGCGGCGCCTACTTTCTGTGCTGTTCGCGCACCGTGCGCGACACGGCGGCCTATCTCGATGCGGTCGCCGGCGCGCTGCCGGGCGACCCCTATACGCCGCCGGTTCCCAACGGTTCTTGGCTCAGCCTGTCGGCGCGGGCGCCAAAGCAACTGCGCATCGGCTTTTCCGTCAAACCGCCCAACGGCACCGCGATCGATCCGGAGGTGAAGGCCGCGGTACTGGCGACCGTCGCGGCGCTCGAGCGTCTCGGGCACGATGTCGAGGAGCACGACATGCCGCTCGACGCCATCAAGGTGTGGAAGACCTACACCAACATGACCTGCGTGCAGACGGCGGCGACCTTCGACTACCTTGAAACGGTGATAGGCCGGCCGGTGACGCCAAACGACGTGGAGGCGGTGACCTTTGCGATCATCGAGCGCGGCCGCTCGACCAGCGGTACCACGCACATCTCCGATGTCGAACAGCTCAGGCAGATCGGCCGCGACATCGTCGGCGACCTCGGCGCTTACGATCTCTTCATAACCCCGACGCTCACCCAGCTGCCGCGCCCGTTCGGCTACTACGACATGTCGGAAACCGACATCGACCGCTACAATGCCAAATGGGCGGACTCGGTGTTTGCCTTCCCCTTCAACATTTCCGGCCAGCCGGCGATCTCGCTGCCGCTCGGCTGGTCGAAAGGCGGCGTGCCGATCGGCGTCCAATTGGTCGGCCGCTACGGCGACGAGGCGACGGTGCTGGCCGCGTCGGCGCAGCTCGAGCAGGAGATGCCGTGGAAGGAGAGGCGGCCGCCGGTGAGTGCTTAGATGCTTGGCATGGAGGTTTTGGCGGTTCGAATCACACGACTTCGAGATTGGCCGAATCGCCTATCGTTTCGTCATCCACGGGCGGAGCAAGGAGCGCAGCGACGCAGCGCAGACCCGAGGATCCATGCCGCGACTTCAAAGCGTCGCTACGGTGCAGAGTTCTGCTCCGCTGCATTCCTCGGCCAAGGTCACGGCATGGATCCTCGGGTCTCCGCGACGGAGCTTCGCTCCTGCTCCGCCCGTGGATGACGAGGTGGAGAGGCTTTGGCCAACCTCCGGCGTTGCAGACTTGAAGTCGGCTAACCGATTGTCTCCAGCCGCCTCGGCAGGCGGTTCATGGCAACAGGTCCGTCCGGCGTGATCAGGAACTGGTCCTCGAGATTGAAGCTGGCGAGGCCGTCGATGTAGAGCGGGATCTCGAAGGCCAGCACCATGCCGGCTTCGATCACGACATCGCTGTCGGCCGCGATGAACGGCCATTGTTCTGAGAAGACCGACTGGCCGACGCCATGGCCGAAATGACCGCGGCGGTAGAAGCGCAGCCCTTGCCGTGCCAGGCTGTCGGTGGCGACGCGATGCACATGGGCGAGCGTGGTTCCTGGAATAAGGGATGCCAGCCCGTCCTCAAAGGCCCGCTCGGCGATGGCATGCAGCTCGGCCTGGTCGGTGGATGGCGGTCCGAAGGTGAAGTTGCGCGACATGTCGGAGGCGTAGCCGCCCACCGTGCAGACCATGTCGCACTTCAGCGGATCGCCGGGCATGGCTTTCGCATCGGCGCTTTTGGCTCGGGCGCCGAGCGTCACATATTCAGCTGTCGCAACCGGATGCGACAGGCCGGACGCCGCCGTGGCGACACCTTCCCGGTAGAGGGCAATGAGATCGGCCTGGCGCATGCCGGCCATGGCATCTACTTGCAGCCGGTCCAGCCCGGCTTCCGACAGGATGATGCCTTGCTGCAGCAGGTCGATCTCGCGTTGCGACTTGATGGCTCGCAACCGATCGAAAACGGCCGAGCCGTCGACCATCGTGCAGCCCGGCAGCAGCGCCTGCATGGCCGAGAAATCGGCGGTAGCGATGAAATCAAGATCGACGCCGATCGTTGCGCGCTCGAGTCCGAACCCTGCCAGGATCTGCTTCAGCTCGCGGACGGAATGGACGAGTTCGAATGTCGCGGGTCGAGAAAAACCAGGCGCCCGGCCGGATGAGGCAAGGCCGACCTCGATGCGTTGCGCCAGCCCTTGCCCTGAGGTCGAGGGGTCAAGCGTGGCGGTTTCGATCCAGATCGGGTGGCTGCGGATGACAGTGTCCGGCAGAGCCCGTTGCAACTGTGCCGCATTGAAATCCGCCGCCACGACGCCGATCGGCAGGTCCTGGGCAGCCGGGATGACGACGAAGCCGGCGCCGGCGCGCCGGAACAGTCCCGCCGGGCCGATCGAGGCTCCGGTCGCATAGTGGAAGGCCTCGGGCGCGCACAGCACCAGCGCCTCGATGCCGGCGCGGTCCATCAGTTGCGCCGCGCGCTGGCGGTCGACGAAGCCTGTCATGGGTTTCTCCGAATGTCCGAAGCGGCAACGGAGCATTCCGGGTATGGACAATCAAGCGAGTTTCTCGCTGTACCGATGCACTGCATGCTTTGAAGACTAGCGGAGACGCTCTTCACTTCGTCATCCCAGGGCGGAGCAGCCGCGAAGCGGCGTCGCGGAGACCCTGGGATCCATGCCGCGATCTCAGCCGTGGAGTGCAGCGGAGCAGAATTTTGCGCCGTAGCGACGCCCGGAAGTCGCGGCATGGATCCTCGGGTCTGCGCAGCGTCGCTGCGCTCCTTGCTCCGCCCGTGGATGACGAAGTGATTGATGTTCCCGCCAATCGCCAAAGCATCCGATCCGTGGACGCAGCCCAAACGAATGGCGAAATCCCTATTTGATGGATTCCAGCTTGGCGACGGCGGCCGTGAAGCCAGCCAGCGACACCGGGATGGTGACCGGCTTGCGGGTGACCGATTCCATGCCGATGTTCAGATTGGTCCCGGACTTCATGGCGGCGATGAGGTCCGCCGACAGCGGGGTGGCGGCATAGGCGCCGTTCTGGTCGCTGGTCTGGATGGCAATCGTCGTCTTCTGCCCCTGGTCGATCTGGTAGGAGGCGCCGGACGGCAGGAACAGGCCGTGCGGCAAAGCGAGCAGCATGGCCAGGCTGCCATTGCCCTTGTCGCGGCGCACGGTCACGGTCAGCACACGCTGACCGGTCTTGGCTTCGGTCAGGTTTTGCGACACCTGACACTGAAGCTCGGCCGTCGATGAACCGCTGGAGCAATTGATCGCCCATGGATTGGCGTCGGCGGGCTTTGCTTCGGCCGGCTTGGCGTCTTCGGCAAGGGCTGGCCCGGCGGCGGCCAGCACCAGCGACAGGACGGCGAACCCAGCGACCACGCCAAGTAGATTAGCTTTCGCTAAAATAAGTGCCATGTTCTTTTGTCGGATGGCTTGCATGTTTCCTCGCCCTGCCAGGTATTCTCGTTGGTGGGGCTTGATACAACACTCGGGACTGTTTCGAAAGGCGGACCGGAACCAAGCAAGCCGGCAAAAATACTGTGACCTTTCGGACACAGCGAGCAATTTTGGAGGAAAGCCCTAGAAATCGGGGAGTCCAGGACTCGCTATACAATAGAATTCGAGTAAGAATTTACACGGGGCACGTGTAGTCCCAGAAGGACTCGCCAGGGATGGGAACTACCGAGAATTCTCGGCAAGTTGGTGAGATGGCGGCGCGTGGGAAGGATTTCCGCGTGCGCGCCGGCTATGGCCGTTCACGAATTGCAAGGCATCTGTGGAAGACGACGGCGCTTACGACGCTGGCGCTCGGCCTTTCCGGCATGGCCGCCCATGGCGATCCGAACGGTCTATGGCAGCCGCAGATCCGCGCCATCATCGGCGCCGACAACAATGGCGGCAACGCCGCGCTCGAAGGCTTCATCCCGCTCAAGCAGACGGCCGAATCAGTGCTGTTTCTGGATGTCCGGGCCAAGCATGATTTCAAGGACAGTTTCGGCCAGGATGTCGGCCTCGGCATTCGCCGCATTGTCAACCCGGACCTGATGATCGGCGGCTACGCCTATCTCAACGTCGAAAACTACAACTCCAACCAGTTCACATCAGCCACGCTCGGCGCCGAAGCGATCACACCGCATTTCGACGCGCATGTGAACGTCTATCTGCCGATCAAGGGCGACTCGACCGATCACTCGGCGAGTTCCACCCTGTCGATGGTCGGCAACCAGCTGATCGAGCAGATCTCGGTCCTTGATCACCGCGACTACGCGGCATGGGGCATCGAAGGCGAGGTCGGCGCGCAGGTGCCGATCAACCTGCCCGACAAGCATTCGCTGCGCCTGGATATCGGCGGCTATCATTTCGAGGACCCGCACGGCAACGACCGCAGCGTCACCGGCGCCAAGGCCGGCTTCGAATACACGATTGGCGATGTCTTCGGCAGCGGCACCGAACTGGTGCTCGCCGGCGAGGTCCGCAACGACAATCGTGACGACACCCAATTCGCCGGCAGCGTGCGGCTGAACATCCCGTTCAATCCCGGCCATGGCTCGGACACGACCGGGGCCATCAGCGAGGCGGACCCGGTCTATCCAGTCAGCGAAGGCCTGCGCAAGCGCGTCAACGAACGGGTGCGCGGCGATGTCGGCGTCAGGATCCAGTCACAGACGCTGACCGGCGGTTCGGGGACGCGCGTGGCGATCAACGCCGCCACCAATGCGGCCTTCGGCAAATTCTATTTCGCCGACGGCGGCCTGGCCGGTGCGGGTACGCAGGCCGACCCGACGACGCTGGACGACGCCGTCACCAAGGCCGGCAGCGGCGGCTTTGTGGTGGCGCTTGGCGGCAACGGCAATCTGACGACCGGCGGCGTGACGCTCGCCAATGGCCAGACCGTCATTGGCGGCGGCGAAAACGTCACCGCCAAGCTTTTCGGCGGCGGCACCAGCACCTTCAACCTGGGCGGCAGCGACGGCACGATCCAGGGCACCAACGTCGCCAATCCCGTCATCCGGCTGGGCAACGGCAACACGCTGAACGGCATCACCATTACCGGCGGCGCCGACGGCATCCTCGGCAACAACATCACCGGCGCGACGCTGACCAATGTCACTGTCACCGGTGCCGGCGGCAACGGCGCCGACTTCACGGGCACTTCGACCGGTATCACCGGCTCCAATTTCACCGCCACCGGCAACGGCCTCGACGGCCTGCACATCGACGGCGACGGCACCTACAATTTCACCGGCACGACGTTGCTGCAGGGCAATCTCGACGACGGTCTCGATATCACGGGCAAGGGCACCTACACCTTCGCCATCATCAATGCGAAGGACAATGCCGACCGCGGCATAACCGTTCAGGGCACGCCGCCCGGCAGCGGCACGTTCACCACCACCGGCGGCACAGTATCGGGCAATGGCGGCATCGCCGTCTTCATCGATCCGATCACCGCGCATGTCGTGCTGGATTCGATCACCCAGACGGGCGGCACGTCGGGCGTCGTGCTCGAGAATGTTTCGGGCAGCTTCACCGTCAACGGTGCGACGACGATCTCGAACACGTCGGGACCGGCGATCGCCATTTCCGATTCGCCGGCGACGATCCGCTTCGGCGACATCAACGTCACCAATCCCGGCGCCGACGGTATCTCGTTTGCCGGCGTCAATGCGGCGGTGGCCGCCGGCAACATCGTCATTTCCGGACTGGGTGTCGGCACCGGCCTCGACTTCTCCGGAGCCAAGACCAATTTCACCGCGCAGTCGCTGAACATCACCGGCACCGGTGCGGCCGGCTCGATCGGCATCGATCTGACGTCGCCGAGCGCGGGCGGGGCAACGATCATCATCACCAATGGCGGTGTGATCGCCAATGTCGACACCGGCGTGCGCTTCGGCATAGCGGGGTCGCTGGCCAATTCGGCCAATGCCGAGTTCACCTTCGGTGGCGGCTCCATCGCCGGCATCACCGCTTCGCTCGACGCGCGCGGCCTAAACCAGACGCTCGGTCATTACGCCTTCGGCTCGACCACCTTCAGCGGTCCGCAGCTGTTCGACCCGCAGAATGTCATCTTCATCGGCTCGTCGGCGACAGGCAGCGGCGACGGCTCCTCGCTGGCGAACCTGGCGGCGGTCGGCACCGCTGATGGCATCACCGACAGCGACGCCATCTTCGTGCTGGTCAATGACGGCACGGCAATCGATGCCACGGGCGGCTTCTCGCTGAGCGCCGGCCAGACGCTGGCCTCGTTCGGCAACGGCCGCACCTTCTCGCTCGGCGGTGTTCCGGTGAACGTCACCGGCGACAATGTCGAGCATGACGTGCCCATCTCGGACGCCGGCGGCGCGGCGACGCTGACCAATTCCGGCGCCGGCGATGTCGTGACGCTGGCCAACAACAGCTCGCTGCTCGATTTCAACATCTCCGGCGGCGGCGGCAACGGCGTCCACGGCAGCGGCGTCAGCGCGGTGACGATCTCCGGCCTGTCCGTTTCGGGTGCAGGTCTGAACGGCGTGCTGTTCGACGGCACCAACAACGTTACCGGCAGCAACCTCAGCTCCAGCGGCAATGGCGGCGCGGGCCTGTCGATCCAGGGCGACGGCACCTACGCTTTCGGCGGCACGACGACGCTGTCGGACAACACAGGCGACGGCCTGCTGATCAACGGCAACGGAACCTATGGGTTCGGCACGCTCAATGCGGACGGCAATGGCGGCAGCGGCGTCAACGCGACCTCGACCGGCGCCGGCCACCTGTCGACGACGGGCGGGACGATCAGCAACAACACCACATCCGCCTTCTCGGCGACAAATATCGGGCTCGGCGTCACACTTGGAAGCATCGGTCAGGTCGGCGGCACGACCGGCGTCAGCCTTTCGGGCATCACCGGCAGCTTCAGCGTTACCGGCCCGACGACGATCGACAGCACCACGGGTGACGGGATCTCGATCAGCGGCAGCGCGGCGACGGTCGGGTTCAGCGGCGATGTGTTCGTCACCCAGGTGCTCGGCAACGGCATTGCGCTCAGCGGCAATAGCGGCGCCGTCAGCTTCGGCTATACGGAAATCGGTCTGCCGGGCCTCAACGGCATCGACGTCCAGGGTGTCAACGGCACGATCGGCTTCGGCAATATCTATATGGGCGGCGTCGAGGCCACCGGGCTCGACCTGTCGGGCAGCCGGTCGACCTTTACCGCCACTTCGCTCAACATCTTCGGCGGCGCTACGTCGACCGGCATCGATCTTTCCGGCACCACCGGCGGCTCGGTGACGATCGGCACCGGTGGCATTTCGACTGACACCGGCGCGCAGATGGGCACGCATGGCGCGGCCGGCACCACCGCCAACACGACGTTCTCGTTCGGCGCGGCCGGGGGTGCTTCGATATCAGGCACGACCGCATCGCTCGACATGCGCGGCCTGTCGCCAGGCAGCGGCACCTATGCCTTCAACACCACGGTGCTGAACGGTCCGCAGCTGTTCGACATCGCCAATGTCATCTACGTCGGTTCCGCCAATACGGGCCTCGGCGACGGCTCCAGCGTCAATGACCTGATCAATGCCACCGCGGCGGACGCGCTGGCGGCCCCTGCCAACACGATCTTCGTGCTGGTCAACAACGGGACCGGAAACATCGATACCGATGGCGACGGCTTTACGCTTGCCGACGGTCAGTCGATCGTGTCCTTCGCCAATGGCGCTTCCGTGGACCTGGGTTCGCCGCCCGCCAATGTCACCGGCACGAATGTCATCAGCGGCACGCAGGTGCAGGACGACCCCTTCGGCAATGGCGGCGCGACGCTCGACAATGCGGCCGGCAACACCATCGACCTGGCCAACGGCAACGCGGTCAAGAACCTTACCGTCAGCAGCTCCGGCTTTGCGATCGACGGAACGGGCAGCAATGGCGCGACGATCGACGGGGTGACGATCAGCGCCGCCACGATCGGCCTTAGGCTCGACGGCACCACCGGTACGGTCACGGCCAACAATCTGACCATCCAGAGTGCGAGTCTGACCGGTATCGCACTTATCAATTCGAGCGCGACCCTCAATTTCACCGGCAACACCAAGATCACGGGCGCCACCAGTGTCGCGCTGTTCGCCAACGATTTCGACGGCAGCGCCAGCTTCGACGATCTCGATATCACCGGCGGCGGCTATGGCGTCTCCATCCGCAATACTTCAAGTGGAACGCTGACCTTCGGCGCCGGCAGTTCCATCACCAACACCGGCAACGCCGCGTTCGATGTCGTCAACAGCTCGCCCAACGTCACCTACAGCGGCACCATCAACCAGGCCACTGCTGCAAGCGCGGTGCATATCTCCGGCATGACCGGCGGCACCGCCACCTTCGGCGGCAAGATCACCGCCAACACGGGTGCCGCCGCCGCGATCGACCTGAGCGGCAATACAGGCGCCACGATCAACTTCACCGGTGGGCTCGACCTCACCACCGACGGCGGCTTCGCTTTCAGCGCCATCAATGGCGGTACGCTGACGGTGACCGGCTCCAGCAATACCGTGGCGACCGGCCTCGGGCCGGATGAAAAGGGCATCCAGATCGCCGGCATGACGATCGGTGCGGCCGGGGTGAACTTCTCCAGCGTCACCGTGGATGGCTCGGGCGGCGGCGTTTCGACCGGCATCGCTATTTCCAACACCAGCGGCGGCAACGTCACCTTTGGTGGCGTCGACCTGTATCGCATCAGCGGCGTCGCCATCAGCCTCAACAATGTCGCCAGCGGCACCTACAGCTTCAACGGCACGACCAAGATCGACACCGTGGTGGGCGGAGGCCCCGGCTTCCTGGTTCAGAACAGCGCCGCGACCGTCAATGTCAGCAACCTCGTAACCACGAATATTGCCGGCTCCGATGTCAGCCTGACCAACAACACCGGCACGATCGGCATTGGTGGCACCATCACCAACAGCGGCACGGGCGACGGCGTCGTCGTCTCCGGCGGTAGCGCGACGATCACGGTTTCGGCCGGCATATCCAGTTCGGCAGGCACGCCAGGCGCGGCGGTCAAGGTCGATGGCACCACCGGTGGCTCGGTGGCCTTCAGCGGCAATGTCACCTCGACCGGCACCGGCAATCTTTTCGCGATCGGCTCGTCGCTGAACCCGGTCGGCGGTGCGATCAGCTTCACCGGCTCGACGCTGTCTGCGACGGGCGGTGGTAGCGCCGTCGTCGCCGGCCTTGCCGGCACCGCGACGCTGAACGTCACAGCTCCGCTGTCGATCACCAATGCCACGGCCACCGGCCTGTCCGTCGCCAATGTCGCCAGCACTGCATCAGCGACCTTCGGGGCGGTGACCGTGTCGGGTGCCACAGGCAATGGCATCGACATCACCAACAATGCCGGCGCCGTCACCTTCGGCACCACCAGCGTGACGATGGGCTCGACGGTCGGCCCGGCCGGCATCAACTTCGCCCTCACCAACGCCGACGTGACCTTCGGCACGACGAACGTGACGCTGGGCGCGGGCGCCAACCAGACCGGCATCGACTTCAGCGGCTCCTCGACGACGGCCGATTTCGGCCTGACGACAATCACCGGCACCGGCGACCTGACCTCGCGCGGCATCGACCTGTCGTCGACGACGGGCAACAAGGTCATCACCTTCCTGCGGGGCTCCGAGATCAAGACTGTCGGCATCGGCGTCGACCTGTCGTCCGGCCTCACCACGGCGACATCGGCCGACGCCACCTTCACCTTCGGCGACGGCGATTCGACCGATGGACTGCAATCCAAGATCACCATCACCGCGCTCGGCGGCTACACTGTCAACACCGTCGGCCTCGATCCGACGAAGGGCAGCTACGATTTCGACGACGTCTTCTTCACCGGCAGCGCCAATCTGGCCTCGGCGGCCGGTTCGGTCACCCTGGTCTCGCAGTCGGGTGGCTTCATTGCCGCTGGGACGACCGGCAATCTCAGCATGGGCGTCAACACCATTTCGCTCGCCGCCGCCGATGCGCTGACCGGCGCGCAGAATTTCGCCTTCGTCGGTACGATCGATCTCGGCGCCACCGCCTTCACGCTCGACTCAGGACAGACCATTGCCGGCTTCGGCAATGGCAGCGTCGTTTCGACCGGCACGATCCAGCCGGCCAATGTCCATGGCAATCTCGGCGCCACCGGCGGCAACATCACCGGCGACGAGGCCGTGGTCAGCGGCACGGCCAACCTCATGCAGCTGCTCGGCGACAATGCCGTGCGCAACACCGCCTTCGACTTCAGCGGTGCCACCGGTGCTGCCTTCCTCATCGACCAGAGCGCCGTCGGCTTCAGCAATGCCGGCGGCATCACCATCGAAGGCGTGACCATCAGCAATGTCGCGGTGGGCCAGACGGCGGTCAAGGTCGTCGGGCTGGACAGCAATCTGTCGGTCATCAACAACAACATCAACGTCGCCGGCACGCTGCTCGACGTCGATGGCGGCACCGGCACGATCTCGGTGTCGCGCGGCTTCCTGCCCAATGCCGGGCCTGCAGGCACGCTGACCGGCGGTGGCATCAACATCGCCAACCGCACCGGCGGCGCGGTGACCTTCACCGATCAGGTGACGATCAATGGCGGCGGCGTGGCGATTTCGGGCGGCAGCGGGGCGGCAGCGGTCAATTTCAACGGCGGCCTCGCCATCACCGCATCGACCGCCACCGGCCTCAGCCTTGCCGGGCTGAACAGCCTGACCGTTGCCGATGCCGGCACGACGACGATCGACGCGACCGGCCAGACGGCATTGTCGCTGCAGGGCACGGTCAACGCCAGCGGCGTCCACTTCGACAGTGTCACTTCGACCAACGCGGGCACACAGGGCGTGCTGATCAGCAGCGCCAGCGGCGGCGCGGTCGATCTCGACGCGGTCACCGTGACAACTTCCAACGGCGCCGGCATCGAAATCCTCAATTCGGCCGGCACCTACACATTCGGCAACACGACGATCGACAATTCGCAGTCGTTCGGCCGTGGCGTTAACATCGAGAATGCAGCCGGCGTCACGTCAGCCACCTTCGACGGCACGCTGGCGATCACCACCGCCACCGGCACCGGTTTGCGTGTCGTCGGCGGCGCCACGCCCGCTAACACGAGCGTGAGCTTCACGGGTGCCGGCATAAAGAACATCACCGCGCAGGCCGGCGAGGCCGTCGACATCACTTCTGCAAACGTCAACGGCACCTTGACCTCGACCAGCGCCACCTTCGGCGCCGGCCACGGCATCAATCTGCAGAATCTGACCGGCACGCTGAACCTTGGTGTCGGCACGCTGAACAACCTGGGTGCAGGCGCCGCTTTCAATGTCGGCTCGGGCGCCGTTCTCAGCGGCGGCAGTGCGGTCGTCTCCTATGCCGGCGCCATCGCCAGCAACGGCACGGGCGCCGCCGTCTCCATCCAGCAGCTGACCGGCGGCTCGGTGACGCTCTCAGGCAATTTGACCGATACGAACGCCGCCGGCGGCGGCCAGATCGTCGTGGCCAACATCAACAACGGCATCGCGGCCACCGTCACCTTCTCCGGCGCCACCAAGCAGATCCAGTCGGGTGCGACCGACGGCGTCAACCTGGTCAGCAACATTAATGGCACCATCGATTTCAGCAATGGTGGCCTGGCCATCAACACGACCAGCGGCATCGGTTTCATCGCTCAGGTCGGCGGCACGATCAGCGTGGGCGGCACCACCAACACGATCACGTCGACCGGGAACGCGCTCAGCCTCAACACCGTGACCGTTGGCAGCGGCATCAACTTCAACTCGGTTTCGACCAGCAGCGGCGTGGTCACCGGCATCGGGCTCACCAACGTCGCTTCGTCCGGCGGTGCCATCAATCTCGGCACGGTCAACCTGCAAGGCGTCAGCTCACGCGGTGTGGACGTCACCGGCACACTCGGCGCGGCGCTCAATTTCAACTCGCTGAGCATCGGCCTGGACAGCACCACGGCCGTGGCCTTCGACCTCAACGGCGCCACCATCAACGCGCCGATCACGGCCAACGATTTCGACGTCACCAACCCGGTAGGCGCCGGCACCTCGATCGGCATCGACCTGCGCGGCGCCACTGGCGGCCAGGTGGTGCGGCTCGGCGACGCCGTTGTCGGCGGCAACAGTTCGAGCATCACCGGCGTCAACACCGGCGTGTATCTCGACAGCGCCACCAATCTCGCCTTCACCTATGGTGACGGCGAAACGGCGACGGACCAGAATTCGACCATCGGCGCCGCTATCGGCATCGATGCCACCAGCGCGCCGGTTGCCGGCACCTACAATTTCCAGGATGTGTACTTCCAGTCGGCCCCCGGCCTCGGCTTCGGTGTCGGCAGGATCTATTTTGTCGGCGCGTCTCCAACCGGCGATGGCACCGGCCGCGACCAGAGCAATCTGGCGACGCTGACAACGGCGGAAGCGGCGTCCGGCGCAACCGATGTCCTGGTCCTCGTCAACAATGGCGGCACCATCACCGCGGCGGGCACCAATGTTGACAACACGCTGGTGCTTGACGCCAACGAGCAGGTGCGTGGCTTCGGCAATGGCAACATCAACCTGGCGATGTCGGTGCCGTCGACCATCCAACTCGCCAACAACAGCATCGCGATCGTCGACCAGACCCCGGACGGCGCGGCGACGCTGACGACGAGCGCCGGCAACAACGCCATCACGCTCGGCGCCAGCGGCAACATCATCGACGGCTTCATCCTCGACGGAAGCCCGGCAGGCGCCGCACGCGGCATCAAGGACAATGGCGGCGGTGCGTCCGGCACCATCATCAGCAACATGACGATCCGGAATTTCCTGACTGCTGGCGTCGAGATCACACCATCGACCAACACGACGATCGACCATGTGACGTTCGCCGGCAATGCCACGGACGTCATCGTCAACGCGCTCAACACCACCATCAGCAACGTCAGCAGCACAGGCGCCACCGGGATCGCCTTCGATATCCGCAACACGACCGGCACCACGACGCTGACCAACCTCAACGTCACCACGGCGTCGACCGGCACCGGCATCGTCTTCGGCGGTGGATCCGGCCCCCAGGGCACGATCACCGGCACCAATGTCGATGTCACGGGCGGCGCCGGCGGCGGGATCAAGGTTACCGGCGGCAACGCTGCCATCACGTTCGATGCGGCGAGCTTTGTCGGCGTCCCCGACACGTCGAGCGGCACGGCGGTCACGATAACGGGCCGCAGTGGCGGCAGCTTCGCCTTTGCCGGGTCGGTCGTGGCGAATGGCGGGGCGAGCGGCATCAGCGTTTCCGGCGCGACGGCGGCCAACACGGTCAGCTTCACCGGCGCGGTCGGTCTCGGCACGGTCACGACGCTGACCGGCACCGCGGTCTCGATCAACAACAACGGCACGGCTTCGACCGTCGGCTTCTCGAACCTCGGTATCGTCACCAGCGGCACGACGGGCTTCAGCGCCACCAACGCCGGCACGGTCAACGTGACGACGGGCACGGTGAGCTCCACCAACGCGCAGGCGGTGGACTTGTTGAACGTCGCAGCCGGTATAACCTTTACGTCGACCACGTCGACAGGTGGTGTCTATAACGTCAGCGCATCCAACGTCACTGGTACCGTCGCCCTTGGTTCCGGCGCGCTGAGCGGCGCCACGAGCGTTGCATTGATAGTGAACAGCGGAACGACCGCGGTCAGCTATTCCGGCAGCGTCACCAAAACGGACGGAACGGGCCTGGGCGTCGCCGTCGCCAACCGGCTTGCCGGGGCGGGTCTGGTTTCCTTGAGCGGCAATCTGACGGTGGACACCTCCAACACAGGCATAGCCATCGACAACAATGCCGGCGGCAGCGTGACGCTGTCGGGCGCGTCCAACAGCTTGACCGGCACCGGCACCGGCATAGCCATCACCAACAACACCGGGGGCACCTACACTGTCAGCGGCGCGAGCTACGACATCAACCTCACCGGTGCGGGCATTGGCGTCAACCTTGCGGGCAACAGCAGCCCGGTGACAATGAACTTCAGCGGCGGAGGGCTGAAGATCGCCACCGCCACCGGCACCGGCTTCAGCGCCACCGGCGCGGGTACGGTCAGCGTGACCGGCATAGGCAATTCCATCACGACGACGAGCGGCGTCGCGATGAACCTGCAAGGCATCACCGTCGCCGGCAGCGGCCTGAACTTCGCCTCGACCAACAAGGGCGCCGGCGGCACCAGCGCCGTGGTCATGAACGGCGTTGCCGGCACCGGGTCGGTCAACCTCGGCACCGGGTCGCTCATCGGCGGCATCGGTGCTACGATCTTCATCGGCGACGGTGCCGGCGGCGCCAACACCGGTGGCACGGCGGGCCTTATCTATGCGGGCGGCATCACCAGCGGAACCGGACGAGCCATCGACATCCAGGACCGCATGGCTGGCGCGCAGAACATAACCCTGTCGGGTAACATCTCGCACATTGTGTCGGGCCAGACCGGCATCTTCCTCGCCGACAACGCCGCCGGCACCATCACCTTCTCGGGTGGGACGAAGACGATCAGCTCGGTGAGTGCAACCGCTGTCAGCATCGCAAACACCGGCGCGAGCGTTGTCTTCAATGGCGGCGGCCTGAACATCAACACCACGTCGGGAACCGGCCTCGATATTTCCGGCACCGGCACGGCGACGATCAGCGGCGGCCTCAACACCGTCAACACTACAACCGGAACCGCCTTCGCCAATCTGGGCGGCAGCGCCACCATCACCAGCGACGCGGCGCTGACGACCAGCGGTGCGGGACGGGTGGTCGACATCCAGAACCGCACGGCCAACAACGTCACGCTGCTCGGCAATGTCATCAACATGGGACCCGGCGCGCTCGGCCTGCGCGTCCAGAACGTGACCGGCGGCACCATCACCTTCTCCGGCGCGAAGATGTTGACCACCGCCGCCAACACCGCCGTCAACTTGAACAGCAACACCGGCGGCACGATCGACTTCACCGGTGGCGGCATGACCATCAGCACCACCAGCGGCACCGGCTTCAGCGCCACCGGCGGCGGCACGGTGACGGTGCAGGGCATCGTCAACACGATCACGACCACCGGCGGCACGGCGCTCAATGTCGCCAACACGACGATCGGCGGCTCGGGCCTGACGTTCCAGAGCATTTCGGCGAATGGCGGCACCAACGGTATTGTGCTCAACAATACCGGCCTTGCCGCCGGCAATGGCGGGCTGACGGTCACCGGCACTGGCGTTACGGCAGGTTCCGGCGGCACAATCCAGAACACAGTGCAAGGCGCGCTGTTCACGTCGACGAAGAATCTCTCGCTGTCGAACATGAACTTCACCAATGCCAACAGCGGCAACGGCACGGTGAACAACATCGACACCGCGACATTCAACAGCGCGGCCATGGCCGCCATCAACATGAGCGGCGTGTCGACCGCGACCTTCACGAATCTCGCTGTCGTCGGCAATGGCGGCACCGGCGGCGCGCAGGTCGGCATCAACGGCCAGAACGTCTCGAACCTGACGATCGCCAACAGCACAGTCACCGGCTTCGGTGATAATGTAGGCGAGGGCAACGTCAAGCTCTGGAATCTCAGCGGCACCTCGGCGGTCACCAATTCGACATTCGGCTTCGTGCCTGGCGATGCAACGGGCGGCGAGAACCTGTTCGAAGTCCGCAACACCAGCGGCACGCTGACGCTGAATGTCACCGGCAGCACGTTCCAGAACACCAGGGATTCCGCCAACGGCTCCGGCGGAATCGCCATCACCACGACCGGTACCGCCACCGCGACCGTCAATGTCTCGAACAGCAACTTCCTCAACCTGAAGACTTCAGGCTTCGAAGGCTTCGCCAGGCAGACGTCGACGTTGAACGTCAACATCACCGACGGCGGCACTGTCGGCAACGGCAACACCTTCGACCCCACCGGCACCAATCAGCTTAGCCGCGCCATCGGGCTCAATGCGCAGGACACCGCGCATCTGACCTTCAACATCAACCGCAACAAGAAGATCTATGGCAGCGGCGGCCCGGTCATCAACATCTACGGCCAGGACAGCGCGAACATCCAGGGCCGCATCAACAACAATGGCGATATCCAGAACAACAACACCTCGGCGACTTCCGTTGGAGGTCCTATCTTCATCCACACCACCAGCACCGCTGCCACAGCCGTGGTCGAGATTATCGGCAACACCATCCTGAACAATGGCAGCAGTCCGTCCATCGAGGCCGATGTGGTCGGCCAAGGCGGAGCCAGTGACCACGGGACGATGGACATCACGATCAGGAACAACACGCTGACATTCGCGGGCAGGAACCTGACGGACAGCAACCTGTTCAATGATGGCATCTATCTGACCAGCGGCGCCAGCAACAGCGATGCTACCACTATGACCGCAAACGTGCAGGGCAACACCGTCACCGGCATAACCGGCCCCAGCGGCAATGTGGCGTTCGTCATTGGCAATTTCGGTGGACCCAGCGCCAACTTCTATCTCGAAGGATTTACGACCGACGTCGCGACCACGTGGAGCAGCAGAGGCAACACGCCTGGGGCCTCCGTGCTCGACAATGGAGGCGTCTTCGGGGCGATCCCGGCTGGCCACAATGGCGGAGCCACGATAACGCCGAGCAACCCGAACCAGTAATTGCCGCAATGTCTAGTTGCGCCGGTGTGTAGAACATTAGCGAAAGCGAATACTGAAATTTCTTGCCGGCAAAGCAAGTCGAAATCGCTGGACAGTTCCCTAGGGGAAGGATACTTTCAACTCCAAGCAAAATTGACGTTGGGGGGCGTAGATGGCCGAGCCTTTTCTCTCGGAAATCAGGATCATGTCGTTCGTCTTCGCGCCGAAAGGCTGGGCGCTTTGCAACGGGCAGCTCCTGCCAATCAACCAGAACCAGGCGCTGTTTGCGCTGCTCGGCACCACCTATGGCGGCGACGGCCAGACGAACTTTGCTCTTCCCGACATGCGCGGTCGCGTGCCGAACCACACCGGCGGTATCGGCCATTTCCTCGGTGAGCGAGGCGGCGAACAGGCGCATACGCTCACCCTCGCAGAGATGCCGACCCATACGCATCCAGCAAATGCGTCCAACAATGCGGGATCGGCCCAGGTGCCGGGCGGCAATCTCGTGGCCAATTCCGCGCCAAACCTGCTCTATGGCCCGACGCAAAATCTCACCAATTTGCGGCCGGACACTGTCACTATTGTCGGAGGCAGCCAGGCACATCTCAACATGCAGCCGTTTTTGACATTGAGCTTCTGCATTGCCCTGCAGGGCCTCTTCCCCTCGCAAAACTGACGGAGACGCACCGTGGCACAGCCTTATGTTGGTGAGATCCGCATGTTTGCCGGCAATTTCGCGCCCGCCGGCTGGATGTTCTGCGACGGACAACTTCTACCGATCTCGGAAAACGAGACCTTGTTCAACCTGATCGGCACCACCTATGGCGGCGACGGGCAATCGACTTTCGCCTTGCCCGATCTGCGCGGCCGCCTTCCAATTCATCAGGGCAATGGCTTCACACTGTCCGAGACCGGCGGCGTCGAAGAAGTCACTCTGAACGTGAACCAGATGCCGGCGCACAGCCACCTCTTCATCGCGTCAAGCGATGTGGCGAATTCGCCTAATCCGGGCAGCAGCCTGATCGGCAGGTCGCCTCAGGTCAACATGTTCATCAACGCCGTCCCTTCGGTTCCGATGGCCCCGCAGTTTATCAACAGCGTTGGTGGAAATCAGCCGCACAGCAATTTCCAGCCTTATTTGTGCGTGGATTTCATCATCTCGCTCTTCGGGATTTTCCCGTCACCGACTTAAGAGGACGTCATGGCCGATCCGTTCATCGCCGAAATCCGGATTTTCCCGTTCAATTTCGCGCCCAAGGGCTGGGCGTTCTGCGATGGGCAAATCCTGCCGCTTTCACAGAACACCGCTTTGTTTTCGCTGCTTGGCACCACCTATGGCGGCGACGGCAAATCGAACTTTGCCCTGCCGGATATGCAGGGCAACGCGCCCATGCATCCCGGCCAGGGCCCCGGTCTTTCACAGCACTATCTCGGCGAGCCTGGCGGTTCGGAGACGGTTACTCTGCTGGAGAGTGAAATGCCGTCGCATCCGCATTCTGTCTTGAGTGTACCAGGCAATTTCGCCGCCAATACGAACGTCCCCACCAACACTGCGATTGGCAAGACATCTCAGGGAAATATCTACACGCCTGCCGCAAATCAGGTGGCCTTGTCGAACCAGGCCATCGCTCCCGCCGGCAACGGCCAGCCGCACAACAACATGATGCCGTACATCACCTTGAGCTTCTGCATCGCGCTGCAAGGCGTCTTCCCGCCAAGAACCTGAATTCCGAGCCAACACGCAGGATCGATACAATGGCCAAGAAAGCAGCATCAGAGTCGACCGCGCCAGGCAGCGCAGCCAAGAAGACGGCCGCGAGCGCCACGGCCACGTCGCCGACCGCGCCCGTCTTCCAGAGCATGCCGGCCGGCGCGCCGTTCTTCGAACTGTCGCGGCTGATGGTGGTGGCCATCGATTCGTCGGCCGGGCGCCTGATCCAGAAGGCGCAGACCGCGCCGAACGGACCGTGGCCCGCGGCCTGGTCGATCATCGCTCCCGGCACCTATGTGCAGATGACGGCCGGCATCACCAAGGACGGAAGGGTGGCCGTCGTCGCGCAGCTGTCAGGCAGCCCCAATCTGTTCTTCATCACCGAAGACGCCAACCAGATCGGCCCGATCGACAAATGGACCGCGCCGATGAACATCGGCGCGCCGGCCGGCGCCGCCAGCTACTACAGTTTTTCGATGGCGCGCGATGTCGATGGCCGCATCGAACTCTTTGTCCTCGACAACCAGGCGCGCATCTGGTGGATCTACCAGAACCCTGACCAGGTGGTGCAGGTGCAGAAAACGATCACGCCGCCCGGCACCTCCACGCCGATCGTCGTCACCGTCGAGGAACGCGTTCCGCCTGCCAAGATGTGGAGCGACTGGCTGCAGATTCCCGGCGGGCTGGTGTCGATTTCGGCGATACGCCAGGCCGATGGGACCATTGCGCTGTTCGGCATCAATTCGGCGGCCAATCTCTATCGCTGCCAGCAGAATAAGGCGCAGGCGCTGAAGGTTGCCGACTGGACGGGCTGGGTGCAGATCGACACTTCAGGCACCGGTGGGTTCACCGTCATGGCGCCGGTTGTCGGTCCGCTGGGTGCCACCAATCTGTTCGCCTTGACGAAGAGCGGCCAGGTTCTGCACACGCGCCAGAAGCCTGCCGGAACCGCCACATGGACGCCTTGGGCAACCACCGGCTACAGCAGGGTCGGCAAATATACGCTGGCTTCCGGCATCGAGGGCAATGGCGACATCATGCTTGTCGCGTCCGACCAGCAGCACGTTCACTCGTTCAACGCCCAGTACGACGCTGCCACGCAGAACTGGTCGGGCTGGCGCGATTTCAACGCCTCCGGCTCCAACACGCGACTGATGCTCGATTACAATGCCGACGGCCGCCTCGCCGTGTTCAGCCTGTTGAGCGGTGCCGCCGGCAACAGCAACTCGCTGTGGACGCTGTCGCAGATGAACATCGACAGCACCGAGTGGGAGTATTCCTGGGTGTCGCTTGCCGACAGCAACGTCAACCAGGCCATCGTGGTGCGCGACCTGACCCCGCCGGTCTGACGTCAGGCAGCGTGGCAGAAGTAAAGCAGGCACATCCCTGTTCAGTGTGGGCCCGGTCTGATAAGGCCGGGCTCGGCTTCCGTGCGGCGACAGCGGCCGATATGCCCTTCCTGTCGCGGCTCTATGCCTCGACGCGCATGGATGAACTCGCCGTGACGTCGTGGACCGACGCGCAGAAGGCTGACTTCCTCGACATGCAGTTCCAGGCGCAGCACGCGCATTACAGAAAACACTATCCCGAGGCCGACTGGCTGGTTGTGGAACGCGATAGCGAAGACATTGGCCGGCTCTATGTCGAGCGTTGGCCGAGCCAACACCGCATCATCGACATCGCTTTCCTGCCGGAACATCGCCGCAAGGGCTATGGCAGGGCGCTGCTGCGCGACCTCATCGACGAGGCATGGTTAGCCGGCAAATCGGCCTCGATCCACGTCGAGAAGCACAATCCGGCGAGGCGGCTCTATGTCGAGCTCGGCTTCGCGGTTCTCGAGGACAAGGGCGTCTACGATTTGATGGCCTGTGCGCCGCGGGCGGATGACGATCTATGATCGTCGGAACCAATTTGCTGCGCCATGGCGGCATTCTCAACGGTCATCGTTTGCGCCGCCCCTCACCTGCCTGCCGGCATCCTCTCCCCGTAAACGGGGCGAGGGACGCTGTCACGGCCGATTTCGCCAATCTCCAGCGCAGCAAGAAAGGCGCCGGCGTCGCGGCCAGCCACTCTCGCCCCGTTTACGGGGAGAGATGTCCGGCAGGACAGTGAGGGGCTGCGCCGACGGCAAAGATTGTCGCATTGGGCCCTGTCACAATGCGGTAGGCCTGCATGCAGCCCAAAACCGGGCGCTAATTGAACACCGCCTCGTAAAGCCGCCCCGTTGCATCGGCCGCGACCGGCACGACGAAGATCTCGTGGGTGCCGCTCTTGCCGGTGAAAAGATAGGTCGCCTGCGGCAGCGCGATTTCGCGCGGGCCCCTGAATAGCAGCGAGAAGCCGCCGCCCGGGCGCGGGCTGGCGACGATGGGGTTGACCGCGCTCAGCTCGAGCGGGATCTGCTGGCCCCCGGCTTCGATGGTGAAGGTCTGCCCCTGTTCGAAATCCGATACCGACGCCATGCCATCAGCCTCAATTTGTCCACTGCCGGCGGCACTGTCGCCGCTTCGCCGTAAGCTGTCCAGAGGCGGGCAGGTTGCCGGGCCATGCCCGCAAGACAATTCGCCGCCGCAAACCCAAAATACAGCACCGCCTGTCCTTTTATGCGCGCAAGAGACGCTGTAGTACTTTGCTCCTGCGCGGGATTCCTTTCGATCCAAGATCAGCGCAAACAAGAACAGATCCCGGCTTCGGGACCATTGGCGGCCGGATCGGCTTGCGGGGAGACGGACGATGGCGGATGCAAAGACGGAAGCAGCAAGCGATGCGATGCCGCTGTTCTATTCCAGGCCGGAAGCGCTCAACCCGGCGCGGCACGGCTCGCTTGGCCTGACCGCCCGCAGCGATTTCGGCTTCGCCCGCTCGGCGCACGCCATTCCGGTGGTGGCGTCGGAAATGCCGGCGGCGATGCGCTCCTACCCGATCGTCTTCATCGGCGCGGCCAAGGCGCCGGTGATCATCACCGGCGTGCGCCAGGATGAGAACCTGTTCGTCGACGCCGACGGCAAATGGACCGGGCCGCACTACATCCCCGCCTATGTCCGCCGCTATCCCTTCATCCTGGCCGAAGACCCGAAGGCGCCCGGCCGGCTGACGCTGTGCGTCGACCGGGCCAGCGACCGCGTCGTCGACCAGTTGCTGGCGCCGTTCCGTGACGAAAAGATCGCGCCGTTCTTCAACGGCAGCGAGCCGACCGAAGCGACCAGGCAGGCGCTCGCCTTCTGCAACCAGTTCCAGATCGACTTCAACGCCACCCGCGCGATGATCGAGAAGATCGAGGCGCACGGCCTGTTTTCGCCGCGCCAGAGCAAGGTGACGCTGGAAGGCGGCGAAGTGCTCAACCTCACCGATTTCCAGGTGATCGACGAGCCGGCCTTCAACAAACTGAGCGACGAGGCGTTCCTCGACCTGCGCAAATCCGGCGCGCTCGGCATGCTCTACTGCCACCTCGCCTCGACCAACAGCTGGACCTCGCTGGTGCACCAGGCATCGTTGCGGAAGGCGGGGCTGCCGGCGGGCTGACTTCTCGCTGGCCCGCATGAGGTGAAAGACTTGAGGAGGCAGCTGCGGAAACCGCATGATCAAGCAGACACTCGACCCACAAAACATCATGAACCCGGCAAGATTTTGCCGGCGTGAGGGCAGAGCCGCTGATTGCCGATGTGACCTTACGATCAGTCACAGAGTATTCGTTTGGCAATGACCAACTTTAGGATACAGTGATAGTCCCATCATCGGGATCACTTGCAATCGTTTCACCTGAGGACTTTTTCTTGATCTGAACATAGTATTCTCCGGGCGAAGCGCCATATTCTGCTTTAACCTTGAAGTTAATTTCTGTTGAATACTCGACGGTTATTTCGTCATGGTATACCGATAGATAATCAGTGCCCTCTAAAGTGACTGCGTAAATAAATTTAATTACCAAGTCTTCTGGGTCGTCAAACCAACCTGGGGCCACCGTCACACCGACCGTGACCGGATCTTTGTCTCTTACAGCATTCCCTTCAGGTGTTTCGACACGTACTATCTCTGCTTTTGCCATGATCCATCTCCTTCGGCATTCTCAATTAACGATCGGAAACGCTAGTCCAAATCGCCGCGCCCCCCGCGGTTCATGGCGCCACCGGACCGTCCCATCGCACCGCCAGACCTGCCCATGGCGCCGCCGGATCGGCCCATCGCACCGCCGGATCTGCCCATTGCTCCACCCGATCGACCAAACGAACGCGGGTCCAGCTCTGCATTCAACAGGACATCTTCGAGCGTTCCGGTGTCGAGTTCCAGCCGCATTGTCAGATCACTCTTGTCGTAGACCCAGACCTGCATTCCGCGCGCAAACGAGCCTATCTGCGATGACAGTCCGGTATAGGCAGGGTCGCTTGGACCACGGCTCATGACCTTGAGATCGGTGGCCCCCGGGGCTGGATAATCAACGGCAGTGCCAGGCCCATGGACAAGAAGTATGGTCGGTCGGGCCAGCTCGTAGAACTGCGCCTCGAAGGTGAACGCATAGATCCTTGCCAGCAGGCTACCGGAGGCGTCGATCTGGTTCTGCAGGAATCTGTTGTTGCCAGGCCTTGGAGGCCGTCCCCCATCGATCCTCTTCTTAAGCTTCAAATCTTCAAGAACTCTACCGAACAAATGTATGGCCGAGGTACTTAGAATGGTTTCGGTTGTCATGGATCACCCCATCTTCTGCATGTCGATCAAAGCTCGGCGCCACTTCTGGACATCCAATATTTCTCGAAATAGCTCATGTCCGGCAGACGCGCCTGGTCCCGTGGAAGAGCGATTCGGCCCTCATGAAAATGGCTCTTTCGGGTTGGCTTCGTCAGGCGAGGCCCGGCACGGTAGCGAAAAATCCCTCTCCGGTCGAAATCCCGGAAGATGATGCTTGATAGTTCTCCTCCGGTCACACTGTCGTCGACCGCGAGCATCGTTCTCGCCACGTCACGGTAGTCCAGGAAATCCGGGGCGAGAGCCCACAGCGTCTCGGCGAGATAGGTACCCACGATATCGCGCGCGTCGAGCAGCGCGTCGACGAAACCTTCTGGATTGCGAGCGAAATCGCGGTCGAAGACTTCCTGGACCGGCAGCTCGGCAGCTGGGTCGATCTCGGCGAGGTCGGCAAGATTTTCGGCCTCCGGCGAGATCAGCCCTCGAGCCACCAAGCTCTCGTGGAAGACATCGACCAGAATGTCGAAGACGGCGCCCGTGAGAGGTTGTGACAGGGCATGCTCGTCGGTCCAGCCGTCCGCAAAATCGGCCATCGTCAGTTTGTTGTTGGCCTCGCGTATCTGGCGGTGCGGCGAAAATTCCGAGAAGCGAGAGAGTTGGTTGGCGATGTAGAGATTCCCGCGCGTCTCCGTCAGAACATTTTCGATCACGGAGGGAAAATGCATGGCCGCGATCAACGAAACGCAGTCGGAAAAGGCCTCCTGAAAGCCCAGATATTCGGGGAGCTCAGCTCCCGGCTTCGGCATACCGAGGACGCTGTAGACGAATGCATGGCCAACCTCGTGCGCGATAATATCGAAGTCGAGGCTGAAGGGGAGCGCGCGTCCGTCTTTCAGGAATTGGCTGCCGAGCTCGAGGAAGCCATAACCGTATTGGGCGTTATCCCAACCCGGCAGGATCGAGATTTCCAGACGGTCGTAGTGATCGCGGAAATGCCAGGTGAGCGGCTGGCCGATGTAACGCTCCCAAACGTCGAGCGTGAAGCGCACGCAACCGAACGCGTGCGCTGCTTCGAAGCCGGGCGTCGAGGGCTGATAGTGATCGAAATTGCCGTCCTCGTCGGGAACGGCCGGATCGAGGATCGCTCGCGTCCAGGGCGGCAGGGAGATGAAGGGCGTGCCCAACGGGCCGTGGTTGACGCCATAGGGCCGCGTCTTGTCGACCGGCTCGACGACATACATACGATCGTCGGACGGGCCAGGTCCGACGCTGCCTGGCGGGGAAGAAACCGAAATGATCTCAGGGCTTGACGCAGGGTCTTCGAACGGAGGCTGAACGAACAACCTGAACCGGGTACCCATTCCCCACCTCTCGGTTATATTAGTAACATAACATAATATCCGTGGGATGGCGAGGGCGTTGGTTTGTCGGGTAAATCTTCCTGAAGGCCGGTTCTTGATTGTCGGCAATAAAATTGTCTCAAGAACAATGCGTATCGCTACTGCAGCAGCTGGAGCAACTTCTGGTAGCGAGGATGACTGCGAACAGAGGCGAAATCGGAATCGTTCTTGAACCAGAGTCTCATCTCGGCGCCAGCCTGCGGCAGCCACGCTTCCAAAAGGTCGATCGAGCGTTCGAACTCCCCCAGCAACGCATAGGTACAAGCGGCGTTGTATTGGACGTTGATATCGCTAGGGTCGATCGCCAGAGACCGGTCAAGCCACTTCGCCGCCCTATCGCGTTCACCAAGGAAGGCCAGCACGATAGCCCCCAGGCAGGCACAATTGGCGTTCTCCGGATGCAGACGGAGTTCCTCTTCAGCTCTCTCCAATGCGATCCGCGCATAAAGCTCCGCGTCGTTCTGTTGGCCGAGAGTGCGGAAGACGTTCACCAGCATGACCGGTGCGCCGTAGTCGGCCGGCTTGATTTCCATCGCGCGCATGAAGTACGTCGCGGCGAACTCGAACTGGCCGCCGGTTACGCAGAACTCGGCATAGTAGCGATTGGCCTCGTGGCAATTGGGGTCGAGCGTAAGAGCCTGTTCGAACGCCGCCGCGGCCTCGGAACGGCGGTCGGCGAGGGACAGGGCAAAGCCCCTGGCTGAATGCGCCTCGGCCAAATTCGCGCCCAGGGCCAGGGCCTTGTCGGCGGTCGCGAGAATGTCGTCCACTTGGATCGGTGAGCCGTAGATCGACTGAAGGCGTACGTCGCAGACCGCCAAGCCTGCATAGGCGCGGGCATATCCCGGATCGAGCTCGATGGCCCTGATATAACTTTGTCTGGCCATCAGGTGATTGGCTCTGGTCGCGATGTGGCTGTAATCGCGCCCTCGAAGATAATGCGTATAGGCTTCCACATTGTCCGTCGGCGCCTGCTCGATAGCTTTCCTCTCCTCGGGCAGGAGTGTGACCCTGAGCTGCGCCACGACCGCCTTGGCGATTTCGTCCTGCACGGCGAAGATGTCGGTGAGGTCGCGGTCGTAGCGGGCAGCCCAGACGTGTCCGTCCGTGGCGCCCTCGATCAGCTCGGCATTGATCCTGACCCGGTTTCCCGCCTTGCGGACGCTGCCCTCGCCAATGTAGCCGACGCCAAGCTCCCTGGCGATGCGTTCCATCTTCTCGGTCCTGCCTTTGAAGGCGAAGACCGTATTGCGGCTGAGCACGAACAGGCCGGAGACGTTCGAGAGGTCGGTTATGATATCTTCAGTGATGCCATCGCTGAAATACTGCTGGTCGGGATCATTGCTCAGATTGGCGAAGGGCAGGATCGCCACCGACGGCTTGTCGGACCGCACCAGCGTCGGGACGCTCCTGGCCGCAACATGCGTCTCGACATGCGGGACGCCCTGGTCCCAGTTGGCGAAATAGACATGCACCGGCTGGGCAATGTTCTTGACGGTCCTGGTGCCCTGATCGGCGAAGTCGACGCCCAGCCTGTTGCCGACCGCATGGCGCACCGCTTCCGAGCAGGCGATGCCACCGGGTATCGCGAGGCCCTGCAGCCGCACCGCAAGATTGACGCCGTCGCCTTGGAAATCATCACCGTCGACGATGATGTCGCCAAGGTTGATGCCCATGCGAAACTTGAAATGCCGGTCCTCGGGGATGCCGGCATTCCGCTCGGACATGCCGCGCTGGATCTCGACCGCGCAGCGCGCCGCATTGATTACGCTGCCGAACTCGACCAGGAAGCCGTCACCCATCACCTTGAAGATGCGCCCACCGTGCTTGGTGACGGTCGGATCGAAGAACTCCCGTCGATGCTGCCGAAGGAGATTGAGCGTGTGCTCTTCGTCGACCTCCATAAGACGGCTATAGCCGACCACATCCGCGGCCAGGATCGCCGCCAGCCGCCGCTCAACATGCTCCTCGGACATGTCGTCTCCTGAAATCGCAGACAATTGTTCTGCCTGATTTAGTTCTAGCTGATTTACCTGCTCGGCGCCAACGCCGCTGGAATGGTCGCTCGCGACGGTCCCGATACGGTTGCCAACCCAGGTGGGCGCAGCACTAGTCGCAACCTAAGCGATCCGGCCGTGCGGTCGACGTGAATAGGAATCGGCACCGAGCCGACCAGGCAGGCGCTCGCTTTCTGCAACCAGTTCCAGATCGACTTCAGGGCCACCCGCGAGATGGTCGAGAAGGTCGACGCGCACGGCCTGTTTTCGCCGCGCCAGAGCAAGGTGACGCTGGAAGGCGGCGAGGTGCTCAACCTCACCGATTTCCAGGTGATCGACGAGCCGGCCTTCAACAAATTGAGCGACGAGGCGTTTCTGGACCTGCGCAAATCCGGCGCGCTCGGCCTGCTCTACTGCCACCTCGCTTCGACCAACAGCTGGACCTCGCTGGTGCATCAGGCGTCGCTGCGGAAATCGGACGGTGTGAAGAGCGGCTGAAATATGGAAAAGGTTGCGCCGACGCTTCCCGGCGCAACCTTTCATGCAATGCGTTCCGACTGACAGATGGGCTAGGCAGCCGCCCTTCTGTCGTGCCGACCTTCCCTGATTTCCTCGGTGAGCTTGTCGCAGAAAGCGTCGAGGTCGCCGGGGTTACGGCTGGTGACAAGCCCCTGGTCGGTGACGACCTTGCTGTCTTCCCAGATACCGCCTGCATTGATCATATCGGTCTTGATCGACTTGTACGACGTGACCCGGCGGCCCGGCGGCCGTTGGCGCTTCTGCCGGAGCCTAAAGCGCGTCGCGTTTGAACGGATTCAGGCGACGCAGCTTTAGATCTTTGTTTTTATGCATGTCGTTCTCCCAAAACCGGGGCCACTTTTGGGCGACATGCATTAGCCGGCAGGGCGCGCGTCCAAAGGGATTAGTCCGGCGCGAAATCCGCCCCAGTCCAAACGTGGCACGGTTCTTGCTTCTGCTGTTTCAGATATGCCGGGCGCAAAGACGCTGTTCCACATCGACACCGGCGTGTGAGGTTAGGACAATGATGTCGCGTAACCTGCTGTTTGGCGTTGCCGTCGTGTTCTTGGCCACGGCCGTAGGGGTAGCGCTGTTGTTGTCCGTGACCTCAAGGGGATTTCTCACCGCGACCCAAAACGATGCGGTCTTTTGTTCAAGCGGTCTATTAGCGAAGACCGTATCGGCGTCGGCGTCGCGGACTTTGCCGCCATGTCCGCCGGGCGTCACAAGGTCATAAGGAGCGCCTCGATGGCCGCGAAACTGAGGATATGGTCGCGCATAGCATTCCTGAAAGATGCGGAGGCGGCCGGTACATCGGTGGTGGGCGGAAAGGGCGTGGTAGCGCAGTTGGCACTAGCCTTTCGCGAATTCGTTGCACCGCGCTACCGGCCAGAGCTCCACTATATGCGCGGCCCCGGGCCGGCGTCTGCGCACCGCGTCAGCTCGCTGAAGGCCGGTCTTCATCCCTCCTGATCTCTTGCCGTGTCGCATGGCGCAGCAACTCTGCGCCTCAAGTATCGCGTACCGCGCACCACGTCTTCCGGCTCGGCGCCCAGGCCCTCTGCTCAACCAAATCCGGTCCTGGCGGTCCGGTATGTTTCCCATTCTCCTACTCCCCGCGCGACTACGGTCCTTGGCTGCTGTTCGCGCTCAGCCGCAATCGTGCCGGCGCCATTTCTTAGGCCGTCGGGACCTCGGCCTTGTTGGATCGGCGGACTGGCCTCCATCGCATCGCGATTGCCGCGAGGGGGACCCGGGGAGAAACCGGTGCCGGAGCTTTTTTGAGCGGGGGAGCTCCCGAACGACGCGCCAGGGTGCTAAAACGACCGCCGCATAGCGCCGCACCGAGCGCGGTTGCCCCGGCCAACAAAGGTAACACTGTCGTCGGACAGCGTGGAGACAGGCGCGGGCAGGGCCGTCGGCCATAACCGAGCTGGCAGCGCTTCGCCTTGCTCGGCCAGGGCGGGCTTGGGATGCGTTCACCCTGATCGTCACGGCAACGCACATCGTCGGTTCTGCGCGCCGAGGAGCGGTCCGGCGCCGCCGCGCGGCACCGATCCATGAGGCAGGGCCCCGCCCACAGACTCCGAGTTGCACACCGCTGCCGACGGTCGGCTTGCCGGCCCGTGCAGACAGCGGGGCGAGCTTGGCGGCTGGCTGGAGCTTTGCACACCGGCGCAACCATTTGCGTCATCGCACCAAACCTCCGCGACAGCGCCCGCCGGTACCGGGCGATCAGCGGCCCGCGCACCTTGCACAGGGCTGTTCTATGGCTCCCTAGGCGAATTCGTCTACCCCGCCTCGCATTCCGGCAGCCGCACAGGTTTGGCGAGATTTGCCAGCGCCTCGGGCTTGGCGCAAAGCGGGAAGCCGGCGAGCGGCATTGTCTCGATGAAACGAGCGCGCTCCGTCTTGCTCAAGCTGAATTCATTGACCATACCCTCGACGGTCAAATCCGAGTAGTGCTTGAGAGTTTCCCTAACCGAAGCATTCGCCTCATCGATTCGACCCAGTGCCGCCCGGGAGCTGCTACGCATCACCCATTCCCATTTGCTGTAGTTATCGGGCGTCTTGCGTTCCAGCATCTTCAAGGCGTCCTCATAGCGGCCAGCCATAAAATAGGCAGTGGAGTAGAAACCAGTTGCCCACATCGGGTAATTCGGGTCGAGCCGTATAACTTGGTCGACCAACTGAGCGCCGCGTTCGGGTTCGTCGAAGCCTGACGCAAAGCCGGAATAGAATGTCAGGATTTCGGCCGAACCGGGAGCGAGGCGGAGGGCCGTGTCCAGCTCGACCTTGGCGCGGGCGTTGTCGCCCTTGTCTTTGAGGCTCATGCCAAAAACGGCGTGCGCCTCGGCGTCGCTCGGATCGAGCCGCACCGCGCGTTCGGCCACATCGGCAGCCGCCTTGATCTCGCTCTCGGAATTGATACCGAAGCCAGCCAATATGTTATGAGCATGATAGAGTTCCACCCAGGCGCGGGCGAACTCCGGGTCCAGCTTGACAGCGAGGTTGAGCAGCCTAATGGCCTCCTCCTCATCCGCTACGGTAATCTTTTCAATCCTTTCAGTTCCGAGCAGATAGTAATCATAGACAGTCAAGTTGTCCGGCCGTTTACGCTTCGCTGCAGCCCGCCCCGCTCCCTGAATCAGTCCCACGCCGTTGCCGAGACGGTTGGTGACCTGCTCGGCGATCTCGGTTTGAACGGCGAACACGTCTTCAGCAGGCCGGTCCCATCGCTCCGACCACAGATGGTTGCCGGTTTTTGCATCGATCAACTGCGCGGTGATCCGCAGCCGACCGCCCTGGCGCTGGATCGAGCCTTCCAGCACATAGCCGACGTCGAGCGCACTCGCGACCTGGCGGACATCCACCGACTTGCCTTTGTACGCTTGCGTCGAATTGCGTGCCACGACGTCGAGTTCGGGGAACTGCGCGAGATCGGTGATGATGTCCTCGGTGAGGCCATCGGCCAGACGCCCGGTGGCGTCGTCGCCGCCAAAGTTGTTGAAGGGCAGCACTGCGACCGACGGCTTGGAACCCAGAGCAGCTGAATGAAAGAACCACCATGTCCCGCCGCCGCCCAGCAGAGCAAATAGCACGATGGCCGCCGCCGTCCCAACCCAGCGCGGCATCGCCTTACGCACGGTCCAGCGCGGCCGCTTGCCATCGAGCCTTAGCCGGTACATCCGCACCGGACGACTGATATTCTTTACTTGTTGCTCGCCAGCGAAATCGAGGGACCAATCAAGCTTGCCTTGCAGATGGTCAAAGGCTGTGCCCGACACGATCACGCCGCCAGCATCAGCTAGTTGCTGCAATCGCGCCGCGACATTGACGCCATCGCCATAGACATCGTTGTCAACCAGCGCAACGTCGCCCAAATTGACCCCGATGCGGAACACGATGCGCTCAGGCTCGGGCAGACCTTCATTGCGCGCGGCCGCCGCGCTTTGGATTTCCGCTGCGCAGGCGACTGCGTCGACCACGCTGTCGAAGGCGACAAGCGCGCCATCGCCCATCAGCTTGATGAGGCGCCCATGGTGCTGGGAGATGGCGGGGTCGAACAGCTCGGCACGAACGGATTTTAATCGCTCAATGGTGCCGGCCTCATCGGCCTCCATCGCCTTTGAGTAGCCGACCATATCGGCCGCCAGGATCGCCAGCAGCTTCCGGTCGAGCGCGGGGACTTTCACGATCGTACCCTTGCAGGAAAACACAGTATGCTGGAAACCCTACACCTATCGGGGTGCCATGGCGAGCACACCGCCAAATCGGCATGTCTGCTGTTGGCCCAAAGTAACGAGGTGAGGCATGTCGCAAATTGGATGCCCTAGGCATCCTTCTTTGGTCACCTTGTCCGCAGAATTGACGCTCTTACGGTTGGGCCCGGCTGCTTCTCTTTTGACCAGTAGAAGCGGCCGCCCAGGCGGGTGGACGCCCTCCCGACCTGGGCGCGCCCTCAGTCCCGGTAACGGCGGTCCTACGCTGTGGGGTAGTTTAATGCGCGCGCGATTTAGCCGGATTTGTTCGGTCTCGTTGGCCAAAAACTTGCTCGACGTCGGTCGGTCGTGGCACCCACTGGCGCGCGGGGTCTTTTTGGCTGTCAAGGACCGGGGATAGGCTGATCGCGCTCGCCCACGGCTTTGCGGGCGAGCAAATAGTACAGTTCCATCTCACCCTTCCCCTTGACATGAACTCGGGCGCGTCTCTCAAACACGTACTCGTCAGCCAGAATCTGCATAGCTGTCTCGGTCACCTGAATCCGGCCGGCACTACCAAGTGACTCCATCCGAGATGCGGTATTCACGGTATCTCCCCATACATCGTAAAATAGCTTCTGTGTCCCGATCACTCCTGCGACTGCCGGCCCTATGTGGATTCCTATCCGAATGGCTATTTCCTCTCCTATCTCTTCCGAGAGGTCGCGGGTCGCGTCCAGCATGTCGAGTGCCAACTCGGCTACCCGTCGAGCGTACCCTTGATGGCGGTCAGGCATGCCACCCGCCACCATGTAGGCGTCTCCAACCGTTTTGATCTTCTCCAAGCAATGGATCGCTGCCAAGCGGTCAAATCTGGTAAAGACTCGATTGAGGAACCGCACAACCTCTACCGCGGGTAACTTGCTAGCGCGAGGCGTAAAATTGACTACGTCGGCAAAAAGAATAGCTACCTCGTCGAAGTGATCAGCGATAGTTTCTTCCGGTTTTTCTTTCAATCTTGCAGCAATCGATGCAGGCATGAGATTAAGCAAGAGGTGTTCTGACCGCTCATATTCACGCTCAAGCGCCGCTTCAGCGCGGTCACCTACATAGAGAGCATAGTAGATCGACCAAAATAATAATATAGATGAGCCAAATAAACAATACTGTAGATTTAGTTCGGCAAAATCTCTTGGGACAGGCTCGAACGAGGAGCTTGGAAACGTGAATTCCACTATATAGAATCCGAAAAGCGCCCAGAACAAAAGTAATATTGCGATCAACATTCGCTTGGATCCGAGAGAAATCGATACCGCGGGGGCCGCTAATAAGAAATAATGACTACCAAGCGAAGAGCCAGCGATGTATCCTTGAACAACAAAACCGATCCAAGATACGCCAACAAAATATGTTGTCGCTACAACTTCGCCAAACCGATTTGACAGCGGAGTAAGTGCCCACATGAACAGGATAAATGACGCCCATAAAATCAAGGCGTGATGTTTAGCGAATCCAAGGCGAAACAAAGACTGTCCTATCACGAATATTGTACTTAGCACTACCAGCGTGACGAATACGTTGAGGGCCCTAAGGTGGCGACTGGATACTGGATCTTTGCCGGTAGTTCCGAACGCGATCATATTTTGTAATGGGCCGGCAAGTCTGGCAAAAATCGTTCGGAGCAGTTTCGATAATTGCAGCGTCGCAATAAGTATGACGTTCGGGCGTGCCATACGAGTTCCCCGCCTGACCATAGAAGTCCGAGCATAGTGGCATGCGCCTGAGCAAGCTACTCAAGAACACCATCACCACCGACGGTCCAGTGGATCCGAGCTGGGCGACTCCTCCCCTCCCGGCTACATTGATTTTCGTCCGCTCCTGCTTCTCGCGATTAGAATTAAGGTTTGCTCGCACCGGTCGGACCACCCTCTGCCCGGGCCAGCCTCGATCTAGCAGTCCCCCGGCTCACCACGCCAAAACAGCGGCCCAGCGCCCTTCGGCTCCCCCAGCGCTCCCCGGCACGGCCCGGGACCAGTGCCGGACCGAGGCTCGGCAGGGCATTCGAGGCCGAGACCCTAACTCTGGTTGGAGTATGCCGGCTTTGTTTGGGCGTCGTCACCAAAATGCGGCCCGGCGTACGACCGCGCAGGGAAGACAACAGAGCGGCGCGAAGACAAGCCGTCCATCGGATGCTATTATGCCGCCGTGTATCGGTCCGGCACCCGGTGCGCTGTCCTCGTTGCGGAGCTAAATCCGGCAAGAGTCTGCCAGTGATACTCGGCGAGTCGGACCCGCTGGCCCGAGAACGACGCGTTCCCCTCCTTTCAGTATGTGCTAATGTTGCTTTTTTCACGTGGCCACAGGCGCAGCTGAGGCCCGAACTATGGTGAGCATCATGATCGGCAAGAGCCTCTTCTGGTCGGCCGCACCTTTGTTTGCCGCCGTCCTGACTGTGTCGGCGCACGCCGCAGACAAAGTGGTCAACGTTTACAACTGGTCGGACTATTTCGAGCCGTCGGTTATCGACGAGTTCACCAAGGAGACCGGCATAAAGGTTGTATACGACGTCTTTGACTCCAACGAAATGCTAGAGACCAAGCTGCTCGCCGGCGGTTCCGGCTACGACGTGGTCGTGCCGAGCGCGAGTTTCCTCGCCCGCCAGATCCAGGCGGGCGTCTTCCAGAAGCTCGACAAGTCGAAGCTGCCCAACATCTCCAATATGTGGGACGTCATCCAGCAACGCACCGCCAAGTACGACCCGGGCAACCAGTATTCGGTCAACTACATGTGGGGCACCGTCGGCCTCGGCTACAACACCAAGAAGGTGCAGGATGCGTTGGGCGTCGACAAGCTCGACAGCTGGAGCTTCTTCTTCAATCCCGAAATGCTGAATAAGCTGGCCGCTTGCGGGGTCTACGTGATCGATTCGCCGGCAGAGATGCTGCCAATCACGCTGAATTATCTTGGATTGAATCCCGAGAGCACCTTGCCCGAAGACTTCGGCAAGGCCGAAGAGGCGTGGATGCGTATCCGCCCTGACCTCCGCAAGATCGAGTCATCGGAGTACATCAGCGCTCTGGCCGACGGCGACATCTGTCTGGCGATCGGCTGGTCGGGCGACGTTCTACAGGCGCGCGGCCGTGCGACTCAGGCCTCTCATGGCGTCACGATCGCATACACAATCCCGAAGGAAGGCACAGTTATGCAGTTTGATCAGCTGGCGATCCCCGCCGATGCGCCACACGTCGAAGAAGCGGATGCCTTCATCAACTATCTCATGAGGCCGGACGTCGCAGCCAAGAATACGAATTATGTATTCTATCCGAATGGCAACAAGGCCTCGCAACAATTCGTTGAGAAGAGCATTCTCGACGATCGGTCTATCTATCCTGACGAGGGAACGTTGAACAAACTCTTTACGATCTTTCCGTACGACACGAAAACACAGCGCTTGGCCACACGCACTTGGACGAAGATCGTCACGGGTCAGTAAATCGGTCGTTGTCGACAAACCGCCCGGTTGTTTTGGCGGGTCATCCGTCATCCGTAATGCCTGCCTTCCGCAGTCCGTCGAGCCAGTGCTCCACGTCCTGCGGTCGGCGATATGGAGAGCTGCGCTTGTAGTCATCCAGAGTGAACTCAGGCTTCCGCTCAAGGCACCTGCCCCAAGCCAATCTTGCTTCATCGGCGCGTCCGAGTTGGCCTAAGCAAGCAGCCAAATTGGCGAACCCCCGATTATAGTTATTGTTGTCCCAGCGGCGGAATGACTCCAGGGATGCCTCATACTCGCCAAGCAGATAGTAAACGAATGCGAGCAACTCGTGGACCTCGCGATGTTCGAGCGGACTCAATCGTCTGAGCCGCTCGCCGATCTCGCGGGCCTTCGTGAGTTGACCACTCCAAAGGCAGATGTACCCGACCCAGATGAGTACGCTCGGGTTTGTCGGGGCCATCGCGAGCGCGCGTTGCCAATGAGTCTCGGCAGCCTCGAACTCCCCTTTCAATCCATGCAGAGCGGCGACGACAGCCTCCGCAAATCCGCTGGCGTCGCCGAGTTCGATAGCCCGCAAGGCCGACTGCATGGCCAACGCCTTCATGTCTCCGTCAGCTCTGAAAACGGAGAGGGTCGCGTAGGCGTCCGCGAGCGATGCATGCGTCCGCGCCGAATCTGGCTCCAAGCCGAGAGCCATCGTGAAGAACTCGACCCCAGCGGCGGCGTCCTTCTCCGTGAATCGGTTCATCGCTTCGATCCCACGCAAGAATGCGTCATAGGCACCAAGGCTCGTCTTGATTTGCCTGGTTCTGGCGATCTCCGCAGCCCCCACCTTTCCGACCAGCGCCCAGGCAATCCTCTCTGTCAGCTCGTCTTGAACGGCGAAGAGGTCTTCGAGATCTCTATCGTATCTTTCGGCCCAGACATGATTGCCGGTTGGCGCTTCTATCAGCTGCGCCGTGATCCTGACTCGCGATCCAGCCTTTCGCACGCTGCCCTCGACGACGTACCGTACCCCAAGCTTCCTTCCGACATCGGTAATGTTTGCCGCTTGGCCCTTGAAAACGAACGAGGAATTGCGCGCGATGACGAACAGGCTCTGACTGCGGCTGAGCTCGGTTATGAGGTCTTCGGCCAAACCATCCGAGAAATATTCCTGCCCAGGGTCTGCCGACATATTTGTGAAGGGAAGCACCGCCACGGATGGCTTGAACGGAGGCGCCAAGTCCTGCGCCGAAGAGACGGGCGGAGGGAGATCGGAACCCGATTCTCCCATTTGGACCCGGTAGGCACGCACGGGCCCCGCAATGTTCTTCATCACGTGCTCGCCCAAGTCGACGAGCGTATAGGGGACCTTTCCCCTGACCTGATCATAGACACTGCGGCCAATAACGACGCCCCCGGCCTGGCTGAGCTTCTCCAACCTGGCAGCGACGTTCACGCTGTCACCGTAAATGGTAGTCTCATCGGCGATCACCTCGCCGGCGTTGATACCCATTCTGAAGGCCATGCGCTGGTCTTGGGGGAGATTGATGTCGCGTGCGGTGATGTGTTCTTGGGTTTCGACCGCGCACTGCAGCGCGTCGACAGCACTTGGGAACTCGACCAGCAGGCTGTCGCCTGCCGTGCCGACCAGCCGACCCCGGAATTGCGCAATCTTCGGATCGATGACTTCGGCCCGCAGCGTCTTCAAATGGATAAGCGTCCCGGCCTCGTCAGCTCCCATCAGACGCGAATAGCCGGCTACGTCCGCAGCCAACACCGCCACAAGCTTCCGTTCCGGCCGGTCCACGAGGCCTCCTGGATTACGCGACGACGCGTGAGGTTCCTTGGAAAGTAGCACTCGCGTTCATCAGTAACTAGCGGGTTGGAAGAGAACACACCTCGCGCGGCCGTGAGTCGAAGTTCGCATTCGGCGGGCGGCACGCTGTTCGGCTCCCCCGCCCGCTCCCCGGCGCCAGATAGCAAAAAGGCCCGGTTACCCGGGCCCTTTATGCTTTTCAAATCTAAAGAAGATTTGGAGCGGGTGAAGCGATTCGAACGCTCGACCCCAACCTTGGCAAAGTCAATTTCTGACCGCGCTGCACTATCCGAATCTCCGCTATTCTGCGATAAGTCATTCATTCATATCTGCATTTCACATTTTGACTTTCGCATCAATATCCGATGATCGCCCCGCATGCTATTTCAAATGCTTACATTACGCTTACATTCTGCCGTCGCTGTGATAATGTAAGCAGAGAAGCCAACAACCGCGAGCTGTGTGCAATGGGAAAACTGACTAAACGCGCCGTAGACGCCCACACGCCCCCGGAAAAAGGACAGACGTTTCTGTGGGATGGCGAAATAAGAGGCTTTGGTGTCCGCGTTGTGCCTTCTGGCTTGAAGACATTCGTCGTTCAGTACCGCAATGTGGAGGGCCGCACCCGACGCATGGTTATTGGCCGCTACGGAGTGATGACGGTCGAGCAAGCCCGTGATCAGGCCAAAGTCAAGCTGGGCGCCGTAGCCGGTGGCGCTGACCCGGCCGCGGAGAACGCCAGTGTGCGCGAAGCGATCACGGTCGCCGAGGTGTGCGACTGGTATCTGGCAGAAGCTAAGGCAGGCCGTATCCTGGGCCGCCGTCATCGTCCAATCAAAACATCCACGTTGGCAATGGATCGGAGCCGTATTGAAACTCACATCAAACCGCTGCTCGGCCGCCGGCAAGTGCGCGCGCTCAAGCTCGGTGACATCGAAGCCATGCAGTCGGACATCGCAAGTGGAAGGACTGCGAAACCGCGCGGCGTTGGCCGCGGCGGAGCCACCACCGGCGGCGCCGGTGTCGCGGCGCGAACCGTCTCGACGCTCCAGAGCCTCTTCGCGCATGCAGTGCGGCTCGACGTTATTCCTTCCAACCCGGCAGCGGGCGTGCGCAAACGCGCCGGCAAGAGGAGGGAACGTCGCCTGAGCGTCGCTGAGATCAAAAGGCTGGGCGACGTGATGCGCGTCGCTGAAAGGAATGATGAGCACCCAGTCGCGCTGGCCGGCGTGCGACTGATGCTGCTGACTGGATTTCGGATATCGGAAGTTCAAGGAATGAAGCGCGACTGGTTGCATGCCGATCAGGGCTATGTCCATTTCCCTGATACCAAGAGCGATGGTCAGGTGCGCGCGATCGGACCGAGCGCCGCTGATCTCGCAGCCAGCCAACCGACGCGCAAGAACTCCCCTTACGTTTTTCCATCAGATATCGGCGATGGTCATTTTACGGCGACAAAGAGCTGTCTTGCTCGGTTGTGCGCCGGGGCCAACATCGAAGGCGTTACTCCGCACACGCTGCGGCACACCTTCGGGAGTGTCGCTGGCGACTTAGGATTTTCCGAGTTGACGATTGCCGCGCTTCTCGGCCACGCCGCCCGGGGCGTCACTCAGGGATACGTTCATATCGACGAGGCTCTCAAACTGGCCGCGACGCGGACGTGCGAGGAGATCGCCTCTCTTCTAGGTGCCGGCTGGGAGCGCTCGGCCTTTGGGGAAAAGCTTCGCTAAATGGGCGAACATCTCACTTACATCAACTGCCGCTCGTCAGTCGACCGGCCGGGTTAGCTATCCCGCACCCACTCCTCAACAGCGCGCAGAATGCTCGCGGCTCCGCGCCCGGCAGCGTAGACGACGGGCCGTCCCCCTCGCCTAGCGCGAATGAAATCTGTTGCGGCATGGGTCGCAGAAGCCGCGACGATGACAAAGAGGTCGGCGTTCTCCGCGAGAGCGCGCAAGCTGGGGCCGCCACCATGGTCGCTGTTAACCCGGACCTGTAGGGTGGCCTCAAGTTCCATGAGAATTGCCGCGGATTGGGCGCCGGCAGACTCGGTGAGCGTGTAAATCCCGATCAACTTGCCTGCTAGGCTGGCAGCGAGTTTCGTCTCATTCGCCGCGTCCGTACTGGCATTGACCAACTCCGTGGGGAGGGTCGCGGTCCAGCCCAGCGCATTGGCCACGCCAATTAGACTGCGTCTCTGGAGGGGCGAAAGTTGATGGGCAATCGGGATTAACCGCGAGACGGCTCCTTGCCAGAATTGCTCTCTCGCGGTTTGATCCGGCGCGGGGGCGGCGATCGTCTCTTCGACAAGATCGATCAGCCAGTAGGTTGAGCGAAGTCCGGCGCTCTCTCCCGAATACTCAAGTAGGTCAAGAAGGAGGCGACGATAGTCGGTCGCCAGGAGGCCCCCCGATAGTAGTGCTCGAGCCAGAACCCCGGCAGAGTCGAGCATCAACGGGGCAAATCGCCCGCTCAACATGATACGCTCCAGGGCCGCTTCATAGACGACATGGCCAGAGACGCGGGGGAACTCCGGATCTTTCTGAAGCCAGGCCACAAAATGCGGCAGCGCTTCCAGGAGGCGATCGAGCGCAGGAGGCTCATCCGATGCGCCCCGAAGGCAGTCCGCCAAACCAGATGCCGTCGCTGGATCCCCCAACTCGTCAACCGTGCTCCACTCTTCGGAACCTCGGCGAGCGATGGTTGAGGCGCTTGTGAATGCGGGTCGCGCAATCGCGCTGAGCCAATGTGGCCAATTTGTCGGCAGATCATCCTGGCCGAATTCCTGATCTAGGTTAGAGAGCGCCCGTCGAACAACGTAGGAACGAAGAAGGCTCTCGCGGTCAGGTTCCGGCAGGGCCTGCAGCAGCGCGTTCGCTTGGTCGTACGCCGAAAGACTGCCGGTGAGGTCAGCTTCGGCAACCGCCTGCGCGGCCAAAAGAGCCGGCTCAGCGTTCTCGGTGTGCACATGGAGGACGGTTGACTCCACCAACCCGGGCACCAGCACGGTCGCCAACTCGCCAAGGTCCGCGCCGGACGCCAATGCGGCCTGTGCCAGGAGGCCAGAGGGATCGGTGGCCAAGGCCTCCATAGCGTAGAGCCGCCAAGCGCCCTCCCCGAGTAGTGGCGAAGCCGGCAGACGAATGAGATCGCGGGCCATCGGTCGTACGGCAGCAGCATAAATACCGACGTCATAGGCTTGATCGCTAAATGTCGTCCAATACAGGCTTTCCAACAGGGCAGCGGTCACAGCCGCCGGACGCCGCGCCTGTACAAGGGACTCGAACGCTGGCATGCCGGCTATGGCGGACCAATCGCGCGCGGCCGCCCGGATCTCAATTTCCAAAAAGCGCAGATTGAGCGCGTCGAGACGGTGCTCCGAACGGCACCTCTGGAGAACAGCGAAGGCGTCGTCGATTGCAAGCGCATTGAGGTGGTCTCGGATTCTCGCCAGCAGTCGGCTGGTAGGTTCCGGAATGGGCTCCGTGCTCGGTGGTGTCCGCGCGACCATCGCGACGAGACGGCCAAGCGCACGCTCGGCGCTGTCCGCCGTTTCCGGCGACGGCACCAGCCTAGCAACGGCTGCGAGGCCCGCATCCACAAGAATCCTCTCGTGAGGCTGGTAAACCTCTGGGTGGTAAGGGAGACCTCCAAAGTTGGTAAGCGTTGGCCCTACGAACGACAGAAGAAGCGGACGAAGACGCCTCCACTCCGCCGGCGTGTTGGCGACGGCGTAGTAGATCGTGACCTTGTTCCCACGAGGCCAAGCGAGTATGGCGCCGGGAAACGCTGCATCTCTAGCCGTAGCCTCCAACGATGTGTGCCGATCGGAAAGCGGGCTTGGAGCAAAAGCCCGAAATGCCGCTAAGACGCCTTCGGCCTCGGATACGGCAGCGCCAATCATCGGCCGTGCCCCCACTTCTCCTCAAGCTGGATCCGCCGCTCGGCCACTGCGGCGGGATCCCGCCGAAGCAGAACATGCTCGTCGTTTACGGTGATGCCGCTCCATGTGAGATTCATGGAGCCAGACAAGACATAGCCATCGCCCAGTATGCCCTTCTCGTGAAAATCGGGCGTGACGAGAACCCGCACAGCACCGCCATTGGCGCTCCCTAGCGCTCGCATCTTGTCCACAAAGCTCACGTTATGCGGATGATCCCGGGTGAGTACGATCACCTCGCAGCCTTTGTTGGCCAGCGCCTCGATCACAGCCGACAAGCGAATGGCAGCAGCGGGCCAATCCGGCTGCAGCGCGGAGAATTGTCGAGCTTCATTGTCGAGGATATCGATGTCTGTGATCCAGCCGAAACCGAGCCAAAGTCTGCGGCTAGGGGACAACAATTCGATGGCGAACAGAGACTGGAGAAGGTCTCGGATAGCCCGCGTCTGACCTGGGCCCGTGAGATCCCTTGAAGCGGTCATACCTGCTCCTGCACGATCAGGGTGGCGACCCATCCGGCGGGATGGCTTTCGACACG
Organism: Mesorhizobium norvegicum; assembly: GCF_004919685.1. GTDB lineage: Bacteria > Pseudomonadota > Alphaproteobacteria > Rhizobiales > Rhizobiaceae > Mesorhizobium > Mesorhizobium norvegicum. Next base: position 94,517 of record NZ_SMYZ01000039.1, on the reverse strand, counting down.
TTCCACCCGGGGGAAAAATTGCAGAAACCCGACGTCGACAGGGTCCAAAAGTACCTCCAGGAGTGCGGACCGGAAAGCAGCGGCGGCCGCCGCCGGTGCGAACAGTTCCGCCGACCCTTCCTCAGCTAGCGCCTCTCCGAGACGGGCTTGCCATTCCACATCGACCAGGGATACTCGCCGCCCGGATCGTTCAAGGAGGGCTCGCGCAAGTCGGGGGTCAGCGTGTCGTCGCGCGGCGTATGGACTGTAGGACTGAAGCGCCCGTTGGCTGGTCTCTACACCGCGTGGCCAGAGCACGTTTGCGAGAAGTTGCGCTGCCTCGGCGTGATCCAATTCGTGGGCAGACCCGACCACAATGCGCAACCGCGCCCGGACATTCGGATCCACGCCAAAGACATGGGCAATCTCGCGAACGCCCACCGCGACGCCGATCCGCGTCTCAAGATCCCTCCAGCGTGCCAACAGGTCATGTAGTAAGCCATCAAGTTCCGGTCCATTCATGGGCGTCAGAAGTCGTGCATTCAGCGAAACACTGAGGGCATGGCCAACGTCAAGCCCGCGCGTAGCGAGCAACTGGTAGAGGCGGGCGCGCAATCCTTCCCTCTCGGCGTGGCCGGAAGCACTACGAAGCAGGGCGACCGCTGCACGCACGTCTCGATCGGTGTGCACCAGTTCCACGAAGGCTTCGAGGCCATTCGCGGCGACTTCGAGGTCGGTCGGGGCTAGTGCCCCTTCCATTGCTCGAGCAAGCAGCCGCGGCTCTTCAGCGGCTCGCTCTGCTATGGCCTGGAGCACACCCGCGCCACCTAGCGTAGTTTCACTGACCCAGATCGTCGGCGACGTAGCATGTTCGGTGTCCGCCACAAGCGAGTCCGCGGAAATGTGTCGCGGCGCCATAGCGGCGCACGCTTGGAGGACAGCTTCCGTCAGCGTCGCGATCACCGTGTCGACCATCCAAGCCCGAAAGGCGCGGGGCTCGGGTTCGCTCGCCTGCTCGGAGAGAGTTCGAAGGCACTGCAGGACCTCGTCTCGGCTCATGACGTCGGTCAACGCCTGTTCTTGGCCGCTGAGGTGGCCGTCGGCATGGGTAGGGGGAGCGTCGTCCGGGCCGCCATCTTCGCCGTCAAGATCACTGACGGCCTGATTCTGGAAGATAACGGCCATAGCCAAGCGCAGGCGGTCCACCGCGTTAGGTTGGTCCAAGATGGATACCGCAGCAGCGGAGAGGCCGACGTTCTGATCTACCGAGTCCACAAGTGCAGCAGAAAGCAGGACTTGATGCAGCCATTCGCGCTGAAACGGGTCCACGTCGCTGGGCATTTCCGGGTCATGCAGGATCAGGTGCCGGAAATAGGCGGACCGGCAACCGGCGAGTGTGTCCGTCGGTAGTGTTAAGGCCGCCCTTTGCAGAACCAGATCAAGGTTCAGCTGAAGGCTGAGCGCGTCGACCTCAATTTCAAAACCGATCGCCGCGGGCGCGCCCTCGTCGTCGACAAAGCGATACCTAATGCGTCGGTCGCCGCTCTGTCTGCGCAGGATGGCTTCACCGCCCGGGGCAAAGCGACGAACGCCGATATTGCTCCGGTGTCGGTGCAGGTAGAAAGAGATTTTGGAAACGTGCCTCCGCCAAGGACTGCGCGGGCTTAGGTCGATGGAGAGTGGGTCGCCCTGCGGCACAAATTCAGAACGCCAAACAAACGAACCGTTGGATGTCGGCCCCGCTATATGCCGGGCTGGCGCTTGCAGCCGAACCCGCCACGGACGGTACACGTGAAACGCCCCCTCCTGGGTCACAAAGTCCCCGATATACTCGGAGAGTTCCGCATAATGACTGATTAAAAGAGCCTGGTCGTCGATGTCAGGATCAAGTGGCGACCAATGGTGGAGCCCGCCCCGTTCAACAGCGAAGCGGCGGGTCACGCGGCCCGGCGCCAACTGGGCGAGGGCAGCGGCAATGGGCATCCCCCGCTGCTTTTCGTCTAACTGTACCGTGGCCGGGGGAAGTACGACTGTGACTTCTGGGAGGTTAAGATCGCTAAATAGGTTGCGGGCCACGAAATCGGGCAGCGGATGCCACTCCGTATGGAGATCGAGCATCCCGTCGCGCGGCGGGTGTGCGAGACGCCAGTTTCGATGGAGCCGCCGGGACAGAGTAGGGATGGCGTCTAGTAGCAGTGATCGGGGCGGCTGCCATAGGAGAGTCTCGACCGTGGGTTGGTCAATCTTCAGAGCGCGGCGAAGGTGTTGCGTTAGGCTAGCGATTGCCGTGGGCTCGCCACGACTGAGGTCGAGAAGTTTTTGTTTGGCGACTTCGCGCAAGGCATCGCCTGCGCTCGCTCTGTCACCCTGCGGCCGGCTCAGGACATCCCATGCCCAGCCGCGTCCCTGTTGACCGGCCTGATCCGCTATCCAATCGAATAGCGCATAGGTTGCCTGCATGCGCAGCACATATTCGTTCTGAACGGGCAGTGGTTGGGCGGGAAGGACGGGATCAAAAAGATGTTCGTAGGCTTGAAACGCGACCCGATCCCGTCCGTAATCGCTCAGCACCGTGACGGTTAATGGGCGCATACCTCTAGTTCGCCCCGCGCGACCGCGGCGCTGGAGGTAGGACGCCGCGTCCTTCGGCGCCTTATGTTGTAGCACTGCGCCCACTCGCGCATCATTGTACCCGACCTCCAAAGACGCCGTGGCCACCACAACATCGGCATTTCCGAGCACGCCTGCATCTTCGGACGTCGTTCGACCCACCAGCAACGGTTGATCCAGCCTCCGACCGATGTCCTCGCTTACCCGCCAGTTTTGCCCATCTAACTCCCGTCGTGCGAAGTCCGCCTCACCCGGTAAGGGCCGCCTTAGCGCCGCTAAGGGTTGCGTGCCCCCCCGCGGTCTACCGAATATATCCAGACCTTCGGCGTCCCGGAGATTGTCAAACAATCGGTTGATCACGTCGAGGTTGTCTGTGAACGCAAACAGGCGGCTGCCGAAGCGGCCGCCTGACCGGCCGTTCTCAAGCGGGTCTAGCATACGTGACAGGAGCATGGCCGACTGGATCGAGGTGGAGAGTACGGAACTTCGCGACGCCGGATCGCTGCGCAGCAATACTTGGTATTCAGCCCCTTCCTTAACGAAGGCCGTTGGCGAAGCCTCCTCCACGAGACTTGGATCAAGACCAACGAGATCGGCGAAAAACTGCGTCGCCTGGCGCAGCGTCGCTGAGAGGCCTACGAAGGTGACGGGCGCGTTGACGGCATGGCGCCATCGCCTAAGTGTGAGAGCCGCCTGGGCTCCGGCCGTTCCAGTGTAAGTGTGGACTTCATCCAACAGAGCAAACAACGGCCGTCGGTCGCTGGGTTGACCGACGCCGAACATCCGACGGGCATCCAGGTCAGATAGCCGCTGGTTCAACATCTCCGTAGTCGTGAAAAGGAGATCGGGCGGTTCTCGTCGCAACCGCTGCCGGGTGAGCACTATTTTGTTTTCATCGATCTCGCTGGCGCACCGTGGGTTCACGCACGTCAACCGTTCGCGCCGGGCCGCAAGATCGGCTTCGGCCCAGATCAGATCTCCCCCACAGACCGTGCATGGCAGCCATGGGCAAACGAAAGACCCACCACGGCGCGTCCAGCCCCGGCTCTTCACGTCGGCCGGATCTGGATAGCCGGGTGTGGAACTAAAATAGGCGCCGATCCTGATCGGACGTCTCGGCGCGACCTGGACACCATCAAGCCGTCGAGCCATCCGGTACGTCTCGGCAAATTGGTCCTTAAGTAGTTCGGTGCGCGGATAAACTGCTAGAGCTTTGGTCCAGTTCTCATTGACCCGCACCAATTCAGCGATTCGCGTGAGGGCAGGAAGGTAGAAGGCCATTGTTTTGCCAGACCCGGTGCCGGCTGTAACAATCAGGCCGAGATCTCCGGAACTATGCAACAGGCGCGCCGCCGCTTCCTCTTGAAAATCAGCCAGCAACAAGTCTGCTCCGCTAAGAGCTTCCCAGATCTGCGTTCGAAGAGGCGTAGCCGTGTTGCCGGCGATCCGCAAAAAGACTCTGCTTGCAGGCAAGTCGCGGCTTGGATAACTGCGGCGTCGGATGTCGACGCGAAAGTCGGACACAAGCCGGGGCGCACTGGTCCACGGCGTGTTCGGAAAAATTTGGCGCAGGCGGCTGAGGAGGCGGACCGTTTCTGCAAAGCGCGACCTTAAGCGCCGTTGGTCCCCGGGCGCCCAGACCTCGACCAACAACCGGCCGCGCACCAGGGCATCAAGCGTTACCTCAGGATCGGCTTGCGTCTGAAGCGTATTGGTTATGATCTCGAGCGCTTCGGTTTCCGAGAACGACCCGTCTGCGAATCCCCAACGAAGCGAGCGAAGCTCTAAGCTCTCGAACGCCTCAAGGATTTCGTCCTCCATGCTCAGGTGGTCCTTTTGGATACGATACGGAAGGCATCGCTCAGCTTGCGGTCCTCAAGCCAGGTTGCCACCTCCTCAGTGAAGTCGGAGAGGGCCGCCCCTTGTTGTCCGGCGGCGCGCAGAAAGCGAAGCACTTTCGCAGGCAGACCGTCGCCCGTCATGGTTCCGAGTTCAGCGTCTTTTGCTGAGCGTGCGGCCGTCAACTCCGCGAGTTTGCTGGCGACATGCTCTGGATCCGGAATGCGACTGCGCAGGGTGTTCACACGCTCGGCCACGGCTCGAATGCGCTGGACGTGGCTGTGATAGTTAGGGATCGCTTCAAGTGCGCGAAGGACATCTTCGCTTGGAAGATCCGCTTGTTCATCGACGGTCTCCGTCCAAGCAGAGAGCGCCAGGCGGTCGATCTCCTCAGCCACCTTCTTCACGGCGGGCAGGAACTCAAACCGAATACTCTCGTCCGCATTGCGCAATGCGGCCCGATCAGCGCGGAAGGTCGCCAGGAGTTCCTCTGCGCGACGTCGGAGGCCCGGTAGAGGGAGATGCGCATGGACAGCGACGTTCTGGGCTTTGAGACCCGCCCAGGATGCACACGCATTCGATAGCGCCGTCGCAGGGGCTGACAACTGCGCAGCGCGGGTCGCGAAAACCTGCGCTTGATTGCTTGCCGCTTTCAAATCTTGGTGCTCGGCCAACGCAGCTTTTAGAGCAAGAGCGCGATCAAGTAGCATGCTCGACCTCGAACATGCGCAGTTGGTTGCTGATCACATCTAGGGACGTCTCGATCCTCTGAATGTCCGTCGCCACGGCCTGCTCTTGGGCTGATTGTTGGTCCGCCTGCTCCCGCAGGATGGTTTCGGATTGATCCAGAAACGCCTGCGTCGCTGCGACCAGTTCTCTGGCCGCAATGACAGCACCACGCCGCCCGCGGGCAAACGCGCAAATCATTCCTACTGCGTCCGGAGCGTCCCGCAGTATACGCGAAGCCGACACAGCATCATCGAACTGCACGCCGTCGAACCGCCCGAGGGTCTCTTCCAACTTGCCTGCCGATCGACCGGCCAAACCCGTGGCAACTAAGCTCGTCCTAACATCTGCGAGTGTCGTCACAATCGTTAGCTTCTTTGCTTCCGGCCCAAAGGCGGCCTCCATCTCGCTGAGCCATGACAATCGGTCGGCTCGCTCGACGTTTGCCGCCGGTTCCAGCGCCGCTGCAGTCTTCCGGTAGAGATCTGCCGCCTTGCGAAGGAGGTCGAAGTTTATGTCCGAGGGCGGCTTGAGCGTGAGGCGCCATCCCTCAGCCCGCACCCGCTTGAGAGCTGCGATAGGAACAGCGGGATCCACAAGAGTGCCTACTTCGCCACCCTTGCTCCCGGAACAAAAGGCCCGCAGAACGTCAATGAGCCCGTTGCGGCCAGTGTAAAGAGTGCCATAGACTCGTCGCAAATCATCACTCACGGCCTGAATTTCCTCCGGCCACTCGGCCGTGAAGAGTGCAGCGACGTCCGACGTCAACTCGGCGTCCGCCTTGATTTTGCCGTTCAATGCCGCAGCGACTGCCAGCAGTTCTGCTGCGGCCATCGCATGAGACCAATCGGCCGTAGCAGCAGTCAAATTACGGATTTGGCCAATGACATCATCGCGCCAAGCCGACAGACATTGAAGGAAGGCCGCGAGTGCCTGCGATCCGCCTTGAAAATCCCAAGTGCCATCTCTCTGGGCTCGCAGCAGGCCCTGCAGTGCTAGCGCTGTGCGGTCGAATTCGGCCGCGCTTGCATTCGCGCCCGGAATTTCGACCGAGACCAGGGAGTTTATCGCCGCTGTACTTTGGCGCGTGAAAACGACCGACCGCCGTCGGAATGGGCGAGGGCTGTCGGCGCCACAGAAGGTGCTGCGCTCTAACCCAAGCCCATCCCAATCGATAGAGTCGGCGATTGCGTCGAACAATAGCGGTCGCAACTTGTCAGCAGCGTTTTTCAGCGTGTCTCCGGTTGCCCACGCTTCGAGCTCACGCTCGTCTCGTGTGCGCATGTCTGGCGCCGGTTGGTCCCTCAGAGGTCCGGGCTCGTCCGCAGTCTCTTTCTGCTCTTCTCTCTCTGCCGCATCAGGGATCTCAGGAGCGCTGAAGGCATCCAGAATATCTGGCGGAAGATTCAAAATCGCTCCTGATCCGTCCCAAAGCTCCAACAAGGCGCCAAGACGCCCTTCTTCGCCGGGCATCCGCCTCCGGAGCGAATCTCGGGTCGTCGCCGAAAGATGTTGAAAACCCCCCAGTTCGTCCAACAGCGCGCTGGGTGGGAAGTGCCCGCTTGCAAGGGATGGGCCATGATTGTCGAGCACTTTAACCAGCACATTGGTTTGCAGGGCGCGCGGATTGAAAGCTTCCTGCATCCGCTCATCGGCTCGCTCAGTCATGTTCCACAACGCTGTGGATGTGAAGGGATAGAGGCCATGGCCCATCGTCGTCGCGCCAAAGGCATCGTGGCAGGACGACATAAATGAGCACTCCTCGCAGGCGTTTGGAAGCGGGCTCGCCGATCCAACCGAGTCCCATTCCTCTAGGCGCCCCAAACCAAGGCGAACGGCGTTGAGATACGGGCCCGCGAACGCCGCAAGAGAGGAACGATCCATCCGACCGGACGCCTGCCGGCCAACGGATTTGTCCATATCGACCAAGAAGCTCATTCGCGTATACACGGTCTCGACTACTTGTTCGAAAAAGCCCGTCGTTACCGCAATCGCCCACCGAAGCCTGCAAAGTCTGTTTTCGGAATCCCCCTGTTCGATCATCGCCTGTAGCAGCGCACGATCGAGACCTTGGAGCCTTGCAAAATCCTCGATCAGGAGGATTAGTTCGCGGCCCTCGCTGAAGAGTTGCCGGCGCAGATCGGCCATAAGTCCTATTAGGCGGTCGCCAGAGAAACTGAGAGTCCGCATGATTGCCGAATTGAGGCAGTCATTGATGATAGTCACAGCCATCTGTAGGGCTTCGGGCACTCCGTAGAGGTAGTGAAGGGCTTGCTGAGCAAGTTTGGCGGCCTGGCCAAAGTCTCGTGGATCGACCGGAAGATCGTCAGACGTGAACCGACGCCGTTCGTCGGCGGGACGGTATGCGGTCGGCGCGGCGAAGACGTGATCGACCAACTCAGAAATGACATTTCCATCCCGCAAGAAATGCTTCTGGCGAAAATAAACATCCTGAAAGAGATACGGAAGCACCTTGATAAGCTCCCGTTCTAGATCGAGGTCGGGTGAACCGGGCAAGGGGACCTTTTCACCAATTGCGTACGCGATCTCGTTTAAAAGCCTTTCCTTTTGGCCCGCACGTGTCGCGGTGGCATCGCCAGTTCTTTCAAGCACCTCCCGAAAGCTGATCTGCCTGTCGGGTACGAGTTGCTCGATGATCATCTCAATTATCGAACGCAGGCTGGTGCCGGCCTTTGGGATCACCAAGACGAGGCGGTCTTCTGATTTCGGAATGTTCAGTTTCAACCAGTGGATCAGGTGGGACTTTCCCGATCCACTACGACCATATACGGCAAGTCTCGAATAGTTGACCTCTGGTCGAAGGAATTCACGCAGCAGATCCTCTTGAGACATCCCGGTGAAATGGCTTGGGGCGAGGTCCTGGAACGCCGTTCCCATGGGGGGCGAAACCTGCAATGTACAGTCGCTGTGTACAGCGCGGAATATCGCGGGCGACACTGCTTCGGCCTCGGTGTTAACGACCGCCGTGACACCCGTTGGGCTCCAACAGAGATAATTCTTCACGCGCGCTCGCCCTTATAAATCACCCGACTGAGCCGACGCGGTGCATCTGCGCCGAAATCCATCACCATGGCCTGCGCGTCAGCACGAGCGTCTAGGTGGATCAGACCCAGTTGCTCAAGCCTTATGAGAGCGAAACTCGTGGATTGCGACAGCCGTTGGGCTTGACGGGCGAACGCGGGACGACAGCGGCCTTCGACTTCGCTGCGGACCCTGCCCTCCTCGAAGACCGGCGACACGCTAGCCAAAGATTGCAGGAAGGTTCCGATCGGCGCCTCCTGCCCCTTGGAGAATACTCTTGGGAGCAACCGGCGCAGGGCTACGGTGGGATCCGGGACCATGGAGCGCGCCGCCAGGGCCTCTCCAAACCCGAGGTACCGGCACCAATAGGTAAACGCGTTCCAACGATCCTTATTCGTTAGGTCATAGACATCCCCCTCGTCGCCTAACTGTTTCTGGATGTCATCCTTCTTCGTGACGCCGAATTGCAGAGGAAGCTTTACTGATTGCATCAGGAACCAAGCTATAGCTCTCGCGAAGGCTGCCTCGCCGTCGTCGTCAGGAGCCGAAACTGGAAGCAGAACGGCCTCTAAGGACGCCAAGAATGTGGCTTCTGTAAACTCTCGACGAGACGACAGATGCGAGGTTAGGCGCAGCTTGTCTCCGTCTTCTTCAACCAGGCGCAAGTCCTTTGCAGCCTTCAGAGTCTGTCGAAAGATGACCGTTGGTTCAGCAACGTTGCGCCAGAGTGGCTTGGGTGAACAAAAGGCGAGCAATCGGTCTGGCGTTTCACCTGAGGTTCGCTCGCTCAGTACGGACACCAAGAGGCGGACCCTGCTTGGCGTCGCTTCCATGCTACCTATGATACTCACGCTCTTAGCCTCGCATGGAAAACGTCATAAGCAAGCGACCGACCCGCGTTCGTAGCTTGAAGCGGTACGCCAGGTCGGCTCGGGTCTGTAAGCGTGACAGGTGCTACGATGATCCGCTCCGTCCCGACCCCGCATGGCGCGAGATCGAGGGCTTCAAGCTGCGCTCCCTCGGCAAGCAGCACAAGCTCAGGACCCGTCGGAAGCCGGCGCTGAGTTATGCGCTCGACGTGCGCGACAAACACCGGTCGGTTGCGGCAAACATCCTGCGCTTCTTTGGCCAGAAGGGGGATTTTTCCGACGATCACTAGGTTATGTACCCCCTCCGCGACCAAGCTCTCTAGAATTTCACCAAAGCGTCTACGAAACTTAAGGTTTATTGCCTGAGAATCATAGAAGACAAGCAGCCTACTAGCTTGGTCGAGCAGGCTGGCTAGCCGGCCAGAACCGAGGCCTCTTGAAGGCCACGGGGATGCTGGTTCCAGCCGAGGACGTTCGGGCGCCTGCCAGCTCTTGTCTGCCCGGCAAAGCCGGCAGCGGCTACAGGAATGCGCTTCTGGACCTGCCTCGTAGAGACGTCGAAACAAGGTTGCGGGACATGCAGCGTCAGTCAGAAACTGATGCATCAATGAAAGGCTGGTCTGGCTGGCAGCGGCGAGATCGCGACGGACAGGTTCGACGCGATCCACCCAGGCGTCTTCACGCAAATGATCAAACTCAAGAATACGGATCCGTTCATAGGAACCCCTTTTTCCTTCTGGAGGTTCGTCAGAGCCCATCAATTGGATGAGGTTCGAACGCGCCATCAGGGTGAGTACGCGGGCGTTCCAGTCACTGTTTCGCTCGCCGCGCATATCGATGTCATCAGGCTCGTTGCTCGGGGCGACGTCCAAGGGGACGATGTATTCATCCACCCCATCTGCCGTGCGGCTTTGCTCAAACATGGACCGCCAGCGTTGCCGCCCGCGGGGCAATCCGATTACGAGTTTCTGGTTGATGTGTTCGGCGATCGCATCGTCCCCGTAGGCGGGCATGACGAGGGATAAACATGTTCGTCCGTCACGCCCACCCCGACCCACTTCTTGATAAAAGCGGTCCAGCGTCTCTGGGACGCAGGCGTGCAACACAGACCGAACATGGCGGTAGTCGATCCCAAGCCCAAAGGCGGAGGTCGCTACCACCAAGTCAACGTTCCCTTCACGCCAATCGCCCAGAATCTTCTCGCGCTCTCGGTTTGGGGTCTCGCCATGCACCATCCTAAGGCTACGGAAGCCTGCCGCGTGCAGCAGCGTGAACCATGCCTTTGCATCAACCACACGTGTGGCGTAGAGAATCGCTGGGCGAGGAACATGGTGCAGGGCTTCGAGGACGCGGGACTGCCGATCAAGATCGGTTGTTGACTGAGCCACCCAGTAATCTGGCTCCGACCGCAGTCGGATCGCGGCGACCTCCGCAAAGGGGCTCGCGCCAGCGAACAACGTTTTCAGCATTGCGATCGTTGCCGGCGTCAGGGTGGCCGATAGCAGAATCGTCCTAGCCTTGTATTCCGGCGGAGAGGCATCGACGAGTTCCTGACGAACTCCACCAAGAGTTTGAAATTCTGTTCGGAAGCCAGTGCCCCATCCGTCTACCAGGTGGGCTTCATCGACGACGATGGCTCGCAGCCTGCCACGCTCGGCAGCACGATGAAGCGATCGTCGCAAGGGACCACAGACCGCTTCCGGCGAGGCGACGCAAAGGCCCTGACTATCCTCATCTATGCGGGCGACTAGGATCGCATTGCTCAAAGCCTCGCCCCCGCGATAGGCAATGGGAGCGACAAAGCCCCTTTCGACTGCGGAGTTCTCCTGATCAATAGCCAATGCCACTGTTGGTGTGACGACAAGGACAAGCCCCGGCTCGCGGTGGCCTTTTTGCCCAGTGAAGCCAATTCGCTCGGCCAGCTGAAAGATTAAGCTCTTACCCTCGCCCGTGGCCAAACCCACAGCCAAAGTAGCACCCGGAGGGGTCGTGAGCGCAGCGCGGACGGCCGCGCGCTGCCCCACACTTTGGTAGGTACGGTGGCCGAGAGCCGCAAGAAACGGATCTCCCTCCGTCCGAGCGTCTTCGCCGAAATTCTTCGGCTGCTCGGCCGCCGCATAGCGATCAACCCCCTCGGCCGGCGTAGATCCTAGCCAAGCGGGGCGCCAGGGCGTGAGGTTTATCTGGAGACCTCGCGGCAAAGGATGAGCGCGAAGACCGACGCCATTCCAGTCCGTAAAGTCAAGCAGAGGCGATCCTTGCCCTAGGGTGCAACTCGCGGATGGCCCTTCGCGTTGGGCCGTCTCGTGGCTCAGCGCCTGCCGCAGGAGCAACGCGAGGTCGAGCGGGGAGCGGCCTGCAGGATGCAGCAGTGCTCGCCGCAGACGATCAAAGGATGGGTTGTCGGGTGACATCCACGGCTCTTGCGCTTCCCCGCTGAGCGCGCGTCCCAGGGCAGCGAAAGCCCTTGCTCCCCTTAGGGTCATGGCAACCCAACCCGTGACGGAGCTTGGCTTGAAAGCACAAAGAAACCGATCGAATCCAGGCGAACCCTAGGAGCACGAACCGCCTCGACAACCGCCCTCGCTTCCGCGATCCCTTGGCTGTCCTGGCGACGGGCCCGGCGCCGAAAATCCTGCTCGGCAAGACGCACTGCCTTACAGGTTTGAGCGAGATACTCGGCCTGTCTCCGCAACATAGCGTCGGCATGTTCGCGAATCTCGACACAGGTGGCGGCAAATACCGAAGGCTCAACGATACGGGCAAAAAGGTCGGAGCGGCTCGACAGGTTGATGTCGCGAGCCCCGTTTGACGCCTGCTCCCGCACATAGGGGCGTTTGAGGATATCCAGTAAATGCGGTGGGGCAGTCAGCCCTTTCGGATCGAGGTGGAATTGCATCGTCCACGGCGAGAGGAACGACTGTGCTCGGCGGGAAAGTCCGTCCACGTCAGCAGAGTGGAATACCTCAAGATCCTTGCTGATTTGGGCCTCGACAACAAAGCAAAGCCGGAAGCCACTCCAGGCGATGTCGCTGCCTTCCAGACTGGGATCGACGCGCCATGTAGCGAACGCTGAGCCGCGATCATCCCACCTAAGCGCCCGTTCCATGGCGTCGATAACGCGAGCCCCCGGCCTTAAAAGAGCCGCACCTCGCCTGGATGCGACACGCCGCCGCCAAGTGAGCGGGCGCTCCCGCTCGAGCCCGAACTCGCGCTCCCACGGTTCCCTCGGCAGAAGGGTCTCTTTCACCCAGTCGTACCGGAACGGATCCTCCTCATTCTCCACACGCAACCGCTTCAATTGCAACCCCTTCAACAGCCACCCCTCCGCCGCGAGTTCGAGCATCTTCTCATCGGCCTCCGCGTCCTCGATGGCCTCAATCACTTTCCCAGCGTCATCCGCCAGCGCCACCGCATCCAAGGCGTACTGTTCATCTGCAAGCTGCCGCGCTTCCTGCAACCTGTTCCGAACCGGCTCGATCATTTCGCGAAGGCCGGTTGCGCCGCCTTCGAGGAAAGCTTGCGCAATTTCCGTTTCAAGTCCGTCCAGGATAAATTGAACGTCGCTCGTGGACCGCTCGTAGATCCCAAACCCTTTGGTCAATAGTTCCTGCCAGGCCGCCCATGGGCTTGCATCGTCGTCGCTGGGAAGAAGGATTCTCTGCCGAACCATTGGTTTAGTGCGGCCGAATCGATCCAACCGGCCGATCCGCTGCTCCATTCGGATCACCGAGAAGGGAAGATCCAAATGCAGCAGGGCGTCGGCGAAGTTGAGATTGAGGCCTTCCTCTCCGGCGCGATCGCAAATCAACACCGAGATGTTTGAATCCGTGCGGAAGCGCGCGATGGCTGCGTCAATGTCGGAATTGGTGGAGGCCTCCGTGAAGGTTAGTGCACTCTCGCCCCGTTCAGCCAAAGCACAAGCGAATGCGGCCACGGTCTCCGGACGCGACGCGAAGGCGACAATCTTGGGATGGCGTTCGCCTTGGCTGTGCAGGCGCCGGCGCAGGGTCGCCAGACTATCCGAAGCTACCGCCGCCGCGTTGCGGGTCCCAGGATCCCGACCCGCGATGGCCGCCACGGCGACTGGCAACGTCACGTCAGCAGCAGCCGCGTCCAGATTGAAACCGATAGCCTCCACTTGCTTGAAGAGATGTCTGGCCGCTTCAGCGCGCCCAGCGGAACAGTTGTCGGGATCCGGTTCGGCACGGACGTCCTCCCGCCAGTCTTCGATCGCGGCCAATATGTCAGGCCAGCGAAGGTCTTCGTCGACCTCTTCTAGGACGTGTTCCCGTCGGCCATCCACCAGCTGTCCGCGCGGGCGAAAATAGAGTACCGCGTCGCTGCGTCGGGCGCGTACTAGGCGTTGGTGCACGCGATACGTGTCAGCCAGATGCTGGCGTAAATCCGCGGTGGCCGCGGTAGCCTCTTCCCCACCCGCCACAATCAAGTCCTTCAGTCCTCCAACAAGTTCGTCCTCAGGGATGCGGCTCCCGATTTCGATGGCCGCGCGCCTTACCATCAGCACCGGGGCGTCATCGGACAGGCTCATGAGCAGTCGCCCAAGATCGCGGCCGATCTGCAGTCGCATCTCCAGCTTGGATACGTCCTCGGGTCCGTAGGTCTCTGGATCGAGGAGGTGAAGAAGGTCGAGGAGTCGCATTGGATCGCCGAGGACAGGGGTCGCTGTCAGAAGGAGCAGCCGCGGCGTGGCGTGGGCTTGGCGGCGCAACGCCCGATTCAGCGCTTCATCCGCCAAGAGGCTGTGAGCTTCATCCACGATCAAGAGGTCTGCGGGCAGCCTGGCCTCATCGAGTTGGCTGAAGGCAAGGTACTCGACGCGTCCGGGGAACTCGCCGAGGCCACAGCGATCCTCTAGTTCAGTTCGCCACTGGCTGACCAGGGGCGATGGTGCGAGCACGCGAATGCATCGATCGGGATCATCGATTAGGCATTGGCGAGCGATAACCCCCGCTTCGATCGTCTTTCCCATACCGACCTCGTCGGCCAACAGATAGCGCTGGACGGAATCGGTGAGCACGCGACGGACGGCTGCAAATTGGTGCGGGACCAGTTCAATTCTGCTGGATAAGAAGGCCGTGAGACCTTTGCTAGCCCCCCTCAAAGCCACCGAGCTCTCCAAAGCGGCCCATCGTCGATCATGCAGAAACTGACTCTCGCCGCCACCGCGGGCGAGCACGTCGCTAGGGTCGGCGTGTGGTTCGAACACCCGTACCTGAAGGCGATTTTCCTTGAAGTCACCAAGGTGATTATTCGGAAAACGAACCGTGTACTCCACCCACGGCATACCGGAGGGATCGTAGTCGACTACCCTGCCGATTGCCCAGCCCTTGGGAGTTTGCACATAGACACGGGTCTGCGGTCCCAAATAGGCGCGGCCTAAATCGGATCTGTCGAAACGGCACTCTTCGATCTCGTCAATGGAGTGGAACAGGGCGACTCGGCACTGTTCTCCCTCGACGGCAAGCAGCCTGCCGGTACCCCGCCGTCCCGGAAGGCTGACAAACATACCAGGCGATAACTTCGAATCCGACACAAAAGCCCCTCGTACCTCACCTAGGCCCACTCCGGGTCCCGGTACAAGCGGGGGAGCCTCGAGCGCGAGAGGCTTAATTAGCTCCGAAAAGGGCGTTCAAGTGAATCCGCAAGTTGATCCAAAGAACGCTGTGGACGTTAAACACTAAGCAACTGGAATGCTACCTTCGCCGGGAAAGATGCACAACATGTTGCCGATGGGAACTGGGAGAACTCTTACGGCGTCTTCCAGCGTGTGAAACCGTTCGCTCGAAGTTCGCAAGCTGGGCAGACTCCGCATCCGCGACCCCATTCGTGGGTTGTCTCGGTGTCCCCCTGATAGCAAGTCAAAGTGCGCTCCCGGATCAAATCAACGAGAGCCGCTCCCCCCAGTCGCTCGGCAAGTGCCCATGTCTGTGCCTTGTCTATCCACATGAGCGGCGTCTCAAGAACGAAACGGCGCTCCATGCCAAGGTTGAGTGCGACCTGGAGTGCTTTCACTGTGTCATCACGGCAGTCCGGATAGCCAGAAAAGTCTGTTTCACAAACGCCGGTCACAACATGCTTGAGACCTCGACGGTAGGCGACAGCAGCCGCAAACGTGAGGAAGATAATGTTCCGCCCGGGCACGAACGTGTTCGGCAACCCGGATTCGGTCGTTGCGATTTCAACTTCACGGGTCAAAGCAGTTTCGCTGATCTCGCCTAGCACGGATAGATCCAGCACCCGATCCTCCCCGAGCTTGGCGGCCCATTTCGGAAAATCACGCTCCAAGCCAGCTCGGAAAGCGCCGCGAGCGTCCAACTCGGCGCGATGGCGCTGCCGATAATCAAAACCAATCGTCTCCACGCGCTCGAACCGATCTAGGGCCCAAGCCAGACATGTTGCGGAATCTTGACCGCCCGAAAAGAGTACGAGTGCGGTAGAATCGGACATCATTGGGCGTCCGTACCATAGAAACTACAAGCCCCGGTGTCGCTATCGCGTCTTACGGTTACGCGCCATAAGTTCGGACAGATTGGCGCAACTTTCCGCCAGATCCACGACGAAAGGTTTTCCATGGTCGCGGGTCCAAGATCATTTATCTCATCTAGAAAACGGTGATCGAGACCGTCGCGAGCCTCTTCGAGGGCCTGATCGAGCAGCCCCAGATCGATGACCATGCCGCTCTCTGGGTCAGGGCGACCGCGAACTACTACTTCTGCGCGGTAGGAATGGCCATGAATCCTACGGCTCGGCTCGACGTCGATGGTGCGGTGAAGTGTGTGCGCTGCATCGAACCGAAACTCCTTGCTGAGTTCGTACATTATCGAATCCCCATGAATTTATGGGTCTGCAGAGACAGACGCCAGTGTGGATGTTGCAGGCAATAAGCTATCGCCGCCGCTGTATTTGCCTCGAGTTGGGGGCCGTCGAGTGGCTGCAGGAGGAAGTGGTCAAACGCGAGTTTCTCAAAGGCCTCAGGATCTAGACCGGCTTGCGGAAACACCAGTTTCAGCTCATTTCCCGAAGTTTGCGCCAAGGTTGTCGCCCCCTTGGGGCTAACGGTAATCCAATCAATCCTGTTGGGGGCCGCCAGCGTGCCATTAGTCTCTAAGGCAATTTCGAACCCGCGATCATGGAGTGCCGACACAAGCTCATCCCCCACCTGCAGAAGCGGTTCACCGCCTGTGAGAACGACGAATCGTCTGGACGCTCCACCGCCCCACATATTCTCAATTCCGATTGCCAAAGAAGACGCATCGTTGAACCGTCCACCGCCAATGCCATTGACGCCAACAAAATCGGTGTCACAAAAATTGCAGGCGGCTTTCGCTCGGTCGCGCTCCCGGCCACTCCATAGGTTACAACCCGCAAAACGGCAGAAAACGGCCGGCCGCCCAGTGTGACGACCTTCGCCCTGCAGCGAATAGAACATTTCTTTGACTGCGTAACTCATGGCTTTCAGGCTGCCCTTGCGGATTCGGCCAGGCGCCGCTTGATGACCTGGACTAGGTGAAACGTTAATTGGCGGACATCGGATGGAACGTTCTGGAGTCCGTTCCAACGTCGGCGCTCGGCGCCGAACTCCCACTCGCCCTCGCTCCAAGCGGTCTTTCCCTTCAGCAGTCGCAAGCCATTGGCGAATTCGCCACGCGTTGCGGCACCTGTAACGCTGTTGAGAAAGTCCATGACATACCCGAGAGCGACAATTCCTGTGCCATGAATCAACCGGGAGGTTTTGGGTGTCTTGCCAACCCAGTCTTCTGCAAAGACGTGTTGAACTGCATGAAAGAACTCGCTCATCATTGTGACGCCGTGTTCAAGCAAGAGTTTGTCTTCGCCGGCGTAAAGCCGCAGCGCTCCGTCACTCAACGAGTTCATAATAACTCGCTGCAGCACCGTGTCCCGGATTACCCCCTTTGGATTGGTTTGCTGCTTGATTAGTCCCCTCAGCGACGAGCCCCTGCGATAGTTAAGAGCCTCCGTGGCAAGTGCTGCTTGCGACCGGCTCGACATGCGGTGCGGCAGATCTCCTACCTTCGGGAGCAGTTCGTAGACCAGTGCCTTTGGTAGGGGGCGCGTGTTATTCACGAGGATGAACTGTTTTTGCAGTTCCTCCTCAGTCTCGCAGAGAAAGCCCGACACGAGCACTTCAAAGTCACGGCTTCGTAGTTCCGAAAGCGCCGTAAAGCGCTGTTGCCCATCGACGATCCAACCCGGCGGGCCGTTGGACGTATCGATGACCAGCTGGCAGAGTCGACTTTCCGGGTTTGCTGCTGGCTCTAGCCGAGCCTGCCCCATGAACGCGACCACGATGGCGTTGGGTAAAATCGAGTTCGGCTTTTCGAGATAATCTCGGATTTCGCGAATGTGGCCCGCGATCTGCGGCCGCTGAAAACCTTGAAGCGCCCCGCCGTCATCGCGCCCCGCCCGCTCGATTCGAGCGATGCGTGCCACTTCAGTGGCATTCGCAATAAACGTAAAAACCGCCAGTTTTTGGCTCTGAACCGGCGCGAGCGCGTCAAACCGAAGAATATGGTTGTTGCTCATAGGCTCTCCTGTCGGAATTCGCTTAGATGGGTGTGAAAGACGTGGAGGTTATGGATGCCGCGTCGCTTGTTGCGATTTGAGGTACGAAAGATCACAGCCTCCACGCCGCTCTCCCGACAAACTCGGCAGCCACATCGCTCCCAGGGACGATCGCCAAGGGTGTGGGCGTAGACCTTGCGCTGTCGGGTTGCGGCGTCGGCACGTCGGCTTGGCGACGCCTCATCGTGCCAGTTCAGGGCGGCCCAATACTCCATCACGGCATCAAGGCTTTGGTCCAGGGTCGCGCCTCCGTCAGCGTAAGCACGCACGCCCCGAAGCGCGGCGTCTTCAAGACGCCTCGCATCTTCCTGGTTGAGGCTGCCTTCAAGAGCCTTATGCTTGAGTTTGTTGTTCTGAGTGGCCTGCGGAATGCGAATTGCGGTGTAGTAAGAGAGGTCGCCATCGGGCGTCCTCACCCAGTAATTCTTTCGGGCATCCTTGAAAGCGCGCAAGAGCGGTGACGTCGTATCGAAACTGGTCACGCGGTACTGTTCCAGCACAGCCAGTTCCTCGATTTTCCCGAATCCAAGAAGATGCAGTCGAACCTGATCGGGGAGAGTGTCACGCAGTGCTTGTAGGATCCGGCGGATCTGGTCGATGCTCAACGGCACGGTGCCGCCGATGGCTAAGTAGTCGTATCCCATGCTGGCCAGGCTGGAGGCGGCCTGCGCCATACTCTCAGCCGACCATCCCTGTATTACGCCCATTGGGGTGAAGTCTGGGCCTAGGCCTGCGGCGGATTTGTAGAACTCGGTTGCATTCTGAAGGGTGATTTCGTAGCGACGACGCACATCCTCCGGCACGTCGTCCATGGTCCGCTTCAAACCCAGGTCGTCAAAGTCAAAGATAAGGTGATCGGGCGAACAACCATGCGTGAAGCCGCCATCGGCATAGAATTCCGCTGTGTCGTCGGCGCTATACGGTGGCTCCGGTAGATTCCGATAGGTGAAGGCGCCGCAGTCGCCCATCATCAAGCTTCCTGGAAACCGATCGAGCGGATAGCGCAGGAAACGTCGGGCGCCCTCGCGACGAAAGCGCATCAACTGTGCTTCCGAATATTTTCCTGGCTGCCGCGCGTCGCCGACGATGCCGCGGGAAACCAGGATTCCGTCATAGGGCGCATGTTCGAGGAATTCGTGAGGATACTGGTCATCGCGATGAACTGATCGGCCAGCGCCGTTGCGGTCCGCGACGAAGTCATATTCGGGGTCGATCGTATCGACGCTGTCTGCGAAAACGAACCGCATCACGCCACCTTGGCGAAGGCGTGCATGTGGTCCAGGCGTGCTAAATGGCCCGACAAGAGCTTGATGTCGCGCCCAACGTTCTGAATCTCATTCCAATCGCGCTGCAACTCCGCCCACCTGCCGCTTGTCCAGCGACAGTATGGAGCAATGCGCGACAGCGACTCGGTCGCGTGGAGCAGCAGGTCCGTACCAGGAGCAGCGCGCGACATCATGCGATCCATCAAAAGACTCATCGCCTCGATACCGGCTGAGTGCATAAGCCGGCTTTCGGTCGGTGGGCGACCCCACGCCTCAGAAAAGACGTCACGCACGGCCGTCCAGTAGGCCACAAGTACGCGGTACATTGCATCGACATCGGCGGGACACTCTGCTGTCGCTTTATACGGAGCGAGCGAGCCAAGAGCGCTATTGATGCTGTTACGTATCGCCTTAATCAATGCCGAGTCAGTGACAACGGCGGTCGTGGAATCTTCGGAGACCCGTTTGATAAAGCCTTGGAATGGAGAATCAGATGAAGTGTGGAGGAGATTGACGAGTTCGCTCGGGATTTTCCGAGACGATAAATCCCTCGGAAAAGCGGTCTCTACCTCTGGAAGCAATTCGTTGATCAGCCGCGGGTCGAGCGGTTTTGCCTTGTTGACCAAGATGAACTGTTCGCGATGGACGGATAACTCCTCCGACACAAAGGCGACGACGGGAACAGGAAAGCTCTTGTTCCGAGCCTGAGATAGGGCAATCGAACGCTGTTGGCCATCGACAATCCAAGCCGCCTTTGGGCCGTCGCTTGGAAGCGGGATGCGCAATGTTCCCGCCTCGCAGGATCTTACGTCGCCGCTGGGTTTTTCTCCCCTAGCCTGGGTGAAACGCGCGTGCGGCGAGAGCGCGAGAATAATGGCGTTCGGGAAGAGCACTGGCCCCTGATCAAGAAACTCTGTGATCGCCTGGACGTGGCTCTTAATGCCTTTGCGCTGAAATCCCTGCAAAGACCCTTCGCCGTCCCGGTGAACGCGGCTAATCTCAGCAAACTTGAGGAGGTCGGCACCAGCAACAAAGAAAGCATAGACCGCTTTGTCGGCCTGTTCGGTGCGGACGGCACGAACAGCGAGCATTGCCTCCTTGGCCTTTCGGGGACGCGTCATGCGACTTCCCTTTGCTCGATGGCGAGGCGGTAAAGACGGCTAAACCGCGCTTGCTCGCATGCAACACCCTCTTCATCGCGAAGTGCGCGGAGGATTTTCGCAATGCCTGATTCCGTCTGAAGACGCGCCAGAATTAGCTGAACAATCTCCAAGTCATTGCGGCGTGGGCGGCGTGGGCGGTTGGGTGCCGCCACTCCTCCGATGGCAGCCTCGACGGCTGCGTAATCGGCGTCTCGGTCGCATGCGTCGCGTTCGGTCGCCACCAAACGAACAAAATGGAGCAGGGCCCGTTGAGAAAAGTCGGTCCGGGTACCCGGGAAGATAGCGTCCAAACGACTGTCGTAAGGAGCAACCGATGGGTGGAGTGTGGCTGGCAATGCCGATGCAAGAGATGCGCCGAAGATGCGCAGCCGCGCCAATGTTTGAGGTCCGAGTTCACTCAAGCTCTTACCTACCATCTCGGCATACGGACGGGTAAGCGCGATGAGCACTCGCTCAGAACCTTGGCCGAATACATCTATCCATTGATCCGAATAAGAACCTGACATAAGGCTGGAAAACCAGGCGGCGGCATCGAACTCATTTGATACCTTGGCTGCGACGGATTCAGCGTGCCCCCCAGAGACAGTGAGCCCATAGAGTGGGATCTGCCGGTTCGTATCCACCAGGCCCAACCCGGCAGAAAGGACGTAAAGTTTGGCCTCGGCCATCGTTGCGGCCTGGGTCGCGAGTCCAAACCCTCGACCAGCGTAGACAGCGCCGGCGGAAGCCGCGACTGGCAGTGCCCGCAGCGTCGTGTTCCAGGCGGCTTGAATCACCTCTTGTGAACCCACAGGCAAAGAAACTGCCGTCGCCGCGAGGGGCACCTGCGCCATTTTTCGACGGGTGCAAATAGTGATCACAGCCGCAATCGGCTTGGGGATCGAGTGTTCGAGAGATCGCGCAACTGCTGTCGGATTCATCGATAACTGCGCCTAAAAAAAACCGCTTGCGTATCTGTTGTCGTGGCCGAGGACTACATCTGGGGGGATTGACAGCTTTCGCTACAAGCTGCGGTCCCCCGCACGGTGTGTGTGCAATAGCTACGGGAAACTGACGTGTTTTGCAATCGGGGACCGCAATAAATGCAGGCCCCACGAAAGCTTTGGTGCGAAGGACTGCAGTTATTGGGCCGATTGCTCGCCGAGACGCCTTGATTCCGAGACACGCCTCTTCCTCAGAGTTCGGACCGAAGCTATCGGCTGGGATCGGAGGGCTCCTTGATGGCACCGTATGCTCAGCGAGGTTTAATGGACCTGCTGCGAGACGATTCGATAGGCATCGACTGAGGGGCACGACGAATGAGATCAGCGCATTTCGCTTCGCAGTGACCGATGGCATACTTGGCGCATGCCGAATTTCCGGGCCTTACAGCTCGCGGCCGCTATGTGTCGCATTCGCGCGAGCCACCAGCAACTGACTTGCTGCGCAATTTCTGTTCGTCAGAGCTGCCAAGCTCGGAGCTTTTGATGGTATGAATTTCTCTGAAGGGATCGGGCAACGCCTACGCGACCGGCGCCGGGCACGGAATGAAGGTGTCCGTCTTATCTCTCAGAAACAGGCCCTCTACGTGGTGGCCGGATCCTTCGACAAGACTGCGCGCGGTCAACGGAAGCTCTCGAAGGGACCGGCGAGTGTCGTCGAGCTCAATCGGGGTATCCGTTTCAGGCGGGTCAATACGAACGACGTTGTTCTTTCCGATAAGGAGGTAAGCTTGGCCAAGGGCGTTTTTGGACTGAGCACGGGCCGCAGCGTTGAAAGACCTCATGAAGGCCCACTCCTTCGCCCCACCTGAGCGAGCCTTCTCGTCGACCGCGAAAGTCGACTCGCCGGTGCCGATGCTGAGCACCCGAATGCTCTCGCGTGGAACATCGTAGCAGGCCAAAGCATCGACCACGGCGTTCATCACCGGGTTGTTTGCCCAGATCCCCCCGTCGATCATGATGTAGCCGTCGTCATCGACAGCGGGATAATAAGACGGGGCAGCCGTCGTGTGCAGGGCGACATGGGCGAACTTCTTGTGCCGATCCTTCTGATGGTCGGGATGATGTGGCGTCTTGTACAGGAATGGCTCGCCATGTAGGCCTTCGAAGCTCGGTATCACGAGCCGCTTTGTCGAGGCATCCAGAACCTTGTCGCCAAAAATCTTGAGAAGCTCATCCTTCAGAACCGATTGATCATGCTTGGGTTTGAAGATCCAACGCGCGAGCTTGGCCAACTTCCTGACACCGGTGCTGATAGGAAAGATCCGTTCGCCCCGTTCGACATAGATGTTCAACGCCTGCTGCGCCGTCATTCCGTGTGCCAATGCCAGTGCGATAATCCCGCCTGTGGAGGTGCCCGCGATCATATCGAAATGATCGGCAATCGACGCTCCGCCGAGAAACCGCTTCTCCATTTCCGCCAGATAGGCAGCCGGGAAGACGCCGCGAATACCACCCCCGTCGATCGAGAGGATGCGGAACAGCCGATCTTTCGGCCAAGGCAGCTTGATGCGGGTGTGTTGTATCGTCCCGTCCGATCGGCGTGGCGGCGAATAATTCATTGGATCCTATCCTCTATTGAAGGGATGCGTGGGTGTCCGGCGTGCCGGCCCCCACCTGTCCATTTGCCTGTCATCAGCCAGAGCTCGTAACAGGCTAGCCAATCCAGCGCCCAGGGCACTGTCGTTTCCGCAATCCGCATGGACGCGTTCCACTCATTGTTCTCGGGGTCGAATAGACAAAGCGTCGGGTCGTCAGAGGGCGGATAGACATGAGGAAGTTGGCCTTCCACGTTGTCAGGGAGCCGTACGAGAACCGGTTCGAGTATCCTCACTTGTGGCGCCATACCGACCCGATAACGAATTTCGAGCATGTAACGGGAGTGTTGCGGCCGCACATCTCCTATCCAACGAACCGACTGGGTACGCCGGTCTATATTCCGTGCGAGTAGCTGCGGCCATGTCGCCTTCATGGCCGCAACCTGTTCACCGACGGATAGCAGATAGGCAGCCATCAGATCTTCTTGCCGAAGAACGTATGCGGCCGCGCCGCTGCCACGGCTGGACTTGCGAGCGGCGCGGCTGCGAGTCCGGCAATGATGCCCGGCGTCGGGAAGAGGATGCCGCCCTTGTTCGAATAGAGCTGCTGCGATTTCTGAATTGCCGAACCAACCTGGCCTGCAATATTGTCCGCAGCCCGGGTTACCACCCGGTCGCCGAAATTACCGCGCAGCCAGTCCATCATGTCGTCGGGGAACATTTCTCCGCGGCGCATTTGCTCCAGGCTACGAACAAGCGCCCGCAGATGACGGGCGAATTCATCCTGCTGGGCCACCGACTCTGGCCAACGGTCCGTAAACACGTCATCGGCGCAGACGGGATTGGCGACATGCAGCTTACGTCCGTAGAGTGAAGCATTCTCGATATCGGCGATGATCCAATTCGCAATCCGGATCATCATTGCCGAAAGCGAAGAATTGGGCTGCGCAGCCTGACCGGCGTAAAATGACAGCATCACCGACGGAGGAACGCGCCCGGAGTATCCGGCGTATTGAATGTTCCGGAGGCGTTTGATGAGCTGAAGGGCCAGGGTCGCAGTGTTCTTGACGATGAAGTGCGTCTGATCAGGGACGTCATCCACCTCTGCATCGGCCTTTGCGGTGCGGCTATACATGTCGCGCCAGCGCCGATTGAATTCGCTTGCCATACGGGCTTCGAGCGGAGTTCTTTCATCATACCACCCCGCAAACCCATAGGCATTCATATCCACAAGGCGATCGTCGCTGGAGCGCGCGGGGCCTTTGGCGTGGGTGATGAAGCTCTCACGCTCACGCGTCCCGTATTCCCGCAGCGCGGGGGTGATGTCCAAATGCATTTTGTCGGCATAGTAGAGCGTGACGCAGCGTGTCTGCCTCCTCACGCGTTGAACTGGATAGTCGGCCAATGCAGCTTCAAGGGCACGCAGAATTTCCAGCGGCTCCATGGTGCGAAAACGGCCACCCAGTTGGGAAACGATGTCGAGATCGAATTCGTCGTCGGTACCACGGTTGGAAATCGTAGCGTCGATCGCCATCGAACCCTGCGGGTAGAAATGCTCGATCTGATCGTGGAACGCTACGGTTGCTTCCAGATGATTCCTGACCGCCTGGTACCGGCCCTTGGCCTTGTCGTGAAGCGAGGGCGGGAGCTGAATGCTTAGAGCAATTTCAGCGAGAATGCGGTCCAGAGGATCGTCAAACGGGTTAATTCCAGAAAGTGCCTGCTGCGTGTTCAATGTTCTTCTCCATCCCGGGACTCAGTCCCGATTGATTGTGGGTCGTCATGCCGTCCTCCCCTGAGCCAGTAGGTTCACTATGATCTGATTCAAAATGTCGCTACTCCGAACATAAATGGGTGCCTTGAATGCTGCTGTCAAGGGCCTTACAGTTAGCCTAGTCCGAACTTGTGGATAACGGACGATTGAGACAGCTGTTACGGTGGATTTGAAATGAAGTTTGGTACCCGGATCAAAGAGCTGCGAACGCAGAAAGGACTGACATTAGACCAACTCGCTCAAGAAACAGGCTCCGCAAAAAGCTACATCTGGGAACTTGAGAACAAGAATCCACCGCGCCCATCGGCGGAGAAACTTGCGGCGATCGCGTCGGCGTTGGGCGTCACAGTGGACTATCTGATTGGCTCGGACGAACAAACGTTGGAAAAGGCGGAAGACACTGCATTCTACCGAGAATACAGCAGTCTCCCAGAAGACACGCGCCGGCAGATTCGAGAGATGGCCAAGATTCTTGGGACCAAGAAGCCAAAATGATCGAAGCCGATCGACCTCGTCCGTTGAAGGAAGCCGCTCGCATTACGAAAATGCTGGATGCCGTCTTTGGGGACGACCGCTTTGATCGCGGCCCAGTTGATGTCGCACGACTTGCCCTGGAATACTCAGCAAATATTGAGCCCAACGGTCCCATCCACGAGGTCGTCGAGCGTAACATTCCTGGTTGCATCGGAGCGCTGGTCTACAGCGAACCTCGGCCGCGGCAGTGGGCCATCATGTATCATCTCAATCAATCAGCCGGCCGACGGGCTTTCACGATCGGTCACGAGTTGGGACACTATGTCCTCCATCGTCGAATGATCGAGGACGACGACGCCTACGATCACGGCATCTATTGCGACGAGAACAGCATCATCCGTCGAAATGGGTCAGGAATTGAAAAGGAGGCGGACGAATTCGCCGCGGCACTCTTGATGCCGTTTCATGATTTTCGAAAACAGCTGCCGGCGAAGGAACGTCCTGACTTTGACGCGCTCGGCCGAATCGCAAAGCGTTATGGAGTTTCGTTGACCGCGACGATTCTCCGTTGGCTCGAGTACACCGAAACCAGGGCGATGATGATAGTGTCGAATGAAGGGTTCGCACACTGGGCGAAATCGAGCGGTCCCGCATTCAAGACAGGCCGATATCTCAAGACGAAGGACACGGTATTTGAGCTGCCTCAACAGGCTTTTGCTGCGCGCCGAGACTACTCGGACGCGGCGACGGTCGGAACAATGCAGGTAGCGAATGTCTGGTTTCCGGAACCGGTGTTTGAAATGTGCTTCCGATCAGACCGATACGATCAGGAGATTACGCTTCTCCACTTCGAAGGCGAGGGGCCGCGAGACCAAGGGGAGGAAGAAACCCCCGATACGTTCGACCGGTTTATTCAAAACGGACAATTTCCGGCTACATGATCTAGATCGGCGCAAATGATCTGCTGCCGGATAAGCGCTTAGCGACTTTTCGTCGTTTTTCGAGGGCCAATCAGGGCGACCCCAGAGGGGCCGGGCTGTCGGCAAAGCTGAAGCCCCGCCTGCGACGGGTCTTCACCCATACGGGCTTCCATCCCTGACGCGAGATCGGTCACGCCGACGTTCCTTGCTTCCGCCTGTGGGTATCGAGACGGGTCGACGAGAGTGAGAGTGCGGACCGGGTTTGCCGTGACGGGTTGAAGGTCGGGAGAGAGGCTCCTGGCGCCCGTCGCGGAGAACCGCGATGTCCAGAAACACCGCTAGCGCCCGTTCCGGCAACGACCGGCCAGGCCTCTATCAGGAAATCACCGACAAGATCATCGCCGAGCTGGAAGCCGGACGTATCCCGTGGGTGCTGCCCTGGGGGACGGCGGCGGCAAAGGCGCCGCTCGCCATGCCGGAAAATGCGTCGACCCACCGGCGCTACTCCGGCATCAACATCCTGATCCTGTGGGGCGCGGTCATCGAGCACGGATTCACCGGCCAGAGCTGGCTTACATTCCGCCAGGCGCTTGGCCTCGGCGGCAACGTCAGGTTGGGTGAGCACGGCACCACCGTCGTCTACGCCGACCGCTTCATTCCGAACGACGAGAAGAAGCGAGCCCGTGAGAGCGGAGACGAAGCACAGGCGGTTCCGTTCCTCAAGCGCTTCACAGTCTTCAACGCCGATCAATGCGAGAACATGCCGGAGGACCTCGCCGCCGTCGCACCACCACCTCCGCCGGGAATGATCGAACCGCAAGCAGAGGCGCTGATCCGGGCCACCGGCGCGGATTTTCGGATCGGAGGCAGCCGCGCCTTCTACAGCCCGCCGCACGACTTCGTGCAGGTCCCGCCGCCGGCCGCCTATTTCGAACCGATCAATTGGCACCGCACCGCATTCCATGAACTGGGGCACTGGTCGGGTCATCCTTCCCGGCTCGGCCGTGACATGGCCGGTTCCTTCGGCTCCAAATCCTATGCGCGCGAGGAACTGGTGGCGGAGATGGCCGGGGCCTTTGTCTGTGCTTCTCTCGCCATCGCGCCGACGGTGCGCCATGCCGACTACATCGGCTCATGGCTGGAGGTTCTGCGTGAGGACAACCGTGCCATTGTCCGTGCCGCCAGCGCCGCGTCGAAGGCCGCCGAATTCATCCTTGGCTTCGAGTCGGGCATCGATCGGCCGGTTGCGGCAACATCCGGAGAAGACGAGCGGGAGGCTGCGTGATGCTGGCCACGCCGAAACGTGGAGCTGGTAATACGCTTCTCCGGCTTCCCGGTTCGGTGCCCGCAAGAGTGAGAGGGGTGCCGGTTTTTCATGACGGGTTTTGGGTCGAGAGAGCGGCTCTCGGCGCCCGTCGCGGAGACTACCGACATGGCTAACGCCGTTCAGAAAATCATCCTCAGTGCCTCGCGGGACATTCCCTTCAACAAGCTGGTGCTCAGCCAGTCCAACGTCCGGCGGATCAAGGCCGGTATCTCGATCGAAGACCTGTCCGAGGACATTGCCCGGCGCGGACTACTTCAGAGCCTCAGTGTTCGGCCGGTGCTCGATGCCGATGGCGCCGAGACCGGCATGTTCGAAGTTCCGGCCGGCGGCCGCCGCTTTCGGGCGCTCGAACTCCTGGTCAAGCAGAAGCGCCTCGCCAAGGCCGCGCCAGTGCCGTGCATCCCGAAGGCCGCCAACGCCGCTACCTCGGCCGAGGAGGATTCCCTGGCGGAAAACGTCCAGCATGTCGGGCTGCATCCTCTCGATCAATTTCGCGCCTTTCAGGCACTGCGCGAGAAGGGGCAGTCCGAGGACGACATCGCGGCCGCCTTCTTCGTCTCGGTCCACGTGGTGAAGCAGCGTCTGCGCCTCGCGGCCGTGTCGAACGCTTTGCTGGACCTCTACGCCCAGGACGGTATCACGCTGGAGCAGCTCATGGCGTTCACCGTGACTGGCGATCATGCCCGTCAGGAGCAGGTTTGGGAGACCATCCAGCGCTCCTACAGCAAGGAACCCTATCAGATCCGCCGCATGCTGACGGAGACGACGGTGCGGGCCTCCGACAAGCGTGCGCAGTTCGTCGGTCTTGACGCCTATGCCGAAGCCGGCGGCGGCATCATGCGCGATCTCTTCCAGGGCGACGATGGCGGCTGGCTGGAGGACGCCGCTCTGCTCGATCGCCTCGTTGGCGAAAAGCTGAAAGCCGAGGCCGAGGCCATCGCCGCCGAAGGCTGGAAGTGGATATCGGTCGCAGTCGAGACGCCTTACGGAAACACGCACGGAATGCGCGCGTTGGCGGGAACGTCCGCCGACCTGACAGCCGAGGAGCAGGCAACGATCAACGCACTGAACGCCGAATACGCCAAGCTCGAAGCGGAATACGAGGAAGCCGACGAACTGCCGGACGAGGTGGACGAACGGCTCGGCCAGATCGAGACGGCGCTTGCCGCCTTCGACAACCGTCCCGTCATCTACGATCCAGCCGAGATCGCGCGCGCCGGAGTCTTCATCAGCATTGACAGCAACGGCAACCTCTCGGTCGATCGCTGCTATATTCGCCCTGAGGACGAGGCCGCTGTGACGATGGATGGCGATGGAGTGGATGCCGACGGCGCGACGCCCGAAGCATCCGACCCGACTGCCCCGGTTATCCAGCGCGCCGTCATCACCATCGGCGGCCAGGCCGAGCCGGAGGATGACGAGGACGATGTCATCAAGCCGCTTCCGGATCGCCTGATCAGCGAGCTGACCGCGCATCGGACGCTGGCCTTGCGCGATGCGCTCGCCAACGAACCCTCCGTGGCCTTCCTTGCCGTGCTGCATAAGTTCTGCCTCGATGTCTTTTCGCGGTACTCTCCGCACGCTGTCTGCATGGAGATCTCCGTCAGGAATGTCGGCTTTGCCCAGCAGGGACCTGGGCTCAAGGAAAGTGCCTCGGCCCAGGCCGTCGATGCCCGCCATAGGGCATGGGAGGAACGCCTGCCCAACGATCAGGCTGACCTTTGGGATGCGCTAGCCGCGCTCGAAGGCACGGAACAGGCGGCGTTGTTCGCGCATTGCGCGTCGTTCGGCGTGAACGCACTCTACGAGAAGGCCGACCGCTACGGCGCCGGCCCGTCGGCGAGTGGTATCCAGCGCCGGCTTGACCAGGCCGACGCGCTGGCTCGAGCCGTAGGCCTCGATATGGTCGCGGCGGGTTGGAAGCCGACCGTCGACAACTACCTCTCCCGCGTTACCAAGCCCCGCATTCTTGAGGCCGTGCGCGAGGCAAAGGGCGAGCAGTCGGCCCAACTCATCGACCATCTGAAGAAGGGCGACATGGCGAAGGAGGCCGAACGGCTGCTCGAAGGCACCGGCTGGCTGCCGGAGCCGCTGCGTCTCGCCGAGATCGAGCCCGCTACCGAACCGAGGACTGAAGTCGACGCCGACGCGCTGCCGAGTTTTCTCGCCGGCGATGACGACGAGGTCGCAGCCGACACCGATGAGGAACGTCAGCGCATGATCGCGGCAGAATAGTCCTGCGACCGCGGGGCGGCTCCGGCCGCCTCGCATCTCACAGCCCATCAATCCCATCGAGGTCCAGCTCAAGGCCGCGGCGGGAGAGGAAGAGGAAGGCCGGGACGGGTTGAGCCGATGCGGTCGAGAGAGAGCGCCGACCGGCTCGACCCCTCCCGCTCTCCCGAGGTCTCCTCCATGACGAATGCCAAAGCTTTCGCGGCCGCCCCTGCGCCTGCGTCCCTCCCGCCCGCCTCTATCGCCGATCCCACCATCATCGTCGCCCAGGCCGCACGGCTTCTCCTGCCCCATCTCGAACGCGGCCAGCGTGTCGATGCGACCGTGCTGCGCACCGCGATGGAAACGGCCTTTGAAGCGTCCGATGCCTCCGGCGCCTGGGACTGGAAGACCGCATATGACGCCTGCGAGGCGGCGACGGTGCTCTTCTTGCGCAAGTTCGGTCCGGCGATTCGCTCGCACTCCGCATCACCCGCCGCCATGCTGCCGATGCTGGCCAGGATCGCGGGCCTTCTCCCCACCCACACGCGCCGCTCCGAAGAGAGCCAGACGCTGCAGCAGTTCTCAACGCCAATCCCGCTTGGACTTGCCGCCAGCACGGCTGCCGCGATCACACCCGCCGACCGCGTGCTGGAGCCTTCGGCCGGGACAGGCCTGCTCGCCATTCTCGCGGAACTTGCCGGCGGATCGCTCATCCTCAATGAACTGGCCGAGACCCGCGCAGGGCTGCTCGGCCGACTGTTTCCAAACATCGCCGTCACCCGCTTCGACGCGGCTCAGATCGACGATCACCTCGACTCGCGTCTCGTTCCGAGTGTCGTGCTGATGAACCCGCCGTTCTCGGCGATGGCCCATGTCGACGGTCGCATGGCGGACGCGGCGCTCCGCCATATCGCGTCGAGCCTGTCGCGCCTTGTCGATGGCGGCCGCCTCGTCGCCATCACCGGGGCGAGCTTCACGCCTGACAATCCGGCCTGGCGGGACGCCTTCGTCGGGCTGCAGGAGCGCGGGCGCGTGGTGTTCTCGGCGGCCATCGACGGGGCTGTCTATGCCAAGCACGGCACCACCATCGATACCCGGCTGACGGTGATCGACAAGGCTTCGGCCGAAGACCCGACCGCGTTTCCCGTTTCGCCTGGGACAGCGCCCGACGTCGCCACGCTTCTCGGCTGGGTCGCCAATCATGTCCCGCCGAGACTGCCTTTCGGTGCCACCGTGGCGCCGGTTGTCGGCTTGGCTACCCCTCGAAGCGTGCGCGCCTACGCGATGCGCCAGTCCTCTGGTACAGCGGGAACGGCGGAGCCAGAAGGCGTCGAACTCGTCTATGAGGCCGTCGATTGGAAGCCGGCTGAGGGTGGCCGGATCACCGAGGCGCTTTATGAGGAATACGGATTGCAGGCGATCCGTATTCCCGACTCTCAGGTTCACCCCACAAAGCTGGTGCAGTCGGCGGCCATGGCCTCGGTCGCGCCGCCGACACCGACCTATCGGCCACACCTGCCACCCGTCGCCGTCAGTGATGGCCTGCTGTCCGACGCCCAGCTTGAAAGCGTCATCTACGCAGGCGAGTCCCATGCCGGTCATCTCGCCGGATCATGGACGGTGGATGAGACGTTCGACCTCGTCTCGGCTGCGCGCGACGACGCCGAGAACGCCGTCCGCTTCCGTCGCGGCTGGTTCCTGGGCGATGGCACCGGCGCCGGCAAGGGCCGCCAGGTCGCCGGCATCCTGCTCGACAACTGGCTGAAAGGCCGCCGCCGCGCCGTCTGGGTGTCGAAGTCCGACAAGCTGATCGAGGATGCTCAACGGGATTGGTCGGCGCTGGGCATGGAGCGACTGCTGGTCACGCCGCTCTCGCGTTTTCGCCAGGGCACACCGATCCGGCTTGCGGAAGGTGTCCTATTCACCACCTACGCCACGCTGCGGTCCGACGCGCGCGAGGAGAAGGTTTCGCGCGTCCGGCAGATCGTCGACTGGTTGGGCTCCGACTTCGATGGGGTGATCATTTTCGACGAGAGCCACGCCATGCAGAACGCCGCCAGCGGCAAGGGCGAGCGCGGCGACCAGGCCGCCTCGCAACAGGGCCGTGCCGGACTTCGACTTCAGCACGCACTCCCGAACGCGCGCATCGTCTACGTCTCGGCGACCGGCGCCACCACGGTCCACAATCTCGCATACGCCCAGCGCCTCGGCCTCTGGGGTGGCGAGGATTTTCCGTTCGCCACGCGTGCCGAATTCGTCGAGGCGATCGAGGCCGGAGGCGTCGCGGCGATGGAGGTGCTCGCGCGCGATCTTCGGGCGCTCGGCCTCTATGCGGCTCGGTCACTCTCCTACGAGGGCGTCGAATACGAGTTGCTCGAGCACACGCTGACCGACGAACAGGTCCGCATCTATGACGCCTATGCCGGGGCGTTCGGTATCATCCACAACAACCTCGATGCGGCGATGCAGGCGGCCAACATCACCGGCTCGACCGGCACGCTCAATGCGCAGGCCAAATCCGCCGCGCGTTCGGCCTTCGAAAGCGCCAAGCAGCGCTTTTTCTCCCACCTGATCACCAGCATGAAGACGCCCTCGCTGATCCGGTCCATCGACCGCGATCTTGAAGAGGGCCACTCCTCCGTCATCCAAATCGTCTCGACCGGCGAGGCGCTGATGGAGCGACGCCTGGCGGAAATCCCGACCGAGGAATGGAACGACGTTCGCGTCGACATCACGCCTCGCGAATATGTCCTCGACTATCTCGCCCATTCCTTCCCGGTGCAGCTCTACGAGCCGTTCACCGACAGCGAGGGCAAGCTGTCATCGCGGCCGGTCTATCGCGACGGCCAACCGGTCGAGAGCCGCGAGGCTGTCGCCCGGCGTGACCGATTGATCGAGCGGTTGGCGTCGCTGACCCCGGTTCCCGGCGCGCTCGACCAGATCGTCCAGCGCTTCGGCACCGACCTGGTGGCCGAGGTGACGGGTCGCTCGCGGCGCATCATCCGCAAGACCGGCGTCGGTGGTGTCGACCGTCTGATGGTAGAGACCCGTGCCGGCTCCGCCAATCTCGCCGAGGCGCAGGCGTTCATGGATGATGCCAAGCGCATCCTCGTGTTTTCGGAGGCAGGTGGCACCGGGCGCAGTTATCACGCCGAGCTGTCGGCGAAGAACCGCCGGCTGCGGGTTCACTATCTGCTCGAGGCGGGGTGGAAGGCGGACGCCGCCATCCAGGGGCTCGGTCGCACCAATCGCACGAACCAGCAGCAACCGCCGCTGTTCCGGCCGATCGCGACTAACGTCAAGGCCGAGAAGCGCTTCCTCTCGACCATCGCACGTCGGCTCGACACCCTCGGCGCCATCACCAAGGGCCAGCGCCAGACCGGTGGCCAAGGCCTGTTCCGGCCCGAGGACAATCTGGAGAGCCACTATGCCCGCGACGCTCTGGGCCAGCTCTACCTGTTGCTGGTCCGAGGCAAGGTCGAGGGTTGCTCACTGCAGATGTTCGAGGATGCGACCGGCCTGTCGCTGATGGATTCTGGCGGCATCAAGGATGACCTACCGCCGATCACGACCTTCCTCAACCGGTTGCTGGCGCTCACTATTCGATTGCAGAACATCCTGTTCACGGCGTTCGAGCAATTGCTGTCCTCTCGCATCGAGGGGGCTATCGCGTCGGGCGTCTATGATGTCGGGCTGGAGACCCTGACCGCTGAGAGCTTCGTCGTCACCGACCGTCAGGCGATCTACACCCATCCGGGCACCTCCGCCGATACCCGGCTTCTCACGATAACCCAGCGCGAGCGCAACCGGCCGGTCACGCTCGACCAAGCGCTGAACCACCTCACCGACCCCCGAGCGATGCTGCTCATCAATGGGCAGTTGGGCCGCGCCGCCGTGCAGGTCCCGACCAGCAGCCTGATGCTCGACGACGGCGAGGTCGAACGCCGCGTCCGACTCATCCGACCGATGGAGCACCCCGCCATGCCGCTGGCGATGATGCCGCAGACCCATTGGGTCGAAGCCGACCGCCAGGTGTTCGCTCGCGCCTGGGAGGTGGAGCTGACCGAGGTGCCGACATTTACCGACAGCATCATCCACGTCGTCTCCGGGCTGCTGCTTCCGATCTGGAAACGCCTGCCGAATGAATCGACACGCGTCTATCGGCTCCAGACCGACACCGGCGAACGCATCGTCGGCCGGCGCGTCTCATCCGCCTGGGTCGCGGGTGCGACGGCAACGGGCAGCAGCACCTTGAGCCCCGAGGACGCTTTCACGGCGCTGATGGATGGCAAGACGATCCTCGATCTCGCCGAGAGGCTCCAGCTTCGCCGGGTCCGTGTCATGGGCGTGAACCGGATCGAGCTGTCCGGCTTCACCGACGCGATGCGCGATCGCCTGCGCACCTACGGACTGTTCCACGAGATCATCTCCTGGAAGCTGCGCATGTTCGTGCCGACTGACGCCGCTGGCCCCGCCATTCTGGCGAAAGTGCTCGAACGCTATCCGCTCGCGCGGATCGCCGAACGGGAGGCGGCATGATGGCCCGCGACGCTTTCGATCTCGCGCAACGTCTCGGCCGCAACGCCGAGGCCGTCTGCCGCGAGTATCTCTCCAATGGTCGGCGTGACGGCCGCTACTGGCTGGTCGGCGACGTCCAGAACAATCCGGGCCGGTCAATGTTCGTCCGGCTGAAGGGAGCCGAGTCCGGCAAGGGCGCGGCGGGCAAATGGACCGATGCCGCCACCGGCGAGCATGGCGATCTGCTCGACGTCATCCGCGAGAGTTGCGGACTGGTCGACTTCAAGGATGTCGCTGACGAAGCCCGACGTTTCCTCAGCCTGCCCCGACACGAACCCGACCCTCAGCCGCGGCCCCGATCGTCGTCCGCACCGGCGGGATCGCCGGAATCAGCACGGCGGCTGATTTCCATGTCGCAGCCGATTACGGGCACCATCGTAGAGACGTATCTGCGCAAACGCGGCATTACGGCGTTGCACGGAACCGGAGCGCTGCGCTTCCATCCACGCTGCTACTATCGCCCGGACAGCTTCAGCCAAACCGAGACCTGGCCGGCGATGATCGCTTCCGTCACCGATCTCGGCGGCAAGATCACCGGGGCGCACCGTACCTGGCTTGCACCAGATTGTAGCGGCAAGGCGCCGGTCGATACGCCGAGGCGTGCGATGGGCGACCTCCTCGGCAACGGGGTCCGTTTCGGTGTTGCTCACGATGTCATGTCGGCTGGCGAAGGCATCGAGACCATGCTGTCCCTACGAATGGTGCTGCCCCAAATACCGACGGTGGCGGCGCTTTCGGCTGCACATCTCGGCCAGCTCCTGTTCCCGGCAACACTGCGCCGTCTCTACATCGCGCGCGACGACGATCCGGCCGGTGAGGGGGCGGTGCAAAGCCTGGTCGAACGGGCGCAGGCGGTCGGGATCGAGGCGATCGCCCTGTCGCCACGGCTCGGGGACTTCAACGAGGATCTCCGTGCGCTCGGCATCGATGCGCTTCGGGCGGCAGCGCGAGTTCAGATCGCACCAGAAGATGTCGCCCGCTTCATGGAGAAGCCGGCATTGGTCGGCATGGCGACGTGAGCCGCGTCCCGTGACCAGGGTCCTGCGTCGGCCACGCGGGTTGCACCGCACCATCGGAGAGAGCCACGACCACGGCCTTCTGAGAGGGCGATCGGGACGGCAAGCGGACCGGACCGGCAATGGCTGTGCCCGGCTATTTTCCGCCGGCGGGCAAGCCCACCTTTGCATCGCGAAGCAAAATAGCCGGCCTTCGCCATCCAGCGCCAAGGCTTGGCCCTCTCGCTTCGCTCGGAGTGCAGGTCCGGCCCGCCCGCCTTCTTTCGTCGCCATGAAGGCCGCGATGGTCGCGGCTGATCCGACGAAGGACGAGCCCCATGACAGCCGATCTCGACGACACCTACGAGCCTCACCACGCTTCTTCCCCCACCGACCACCTCCTGTCCGAACTGCAGCTTTACGGCTACCGCCCCTTCCAGGACGAACGCGACCCGAGGCCGCTCCCCGAGGGGAACGTCGTCGCCGGCGCCATCGCCGATATCTTCGACGCACTGATCACGAGCATGAGCGACACGCGCCTCGAGCCCGACCTCGACGACCTCCTGTGGTCGACCGTCAATCTCTTCCACCGCGCCACCTGCCGGATCGAGCGCGAGTTGGACGACAACGAGCAGGCGCAGCGACGTAGCCAGCGTGAACAGGACGGCAGCGAGGTGAAGTCGGTCGACCTGGAACGCCTCACCGCCGAGGGGCAGACCATGATCGAGCGCCGAAACGCCTTCGAGTTGATGCGCGACCAGGCCGCCGAGCACTTCGAGCGTCACACCGGATCATCGTGGAGGCCGCGAAGCGGATCAATGGTCAACCATCGCACCCTGACCTCGGCCATGATCGACAGCCGCGATTTCCTCGCCGCCAAGCGCCGGGCAGAAACCGAGGTGATGCTTCCGACCGGCCCGAAGGTGGCCTTCACCGGCGGACTCGACGTCAACGATCACCGGCTGATCTGGGAGACGCTCGACAAGGTCCACGCCAAGCATCCCGACATGGTCCTGTTGCATGGTGGATCGCCCAAAGGCGCCGAACTGATCGCCGCGAAGTGGGCCGAAACGCGCAAAGTGCCACAGGTCGCCTTCAAGCCCGACTGGACGAAGCACGCCAACGCCGCACCGTTCAAGCGTAACGACGCCATGCTCGACGTCCTGCCGATCGGCGTCATCGTCTTCCCGGGCACCGGCATTCAGGACAATTTCGCCGACAAGGCCCGCAAGCTCGGCATCAAGCTGTTCGACTTCCGCAAGAGAGGCGGCGCGTGAGCGCCGCCGCATTTCCGTAAAGCCGTATCGCCATTTCCACTGAAAACCGGCTTTCAGTCAGGTTTTCCCGTCACCGCGATACGGGCAGCGCGTGCATAGTGCTCCAGTTCCACATCGCCATCGATCAGCTGATCCAGCAGCGCTTTCATGTCGGTTTGATCCGATGCTGACTGAAACGGCCCCGGCTGTCGCGCGATCGCCAGCACTGCGATGGCCAACGCCTTCTTCACTAAATGCAGATCGCGATCCTTGAATTCTGCCATGACAATCCTCCAGAACGATCTGACCGATCACACCCCGCGCCGGTTGCAGAAGAGGCAATGGGCCTTCAGGGCTCGTGACAACGGCTCCTGGGCAAGCGAACACCACCCCCGCTCCAAATAGCGCTGATCCTTGGTCCCGCCCATGGCCTGACGCCATCAACCCATAAAGGGTCCGCTACGCGAGCGTGCGGCCTTGAGGCTTCGCCCCTGCGGTGATCGCGGCCGTGGACTGGACACATCGGGCGCCTCTCGCGCGGGGGATGGTCTCCCGCCTCCAAGGACAGGAGCCGGAACAATGTCACTCAACGACGCTCACGCCTTCGCCTTCAGCCTCGCCGCAACCCTCATGGCCATTATCGTCATCTTTCAGGCCGGCGACGGCAGCCTCGGCGTCATGCCCGCCAGTGAATACGACGGCGATACGGCCGCCATCGTCCACGAGATCGATCCTTTCGCCCCCTGAAAGGGGGCTGCCTCGCCGCGGGAGCGGAAGTCCTGCCGGATTTCCGCTCCCGCCGCCGCTCATCTTCGGCTATACTTCAAACTGCGCCGTGGTGGTGGTGGAGGCGCGACCGTCAGACCATTTCTCACGGAGACCACCAACATGATCGTCCTCGGCATCCTCCTTTGCATCGCCGGCATCGGATTCCTTTGCTGGCTCCTGTTCATGCTCGCTGTCTACGCGCTTCCGCTCTTCGTAGGCGTGACTGCGGGCGTGTGGGCCCACGGCACCGGAGCCGGTCCGATCGGCGCGTTCATGGTCGGCATCGCAGCGGCCGGTGTGACGCTCGCGGCCGGCCAGTTCATCTTCACCTTTGTGCGCCCGGTCTGGGCTCGTCTTGCGGTCGCGCTCCTCTTTGCCGCACCAGCAGCGGTTGCCGGCTATCACGCGACTCATGGTCTCGCGAAGCTCGCCATGCCGTCCGTTGGATGGCAGGTCGCGTTCTCGATCATCGGCGCTGTCGCGATCGGCATCACGGCCTGGGTTCGGTTGCTGGCGATGGCACCGCCCGAGCCAGCCATGCGAGGCGTCGCTCGCGGCTAGGCGCCATTCGGAGCTTGAGGGCCAGGACGGCGAGGATCACACTACCAAGCCGCTCCTCGCTGCGTCAGGGTCACGGACAGAGCGTTCAAGCCCAAGGGGTTCCCACCCCCACGGCACAAATCCGAGCAGTACCCCGTCTGGCATTGACCGCTATGACGACCTCGAGCGGCCGTCGATCGCAGATGCAACAGCGGTCTTCTCCCGGGAGGCTCATTCCGGTGACATCGCGGATATGCCCGAAAGGCGGGCTGAGCCCCGTAGAGCATCGCCGGCTATTCGAAGTGAACGTTGGTCGCCATGTTCTCGCTTGAGGTCATCGTGCAGGTCGACCGCTCCAAAACGGCCTCATCAATGGCCTGATCTGACCGAAGGTCGGCTACGCCTCGATCGCCTATGCGGCAATGGCGCCGATCGACTTTCTTCCCCTGCCGGCTGCGCCGCCATTCCTCGCGAAACAACAAAGTCGCCTGGCTGCCATCCTCCGCTGACGCTGCGGTCGCAGGCGATGCCGCGTCGATCGCCTCCGGCCTGCCGATCGCCATCGAGGCCGCAATGGTGCGGGCTCGAAGCAGAGATCAAGGAGAACTACCATGGCGACCATCGGCACTTTCAAGAAGTCCGGCAACGAATTCACCGGCGAAATCGTCACCCTGAGCCTTCAGACCAAGAACGTCCGCATCGTCCCCGAGAGCCGCCAGGTCGGCGAGAACGCCCCGAGCCACCGCGTCTTCGTCGGCCGCGCCGAGATCGGCGCCGCCTGGTCCAAGACCTCCAATGAGGGCCGCGACTATCTCGGCCTCAAGCTCGATGACCCGAGCTTCAACGCTCCGATCTACGCCAACCTCTTCGACGACGAGGAAGGCGAAGGCTTCAGCCTCATCTGGTCCCGCCCCAGCCGCCGCAACGGCGAGTAGGAGGCCTGAAAAACGCCCCGCCCGGACACACCGGGCGGGGCCAAGCCCTTTTCGGGCGACCGAATCAGTTCGGGCTTAATTCCCCAAAGCCAGCTCCGCGCGGCACTTTTCTCTCGCCATATCACCAAAGAACGACTATTTTAGCCGTAGTTCTGGCGTGCGCATTTGGGTCTGTAGGAGGTGGTCATGCATGATCACCGCCCGACAGACGCGGGCCGCGCGCGCGTTGCTTGGTTGGACGCAGGAGACGCTCGCTGAAAAGGCCCTGGTATCCCTGACCGCGTTGAAGCGCCTTGAGTCCGAGAACGACTTCAAGGTGTACGAGACAACGCGCGATCAGGTGCGCCGGACGCTTGAGGGCAGCGGTATCGTCTTTCTGTCCTCCGACCAAGGGGAAGGAGTGATGCTTGTCCGTGGGAAGACCGATTCCCCCAGTTCGTCCTAGTCTCTCACGGACCGGCGCGGCGATGCGCCGCCTGCATCACGCGATGCTTTCGTGCACTCGCGCATTCACCTGCCAGCCTATATTGCTGACAACAATGCAGACGCTGCGATGACTGGCTGCGGGAGATCGGCGTGACACAAAAAGCGTTTCTGGACCAGCCACCAGAGAGCCAAGAGCTCACCAGGTACGATCGCGAGCACATGAAACTGTATATCCGCCTGCTTGACGCGGCGGCGGACGGTGCCGACTGGCACGAGGCGGTCAAGATCCTCTTTGGTTTAGATGCTGACCTTGAACCCGAACGGGCCCGTCATGTCTACGGCACCCATCTTGCTCGTGCCCGCTGGATGACAGAGCACGGCTACCGCAAGCTTGTTCGCGAGAGCGGTCACTAACTCGACCGCGATGCGGCGCCCGCATCGCGCGTTGTCCACGCAAGGACTTCCCGAGGCCTTTCCATCCGGCAAACGTGTCGCTCCCAGCATGTACGAGACATGCACGATTGGAGGACACTGATGCGGCCGGACACATCACAGTGGCGATCCTCGTCGACGTACGA
The DNA here is from genome assembly GCF_004919685.1 of Mesorhizobium norvegicum. Taxonomy (GTDB): domain Bacteria; phylum Pseudomonadota; class Alphaproteobacteria; order Rhizobiales; family Rhizobiaceae; genus Mesorhizobium; species Mesorhizobium norvegicum. Next base: position 55,114 of record NZ_SMYZ01000039.1, on the reverse strand, counting down.
CTATCTCGACGACCTCGTCGCCGCGGATCTCGCCTGGGAATGGTTGCGCCGCAACGCCGACTATCAGCGCGACTACGCTGAATCTGAACGTCCCGACGCGGACCGTGAGCGCCTGACGAACATGGTGCGAATGCGCTGGGGGCTGCGATTTCTCTGTCGACCCGACTTTCAGTGCCATCAAGACAACGGTGTTTTGGGCGCCGGAAGCCGATCCGGGCATAGTCATGCTCACAGCGATCCCGCCATCTCCATTGCCAGGCTTGGAAGGCTTTGCGCCACCTGAACTCGATCCGCGCAACGCGCGCTTCGGCCCTGAGGGGTTGAGCATTGTGTATGGCGAGGGTGTTGCCGCCATCCGCCTTCTGGTGCTTGGCGATGCACGGCTCGATCAGCCGCTGGCGGCCCTTGTTCCGCTTGACGCCGACGGCCTCGATCGCATCGACGCCGTCACGCGGCTCTGGCGCGGGCTGCATAGCCGTCGCGTTTTCCCCGATACCCGCCTGACGGCACAGCAGCGCCGAAGACTACGCCACATGCTGCAGGCCGTCGACGGCAGCATGAACGGCGCGAGCTACCGCGAGATCGCAAACGTCATCTACGGCGCGCCGCGCGTTGCAGCCGATTCCTGGAAGACCTCGGCGCTTCGAGACAGCACCATAGACCTCGTCAAGGACGGCCGCGCCATGATCGCCGGCGGCTATCGCAAGCTTCTGCGCCATCGCCGCAAGTCCTGACACGCTTCGCGCCCGACGGGGTGCGAATTTAGCTCACCCTTCTTCGCCATCCCCCCTCGCGGCGCCTCTCCGCCACCGTGGCCTTCGTCCGCCGCTGATCGCCAGCGGCCTCAATGAACCCACGGAGGCCCGATCATGTCCGCCAACCTCACCGGCTTGCCGCCGCGCTTTCTTCGTACTCCCGAAGCCGCTCGATTCCTGGGTCTGTCCGGCCGCACCCTGGAGAAACACCGTACCTACGGGACCGGCCCATCCTACCGAAAGCTCGGCGGGCGCGTGGTCTACGCGATCGACGACCTGCAGGCCTGGGCGGACCGGGGCGCCGTTACTTCGACCTCCGATCCCAGCGGCACTGTTCTCCCCGCAAAGCGCCATGAGGCCGTGACGCCCGTCGTTGCCGGCCGTCACGCCCGCTGACCGTCGCGCCGGTTTCCTCAATGCCGGTGCGCCGTCGCCCCCTGTCGGAACGCGGACAACTCGAACTGTTCCGTGCGCGCGGCAGCGATCTCGCACCCCGAGACACGCAGGATCTCATGGCCTATCCTTTCTTCAGCCTCTCCAAAACCCATCAGATACAGCCCATCGACTTCTCCGCCGGGGACGTTGTCATCCGCGTCGAAGCCGTGCCCGAACATGGTATGGCGACCATATGGGACGCGGATATCCTGATCTGGGCCGCAAGCCAGATCGTCGAGGCGCGCGACGCCGGACTGCGCACGTCGCGCCTCATGGCGGCCACGCCCTACGAAATTCTCACCTTCATCGGACGCGGCGTCGGCGCTCGCGACTACCAGCGCCTGAAGGCGGCGCTCGATCGCCTCCAATCGACAACGGTGGCGACGACGATCCGCCAGCCCGCGCAGGGTCGTCGGCACCGCTTCTCCTGGATCAACGAGTGGGTCGAGCGCACGGATCAGCGCGGGCGTCCCGCCGGCATCGAGTTGATCGTCCCCGACTGGTTCTATCAGGCGGTCCTCGACGAGGCCCTCGTGCTCACCATCGACCGCGACTACTTTTCGCTGACGGGCGGGCTTGACCGCTGGCTCTATCGGCTCGTGCGCAAGCATGGCGGCCGACAGCGCGCCGGCTGGCGCTTCGACTTCCGCCATCTCTACCTGAAGTCCGGTAGCCGCTCACCCTTCAAGCGGTTTGCCTTCGAGCTGCGCGACATCGTCAGACGCCAGCCGCTGCCCGGGTACACTCTGTTCATCGAGGTCGAAATCAGCGGTCGGGTGCTGCTCTCCTTTGAGCCGTCTCCTCAAAGAAGACCTGTGGACGGCCTCGTGCTATCGGGAACCCGCACTATCGTGCCATCGGGAACCCGAGGCTCGTGCTATCGGGAACCCAAACCGGGGTTAACCGACTGCACGGCAAGCGAAAATCGCGCCCTTAACTTAGACTCTAACACAGAATCTAACTCTTATAGCGCGCGCGGCTTCGTCGAAAGCTCTGCAGACGGCGGCAATCGCGACGAAACACAGACGCTTCAGCCCCCGATCCCCCCGCATACGTCTTTCAGCAAATCCGGCGTTCCGACACCTGAACTTCCCCTCGAACCGAAGCCGCGAGGGGCAAAATGATCGTAGCGCTCCTCAATCAGAAAGGCGGCGTCGGCAAGACGACGCTGGCGCTGCATCTCGCCGGGCAATGGGCCAGGACGGGAAAGCGCATCACGCTGATCGATGCCGACCCGCAGGGCTCGGCTCTCGATTGGTCGCAGCAGCGCGCCCGGGAACGTCTGCCACGGCTGTTCGGGGTTGTCGGCCTGGCGCGCGATACACTGCATCGCGAGGCGCCCGAACTGGCCCGTGGTGCCGATCATATCGTCATCGATGGGCCGCCCCGTGTCGCCGCGCTGATGCGCTCGGCGCTGCTCGCGGCCGATCTTGCGCTTGTCCCGGTTCAGCCGTCTCCCTTCGATGGCTGGGCGTCGGCCGAGATGCTGGCACTAATCCGAGAGGCGCGGATCTACCGCCCCCAACTTGTCGCTCGGTTCGTACTCAATCGTTGCGCCACACGTACCGTCATCGCCCGCGAAACGGCCGAGACCCTGGCCGATCACGATCCGCCGGTGCTCGCCGCGACCATCGGCCAGCGCGTAGCCTTTGCCGATGCCGCGCAATCGGGTCGCCTCGTCTTTGAGACAGACGAGGTTAGCCGGGCTTCACGCGAGATTGCGGCCTTCGCCGCCGAAGTTGGAAGGATCGCGCCATGAATGGGCGATCCCCGAAGCGCGGCTTCATCGCCCGTCCCGGCACCGCCGAGGACTGGATCAAGGAATCCGGGATAGCGCCGGGTCGAAGCAATGACGGCTCCGCTTTCACCGCCCGGCTGACGATCGACGTCACACCCGAGCTGCGCGGTCGCATCAAGATCGTCGCCTTCCAGCGCGGCCAGACCGTCGCCGACATGCTGCGCGACCTGCTCGCCCGCGAATTTCCCGAGAGCCAAGGAGACGTTCCATGATCAGAAACCAGACGCCTCGTATGCGCGGCGGCCAACGGCCCGACGTCGCCACACCATCCACGACCCTCGTTGAGCTGACCTGGATCGAGAAGCGGATCGAGCACTGGATCAGGTTCGGCCACAAGGTCCACGAGCAGGTTCTCGACCAGCGCCACCGCGTCGTCGGGTTCGCGCCCAACACGACCTTCGCCTTCGTCCGCTGGGCGGCAAACGATTTCGGCACGATCATCTCGCGCATCGATGTCCTTCGCACGGTTCGTGACGGCGAACCGTTCCAGACGCTGCCCTTCGTCAGACCCGGTGGCGACATCCTGCTGAAAGTCGACCGCTGGCCGAAGGTCGAGCGCGTGCTGCAGGCCATCGACGCCATTGAAGCCCTCGGCATCGACCCCGCCGATGTCGCGCCCGACCATTGGCGCCATGTCCACAACCGTCTGAAGGCCGACCAAGAGCCACGCGCCTATACCCGCGAGCGCCATGACGCCTGGCTCCAGCGTCGCAGGGCCGAGCCATGACCCGGTTTGGCTACGTCATGACGACATATTTCGCGGTGCTCACGATCGGTGGGCTATCCCTCTTCCATGTCACTCCAAAGCTGATCTGGAACGCATCAGCCAGCACGCCGATCGGTCTCTACCGCATCCACCCTGCAGAGCGGCTCGAAGTCAACGATCTGGTCGCCGTCGATCCGCCGAAGTCGCTGACGAGCTTCCTTGCCGACAACGGTTACCTACCGCGCGGTGTGCCGCTGATGAAGCGCGTCGCCGGCCTTCCCGGACAGGAAGTCTGTCGCAATGGCCTCGCCATCACCGTCGATGGAATCGAGATTGGCAAGGCGCTCGAACACGATCGCCTCGGCCGCCCACTGCCGGCCTGGCAGGGCTGCCGGCGCATTGTCAGCGGCGAAGTCTTCCTCATGAATGCGCAAGTCCGCGACAGTCTCGATGGTCGCTACTTCGGGCCGATTGCAACCAGCTTGATCATCGGCCGCGCCACCCCGCTGTGGACCCAGCAGGGCAGGACTGGCGGCTACGAATGGCGCGCTCCAAGCCACTGATCGCGCCCGAACCTTCAAACTCCCATCGCAGAAAGGAACAAAGAAATGTCACAGATCGGAGAGTTCATTCGCACGAAGTCAGGATATTCCGGCCGCGCCCGCACGCTCACCCTCGACGTGCAACTCGCCCTCGTTCCAGCCGAGCCCTCGGACGCCGAAAAGGCGCCGGATTATCGAATCCATATGGGTGAGGATGGTGACGGACCAGAGGTCGGTGCAGGCTGGAAGCGAACCGGAGACAAGGCCGGCGAATACGTCTCGCTGCTGATCGACGATCCCGTCTTCGCGCAGCCGATTCGGGCAAACCTCTTCCGGTCCGATGCCGACAATGCGTCATGGTCGCTGCACTGGAATCGCCCGCCCAAACGCAGCGAACGGGTGTGAGGCCATGCCGATCTCCCGCCATCGCTTTGCCAATGGACGTCTAGACATTCTCAGCCGCAGCGCATTCATTGTCCTTTCCGGCCTTATCTCGATCGTCGCTTTGTCGCCGGCCACAGTCGCCCAGGATACAGCGATCGATCGAAGGTCTGCCGGCGACCCATACGCCGCGATTGTTGCCGAGGCCTCGCAGCGCTTCGGCATTCCGAAGAGCTGGATCCGCGCCGTCATGCGCGCCGAAAGCACAGGTGACGCTCGAGCGATCTCCCCTGTGGGCGCCATCGGGCTGATGCAGATCATGCCCGGCACATGGGCTGATCTTCGCCTTCGCCACCGGCTCGGTAGCGATCCCTTCAGCCCACGCGACAACATTTTGGCGGGCGCTGCCTATTTGCGCGAGATGCATGACCGCTATGGCTCTCCGGGCTTCCTGGCCGCCTACAACGCTGGGCCCGGCCGCTACGAGGAATACCTCGCGGGCCGTCGGGCACTGCCAGCCGAAACGCGCGCCTACGTCGCCGCCCTCGCTCCAATTGTCGGAGGCGGAAAGATCGATCGCCCTTTCGTCGTAGCCGGGGCCGTCGAGCGCAATAACTGGACGCGCGCACCGCTGTTCGCCGCCCAGTCCGAGCACACGCCGGCAGTCGATCCTGCACCGCGCGATGGCCAGCCCGGTGACGCCCCGGCGGCAACTCCCGTTCACGATCTCTCCGCCATCTCGCCCGTTTCCGATGGCCTGTTCATCGCCCGTCCCGGCTCTGGCGGCCCACGATGACGAGTTTCGCGGGATCGCGCTGCCCGGCGTGGAGAGGCGAAGGAAGGACGGCATTGCGGGAGTGGCAGGGAAACACGACCTTAGGACGGCAAGATAAAAGGCCGCGAGGTGCGGCGTCGATCGGTTGTGTTGTTTCAAGAGGTTATGTGGCATTTCCGCGAGGTGCTAACAGGCGGTGCACCGCGCCAGAACTCCGATTTACCTGTGATTTCCGTGCCTTGGTACGATGTGCGGGGCCTTCGCGATGACCAGCGAGGATGGTTTCCGCATCCGGCTTGGCCGTATCCGATCGTCCGGCGCCCAGCGCGTCAGGCCCTTCATCGCGCAGGCGCTTGCCGCCGCCCAGAAGGCCGGCGCCTGCATCTCTAGCTCCGGCCGGATCAGTCAGGGCAATCGCTCCACGTTCGGGCGTGGCCGCTCGGCGAGCGTGCGCGCCAATCGTCTCCTCGCCGGCCGCTCGCGCACCGTGATCATCAATACAAGGCTGGTGCGCCATCACGTGCGCGCCGCGCCGCTTGCCGCCCATCTCACCTATCTGCGCCGCGAGGGCGTCACCCGTGACGGGGAGAAGGCAAGGCTGTTCGGGCCGGAGACCGGTGAGCTGGATGGCGGTGCTTTCGCCGAGCGGTGCGGCGGTGATCGGCACCACTTCCGCTTCATCGTCTCGCCTGAAGATGCCGTCGATATGGCGGACCTCAAATCCTTCGCCCGCGATCTGATGCGCCAGATGGAAAAGGATCTCGGGACGAAGCTCGATTGGGCGGGCGTCGATCACTGGAACACCGACAATCCGCACCTTCATATCATCCTGCGCGGCCACACTGATGACGGGCAGGATCTTGTGATCTCCCGCGATTACATCAAGGAGGGGATGCGCGCCCGCGCCGCCGATCTTGTTACCCAGGAGCTCGGCCCGCGCACCGATCTCGACATCCGCCGCAATCTGCAGCGCCAGGTCGAAGCCGAGCGCTGGACCCAGCTTGACCGGCAGCTTGTTCGCGATGGCCGCGACCGAGGCGTCATTGACCTTGCCTCCGCCCCGAACGCCCAGCCTGACGAGTATCACGCGCTGAAGGTCGGGCGGGTGCGCAAGCTCGAAACACTTGGCCTTGCCGAACAGGTCGGCCCGGGCCAATGGATGATCGACGACAAGGCCGAGGCGACGCTGCGCGAGCTTGGCGAACGCGGTGACATCATCAAGCGGATGCACCGCGCCCTGACAGAACAGGGCATCGAGCGCGGCTCGGCGAATTATGTGCTGGCGGCGGAGCGCCTCGACACGCCGATCGTCGGTCGGCTGGTCGACCGCGGTCTCGATGATGAGCTGAAGGGCACCGCCTACGCCTTGGTCGATGGCATCGACGGCCGCACACATCACATCAAGCTGTCCGACCTCGACGCCGCAGGCGACAGCGCTCCGGGTTCGATCGTCGAACTGCGCAAGTTCCATGACGCGCTGGGACATGGGCGCGTGGCGCTCGCTGTCCGTTCCGATCTCGATATTGAGCAGCAGGTTACCGCCGCCGGCGCGACCTGGCTTGACCGTCAAAACATCGCCCGCGAACCGTTTGCGTTGTCGCAAGGCGGCTTTGGCGCCGAGGTACGGCAAGCGATGCAGCACCGCGCCGACCATCTCGTCGAACAGGGCCTCGGCGAGCGGCATGGCCAACGCACAACCTTCACCCGCAACCTGATCGACACGCTGCGTCGCCGCGAGTTGGAGGCGCTCGGCGAAAAGCTCTCGGCCGAAACCGGCCAGCCCTTCAACCGCGCCCGCAGCGGCGAGTTCGTCGCCGGTTCTTACCGGCAACGTTTCCTGCTTGCCTCCGGCCGCTTCGCCATGATCGATGACGGCCTCGGTTTCCAACTGGTGCCTTGGACGCCGTCCCTGGAAAAACATCTTGGTCGCCACGTCTCTGGCGTCGCTCGCAATGACGACGGCATCGACTGGAGTTTTGGCCGCAAGCGAGGCCTCGGCCTCTAATCTCATGTTGAAGAAAGGACCGCTTCTATGTCCGCCACCAAGATACTCTGGGGCCAGATCCTCGCGGTCGTCGCGATCGTACTGTTCACGACCTGGGGCGCGACGGAGTGGGTGGCCTGGCGCCTGGCGTTCCAGCCCGAGCTCGGCAGGCCGTGGTTCCGTATCCTGGGCTTTCCATTTTACCTTCCGCCGTCCTTCTTCTGGTGGTGGTATGGCTTCGATGCCTACGCGCCGTCGATCTTCGTGGAGGGAGCCTTTATCGCGGCTTCCGGCGGTTTCGCCTGCGTCGCCGTCGCCATCGGCATGTCGGTCTGGCGGGCTCGCGAGGCCAAGAAGGTCGAGACCTACGGCTCCGCCCGCTGGGCCGACAAGCAGGAGGTCAAGGCAACTGGCCTTCTCGACCCCGATGGTGTGGTGCTTGGGCGATATGACAGCGCCTATCTGCGCCACGACGGGCCGGAGCATGTGCTGTGCTTTGCGCCCACGCGTTCGGGCAAGGGCGTCGGCCTTGTCGTCCCGTCGCTGCTCACCTGGCCGAGTTCAGCCGTCGTCCATGACATTAAGGGCGAAAACTGGCAGCTCACCGCAGGCTTCCGCGCCAGGCATGGCCGGGTCCTGCTCTTCGATCCCACCAATCCGAAATCCTCATCCTACAATCCACTGCTCGAGGTGCGCCGCGGCGAATGGGAAGTCCGCGACGTGCAAAACATCGCTGACATCCTGGTCGATCCCGAAGGCTCGCTCGAGCGGCGAAACCATTGGGAGAAAACCAGCCATGCCCTTCTGGTCGGCGCGATCTTGCATGTCCTCTACGCCGAGCAGGACAAGACGCTTGCCGGCGTCGCCGGTTTCCTCTCCGATCCAAAGCGTCCGATCGAATCGACGCTGTCCGCGATGATGAAAACAGCGCATCTGGGTGAGGGCGGTCCGCACCCGGTCATCGCCAGCGCCGCGCGGGAGCTCTTGAACAAATCCGACAACGAGCGCTCTGGCGTGCTCTCCACCGCCATGTCGTTCCTTGGCCTCTATCGCGATCCTGTCGTGGCCGAGGTCACGCGCCGCTGCGACTGGCGCATCACCGATCTTGTCGACGACAAGCATCCGACGACACTCTACCTCGTCGTGCCGCCGTCCGACATCAACCGGACCAAGCCGCTCATTCGCCTGATCCTTAATCAGATCGGTCGCCGCCTGACCGAAGATCTCCAGGTGAGGGCGAAAGGGCACCGGCTGCTTCTGATGCTTGACGAGTTCCCGGCGCTTGGCCGCCTCGACTTCTTCGAGTCGGCGCTCGCCTTCATGGCCGGATACGGGCTGAAAAGCTTCCTGATCGCTCAATCCCTCAATCAGATCGAGAGGGCGTACGGCGCAAACAACTCAATCCTCGACAACTGCCACGTCCGGGTAAGCTTTGCCACCAATGATGAGCGCACCGCCAAGCGCGTGTCCGACGCGCTGGGAACAGCGACTGAGATGAGGGCCATGAGGAACTATGCCGGCCACCGGCTGTCGCCGTGGCTCGGTCATCTCATGGTCTCCCGCTCCGAGACGGCTCGCCCGCTGCTCACGCCTGGTGAAGTGATGCAACTGCCGGCCACCGACGAGATTGTCATGGTCTCGGGTGCGCCGCCGATCCGCGCCAAAAAGGCGCGCTATCATGAGGATGCTCGCTTCCGGGAACGTATCCTGCCGCCTCCGGCGTTGGTGGCGGCAGTGGAGGGGAGACATGACGACTGGACCAGCCTGCCTCTGCCTTCCCGTCCCCGGATTGCCGAAGCCACGTCGTCGCCTGCGGCCGCGGATGAGGACCAAACTGATTCCGAACGTCGTAGGCAACCTGAGCTCAGTCGCGTCGAGTTGGCCGTGAAGCCGCCGACCGAGAACGAATTCGAGATCGATCACCAGGACGACGTGGAAGACAGTGTTGCCCGCAACCGTCGACTGACGCGCCTCATGCAAGGCATTGCGCGGCAGGCGTCGCTCGACCCCGGCGACGGTGTGGATATGTGAGGCTCCGATGGCAAAGGCACCGCGCAAAAAACGCCTGTCCGTCTATCTCGATCCGAGGGTGATGAGCAGGCTTGCCGAACATGCGGCGCGACGAGATCTTTCACGGTCGCTCGTCGCCGAGGCGGCCATCGAGTCGTTCCTCTCACCCGATGCCGCCGAGCGACAGGAGGCGGCGATCACCAAGCGGCTCGACCAGATCGATCGGCGCATGGCACGCCAGGAGCGCGATGTAGGAATTGCGGTGGAGACGCTCGCCGTTTTCGTACGCTTCTGGCTGGCGACAACACCAGCGTTGCCCGAGCCCGCGGCGCAGGCTGCCCATGCCAAGGCGGGCGAGCGCTATGATGGCTTCGTCACCGCGCTCGGTCGGCGCCTGGCGAAAGGTCCAAAGCTTCGGCAGGAAATCTCCGAGGACATCGATGGCGGCCTGGACACAGTGCAGCCCAGCAGGCCCGTGGGCTAAATGGCCTTAAGCGGTGTCAGGATTTTTCGTTGAAAATTATAGTCTGTATGCTATAAGGCAAGTGAGAATGAAAAACCAAAAGCCCGCAGTATGGATGGGATCGTCGAAGGGCGACCTGCGCGAGTTTCCGGTCGATGTTCGCCGATTGATGGGTGTCGCAATCAACGACGCCCAGAATGGTGAGGAGCACCCGGCTGTCAAAGCCCTGAAAGGCTTTGGGGGCCGCAGCATCCTCGAGGTGGTCGACGACTTCGACGGAGATACCTACCGGGCCGTCTATGCGGTGCGCTTTGCCGGGGTGATCTACGTGCTTCATTGCTTCCAGAAGAAGTCGAAGAAGGGCAGGGAGACACCCAAGCACGAAATCGATGTCGTGACAGTGCGATTGAAGGCAGCCGAGGCGCACTACCGCGAAAACTATGGGAAAGGAACAAAGTCATGACAGAAGACATCACCGCCGAAGTGAGCAGCGGCAACGTGTTTGCGGACCTCGGCTTTGACAATCCCGAAGAGGAATTGCTCAAGGCCAAGCTGGCCCGCGAGATCCGCGCCATTATCAAGCGCCGGCGCCTGACCCAGGCGAAGTCGGCTGAACTGCTCGGAATGAAACAGCCCGACGTCTCCGCGATCGCCACCGGGCGCACGGGTAAGTTTTCAATAGACAGGCTGGTTCGCTGTCTGGACCGGCTCGACTACAAGGTTGACGTGGTGGTTCGCCACAAGCCTCGACGGTCGACTCGTGCTGAAGCCGCTTGATCAGACGGCTTTGCCCACGAGCGCACAATTGACGGCGAGCGCCGCCCTTGCCTGAAGATCGCCGGCCTTGATTACAGGTCCGCACCGCCAATCTCCTGTATTTGCACGCTACGCCACTACGCCTCGATATAGGTGTTGAAACCACTCGAGATGCGGTTCTCTTAATCATCCCCGTCCAGGGGCCGCCCATGTTCCCCCCGGATCGAAACGGGGACAGGATGGCAGCTTCGCATCACAGTTCAGAAGGTCTGGCGCGCGGCGCACGTATGTTGCGCACAGCGCTCGGACCCGCGATCGCGAGCTATCTCGACGATGCGAGCATCGTCGAGGTGATGCTCAATCCCGATGGCCGTTTGTGGATTGACCGGTTGTCCGAGGGGTTGTCCGACACAGGAGAGCGTCTGTCGGCTGCGGACGGCGAACGCATCGTTCGCCTCGTCGCTCATCATGTCGGTGCCGAAGTCCATGCCGGCGCCCCACGCGTCTCGGCCGAACTGCCCGAGACGGGGGAGCGGTTTGAGGGGCTTCTTCCTCCCGTCGTCGCAGCACCCGCCTTCGCGATCCGCAAGCCTGCCGTCGCCATCTTCACCCTCGAAGATTATGTCGCGACCGGGATCATGTCGGCGCGCCAGGCGGAGACGCTGCGCCAGGGCGTTATCACCCGCGCCAATATTCTGGTCGCTGGCGGCACATCCACGGGCAAGACCACGCTGATCAACGCGCTGTTGGCCGAAGTGGCCAAAACCGCCGATCGCGTCGTCATCATCGAGGATACGCGCGAGCTGCAATGCGCCGCGCGCAATCTCGTTGCGATGCGAACGAAAGACGGCGTCGCGTCGCTCTCCGATCTCGTTCGTTCATCGCTGCGCCTGCGCCCCGACCGCATTCCGGTCGGCGAAGTGCGCGGAGCCGAGGCGCTCGAACTGCTCAAGGCCTGGGGCACCGGCCACCCCGGCGGCCTCGGCACGATCCACGCCGGCAGCGCCATTGGCGCGCTGCGACGGATGGAACAGCTCATCCAGGAAGCCGTCGTCACGGTTCCACGCGCGCTGATCGCCGAAACGATCGACCTGGTTGCCGTCCTTTCCGGCCGCGGCTCCGCGCGCCGGCTGTCCGAACTTGCCCGTGTCGATGGCCTTCGCCCGGACGGTGATTACCGCGTCGCGCCAGCCGTCATCGAGGGCGACGAAAGTTCGCCCCTGCTCATCCAAAGCCCTGAAGGAGAAAATCCGTGATCCAACGCCTGCGCCTCGCGCGCCATCGTCTCGCCATGACCGTTTCCGTTCCCACGCTCATCCTGGTGATGGCCGCGCCTGCTTTTGCCTCCGGCTCGTCGATGCCGTGGGAACAGCCGCTGCAACAGATCCTCCAGTCGATCGAAGGCCCGGTCGCCAAGATCATGGCGGTGATCATCATCATCGTCACCGGCCTGACGCTCGCCTTCGGCGACACGTCGGGCGGCTTCCGCCGGCTCATCCAGATCGTGTTCGGCCTGTCGATCGCTTTCGCGGCGTCGAGCTTCTTCCTGTCGTTCTTCTCGTTCGGCGGCGGAGCGCTGATCTGATGGCGGGTTTGGTCGAACAGAGCGGGTCAATGCCGGACTACGCGGTGCCGGGTTATTCGGTCCTCGTGCACCGGGCGCTGACCGAGCCGATCCTGCTCGGCGGCGCCCCGCGCGCCATTGCGATCATGAACGGGACGCTCGCCGGCGCCGTCGGGCTGGGGCTGCGTCTGTGGCTCGTCGGCCTCGCAATCTGGGCGATCGGCCACGTTGCCGCCGTCTGGGCCGCCAAGCGCGATCCGCTTTTCGCCGACGTCGTTCGCCGGCATCTGCGCATCCCGGCGCATCTCACGGTCTGAGGGGGCCATCGGATGATGAATCTTGCCGAATATCGCAATCGTAGCAGCCGGCTCGCCGACTTCCTGCCATGGGTGGCATTGGTCGGCGCCGGCATCGTCCTCAACAAAGACGGCAGCTTCCAGCGCACCGCGCGTTTCCGCGGCCCCGATCTCGACAGCGCCGTTCCGGCCGAACTTGTTGCCGTCGCCGGCCGGCTCAACAATGCCTTCCGCCGTCTCGGCTCCGGCTGGGCGATCTTCGTCGAGGCGCAGCGCCATGCCTCGACCCGTTATCCCGACAGCCACTTTCCGGATGCGGCCTCCACGCTGGTCGATGCGGAGCGAAAGGCGGGCTTCGAGGAGGCCGGCGCGCATTTCGAGTCCAGCTGCTTCCTGACGCTCACCTATCTTGCGCCCGCCGAAGACACCGCGCGAGCGGAAAGCTGGCTCTACGAAGGCCGCGACAAGAAGGGCCTCGACCCCAACGCGGTGCTGACCGGGTTCGCCGATCGCAGCGACCGCGTCCTGCGCCTTGTCGAAGCCTTTATGCCGGAGTGCCGCTGGCTCGATGACGCCGAGACACTGACTTACTTGCATGGCTGCGTCTCGACCAATCGTCACCGTGTCCGCGTTCCCGAAACGCCGATGTATCTCGACGCCATGCTGGCCGACCAGCCGCTGACCGGCGGGCTCGAGCCGCGGCTTGGCGCGTCGCACCTGCGCATTCTCACGGTCACGGGTTTCCCGACCGCGACCACGCCGGGTCTGCTCGACGAACTGAACCGGCTGGCGTTTCCGTATCGCTGGTCGACACGCGCGATCCTGCTCGACAAGGCCGATGCGACCAGGCTGCTGACAAAGATCCGGCGTCAATGGTTCGCCAAGCGCAAATCGGTCGCCGCCATCCTCAAGGAGGTGATGACCAACGAGGCGTCCGTCCTCGTGGACACCGACGCCGCAAACAAGGCGGCCGACGCCGACATGGCGCTGCAGGAACTCGGCGCCGACTATGCGGGCATGGCCTATGTCACCGCGACGGTAACGGTTTGGGACGATGATCCCGGCATCGCCGACGAAAAACTGCGCCGGATCGAAAAGGTCATCCAGGGCCGCGATTTCACGGCGATCATCGAAACCATCAACGCCGTCGACGCCTGGCTCGGCAGCCTGCCGGGTCATGTTTACGCCAACGTCCGTCAGCCTCCCGTCTCCACGCTCAATCTCGCCCACATCATTCCGCTTTCCGCGGTGTGGGCGGGCGAGGTGCGGGACGAGCATTTTGCAGCGCCCCCTCTGCTCTTCGGCAAGACCGAAGGCTCGACCCCGTTCCGGCTTTCGCTTCACGTCGGCGACGTCGGCCATACGCTGATCGTCGGCCCGACCGGCGCGGGCAAGTCCGTGCTGCTGGCGCTGATGGCGCTGCAGTTCCGCCGCTATGCGGGGTCACAGGTCTTCGCCTTCGATTTCGGTGGCTCGATCCGCGCGGCGGCACTCGCCATGGGCGGCGACTGGCACGATCTCGGCGGCGATCTCAGTGATGGGGCGATCGACAGCGTCAGCCTTCAGCCGTTCGCCCGCATTCCTGATGTCCCCGAGCGCGCCTGGGCCGCCGACTGGATCGTGGCGATCCTGACGCGCGAGAATGTGACGATCACGCCTGAGGTCAAGGAGCATATCTGGACGGCGTTGAGCTCGCTGGCGTCCGCGCCTGCCGAGGAACGCACCATCACCGGTCTTGTCGTGCTGCTGCAATCAAACGATCTCAAGCAGGCACTGCGTCCCTATTGCGTCGGTGGTCCCTACGGGCGGTTGCTCGATGCCGAGCGCGAACATCTCGGATCGGCGTCGGTCCAGGCGTTCGAAACCGAAGGTCTGATCGGAACGGGTGCTGCGCCCGCGGTCCTGTCCTATCTCTTCCATCGCATCGAAGACCGGCTCGATGGCTCGCCAACCCTACTCATCATCGACGAAGGCTGGCTTGCGTTGGACGATGACGGTTTTGCCGGCCAGCTCCGCGAATGGCTGAAGACGCTGCGCAAGAAGAACGCCAGCGTCATCTTCGCCACGCAGTCGCTCAGCGACATCGATGGTTCGACAATCGCGCCCGCGATTATCGAGAGCTGCCAGACCCGGCTTCTCCTGCCGAACGAGCGCGCCATCGAGCCGCAGATCACGGCGATCTATCGCCGCTTCGGCCTCAATGATCGGCAGATCGAGATCATCGCGCGGGCAATGCCGAAGCGCGATTACTACTGCCAGTCCCGTCGCGGCAACCGGCTGTTCGAGCTCGGCTTGTCGGATGTGGCCCTCGCGCTTTGCGCTGTATCCGCGAAGACCGACCAGACCGCGATCGCCCACATCGTCGCCGAGCATGGCCGCGACGGTTTCCTCGCAGCCTGGCTGACCCACCGAGGCGTCGGCTGGGCCGCCGAACTCGTTCCCGCCCTGACCAACAAGGAGAAGTCCCCATGAATCTGCGCCGTTCCCTTGCCATGCGGCTCGCTGCCGCTCTGCTCGTCGCTCCCGTCACCTTCGCGCCCATGCTGCCGACGCCGGCAAACGCCTTCATCGTTTTCGATCCGTCGAACTATTCGCAAAACGTCCTGACGGCGGCGCGCTCGCTCGAGCAGATCACCAACCAGATCACCTCGCTTCAGAACCAAGCGCAGATGCTCATCAACCAGGCGCGCAATCTCGCAAGCCTGCCGTTCTCCTCGCTGCAACAGCTCCAGCAGTCCGTGCAGCGCACGCAGCAATTGCTCGGTCAAGCGCAGAACGTTGCCTATGACGTCCAGCAGATCGATCAGGCCTTCCAGCAGAAATACGGCAACGTCTCGCTGTCGGCTTCAGATCAGCAACTCGTCACTGAGGCGCGCTCGCGCTGGGGCAACACGGTTGGTGGCCTTCAGGATGCCATGCGTGTGCAGGCGGGCGTCGTCGGCAACATCGATACCAATCGCACTGAGATGTCGGCGCTGGTCGGCCAGAGCCAGGGTGCGACCGGAGCGCTTCAGGCAACACAGGCCGGCAACCAGCTCCTCGCGCTTCAGGCGCAGCAGCTCGCCGATCTCACCGCTGTCGTTGCCGCCAATGGTCGGGCGCAGGCGTTGCAATCGGCCGAACAGGCCACCGCCGCCGAGCAGGGCAGGGAGCAGCGCCGCCGCTTCCTGACGCAGGGCTCAGGCTACCAGCCCGGCAGTGCGCAGATGTTCCATGGCAAGAACTGAGGTCGGCGCGATGGACGGGAAGATCCTCGCTCGCATCGGCGCAGTCGTCTTCATCGCGATCGCTTTGACAGTGACCGCGATCGAGATGAGTAGCAAGGACGATGAGCCTGACGCCCTTGCGACACGGGACCGTTCCGTCGCGTCACAAGACCCGCTCGCGTCCGAATTGCGCCGCTGTTCCGGGATCGGTGAGGCCGGCCCTCGCGATCCCGGCTGCCTGAAAGCGTGGGCAGAAAGCCGGCGCCGGTTTCTCGGTGAACGTGACTCGGCAACCGCGCCTGCTCCGGTAGCGCCGACAACGCTGTTTCCGAACGTAGCGGCGTCAGCCGACCGGAAAGAAGGAGAGCGGCCGGATGTTACCGCTCCTGCGATGCAGGTCGAGCCGCCTCGGCCGGAGATTCGTTGACATGGGCGGCATGGGCGTCATCGACCATTTCCTCGAAGTCTTCACGCGCTACATCGACAGCGGCTTCGGCCTGCTCGGCGGCGAGGTCGGCTTCATCGCCACAACCCTGATCGTTATTGACGTGACGTTGGCTGCGCTCTTCTGGTCCTGGGGGGCGGACGACGACATCATGGCGCGCCTCGTCAAGAAGACCCTGTTCGTCGGCGTTTTTGCCTATCTCATCTCCAACTGGAACAATCTCGCCCGCATCGTCTTCAAAAGCTTCGCTGGGCTTGGCCTGAAGGCCTCGGGTACGGGTTTTACCGTCAACGATCTCATGCGCCCGGGCAAGGTGGCGCAGACCGGGCTCGACGCCGGCCGGCCGTTGCTGGACTCGATCTCGAACTTGATGGGCTATTGGTCCTTCTTCGAGAACTTCATCCAGATCGCCTGCATGTTCTTCGCCTGGGCGCTGGTGCTGCTGGCCTTCTTCATCCTCGCGATCCAGCTCTTCGTCACGCTGATCGAGTTCAAGCTGACGACGCTTGCCGGTTTCGTGCTGATCCCCTTCGGTCTGTTCGGCAAATCCGCCTTCATGGCCGAGCGCGTGCTTGGCAACGTCATCTCATCCGGCATCAAGGTGCTGGTGCTCGCCGTCATCATCGGCATCGGCTCGACCCTCTTTTCCGAGTTCACCTCGGGCTTCAGCGGCAACACGCCGTCGATCGACGACGCCATGGCGATCGTGCTGGCCGCGCTGTCGCTGCTCGGCCTTGGCATCTTTGGACCGGGCATTGCCAACGGTCTCGTCTCCGGCGGCCCGCAGCTCGGCGCGGGCGCGGCCGTCGGCACCGGGCTCGCCGCCGGCGGCATGGGAGCAGTGGGCGCCGCGGCCGGCGGTGCCGTCGTGTCCGGGGGTGTGGCTGCCAGCGGCGGTGCTGCAGCGGCGGCCCGTGGCGGGGCCGCGACCGCGGGCAGGGCATCCAGAGCCTACGGCCTCGGCGCGGCCGGACAGTCTGGTTTTTCCGGGGTTGCATCCGGGCTCGGCGGTGTCATCGGCGCTGGCGCCCAGGGCGCCATCTCACCGCTGAAGCGCGCGGCCAAGAATGCGGCAGGCAGCATGAAGCACAGCTACCAGTCCGGCGCTCGCGCTGCCTTCGAGACGACGGGCGGATCATCCACCGCCGGCACAGTCGGCGCGAACGCCGCCGAAGCCGGCTCCGATCCCGCCGCGTCCTCCGCCACCCAGAGTCAGCCCGCCTGGGCGAAGCGCATGAAGCGCTCGCAACAGATGACCCACGGCGTCCAGGCCGCCGCCCACGCCGTTCGCAGTGGTGACAGCCATGGCGGCGGCTCCTCGATCAACCTCTCTGAAAGAGACTAAGCATGTTCAAACGACCGTCCACGCACTACGGCAAATCCCCACAACCTGAAACGCCCTACCAGCGCGCTGCCCAGGTCTGGGACGAGCGCATCGGTTCTGCTCGCGTGCAGGCGCGCAATTGGCGTTACATGGCCTTCGGTTCCCTGGCGCTCGCCGCCGGGTTCTCCGCCGCGCTCGTCTGGCAATCCGCCAACGGCTCGATCGTGCCCTGGGTGGTGCAGGTCGATCGTCTCGGCCAGGCGCAGGCTGTCGCCCCCGCGGTCGGCGACTATCAGCCGAACGATCCGCAGATCGCCTTCTACCTGGCGCACTTCATCGAACAGGTGAGGTCGATCCCCGCCGATCCGGTCATCGTGCGGCAGAACTGGCTGCGCGCCTATGACTTCGCGACGCAGGGCGGGGCGCTGGCTCTCAACGACTATGCGCGCGCCAATGACCCGTTCACCAAGGTCGGCAAACAACAGGTCGCCGTCGACGTGTCGTCGGTCATCCGCGCATCGCCGGTGAGCTTCCGCATCGCCTGGGTCGAACGCCGCTATCAGGACGGTTCCCTCGCTTCCACGGAGCGCTGGTCCGCGATCCTCACAATTGTCGTCCAGCCCCCGCGCGACGCCGACGCGCTGAGGAGGAATCCGCTTGGCATCTACATCAACGCTATCAACTGGTCGAAGGAGCTTGGACAATGACGCCCGCACTCTTCAAGGCCGCCCACTGGGGGTGTCCAACTTTCCTCATCCACGCAGTGCCGGCTTTCCGCAAGGTTGCCTTTCCAGCACTTCTGCTTTGCACTTCGGCGCTTGCAGGCTGTGCCACCACGCAGAAGCCGCCGGAGATTTCCTATGACGATCCTGTCCCGGCCGTGCAGGCCGTCGATCCGCCCCCGCCCGTCAAGGTGGTCGAGCTTTCAAAGCCACTGCCGCTTCCCGGTCAGTTGAAGCCGATCGGCAAGGACGCAAAGCCCGAGCCGGAACCGACCGATCCGACCGCGCGCGTGAACCTGGCCAACGCCGCAGCGCGCGTCCAGCCTGTTCGCAACGGCTTCATCAACTCGATGCAGGTCTATCCGTTCGTCGATGGCGCGCTCTATCAGGTCTATGCATCGCCGGGGCAGATCACCGACATCGCGCTCCAGCCCGGCGAGCAGCTCGTCGGCTCCGGTCCCGTCGCCGCTGGCGACACGGTGCGCTGGATCATCGGCGATACCGAGAGCGGTACGGGCGGGGCCAAGCAAGTCCACATCCTCGTCAAGCCCACGCGCGCCGAACTCATAACCAATCTCGTCATCAATACCGATCGGCGTACCTATCACATGGAACTGCGCTCGACGCCGTCGACCTATATGGCATCGGTTTCCTGGCAGTACCCGCAGGACCAACTCGTTGCCTTGCGCCGTCAGAACCAAGAGGCCGAAGCTGCACAGCCGGTCTCGACCGGCATCGATGTCTCTCGTGTGAATTTCCGCTACGACGTGACGGGCGATCGCGCACCGTGGCGGCCATTGCGCGCCTTCGACGATGGCAAGCAGGTCTTCATCGAGTTCCCGCGAGGCATCGGCCAGGGCGAGATGCCGCCACTCTTCGTGGTCGGGCCGGAAGGCGACACGTCCGAGCTGGTGAACTATCGCGTGCGCGGCAACTACATCATCGTCGACCGGCTGTTTGCCGCCGCCGAGTTGCGCTTCGGCGCCGGCAAGAACCAGAAGCGCGTCCGCGTCTCCCGCACCGATGGGGTGAAGAGCAGTCGATTTTCATGGATGCGAGGCCCTGGTGAGCCTTCGCAAGCAACGAGCGTCCGAAGAGACAGCGGAGGGCCGGCATCGTGAGCAACACATTCGATCCGGGGAAGGAAGAAGGCCGGGGGCCGGTGAATGACGCCGGGCCGGAGGCATCCGCTGCGGATGAGGCCCGGCCGTTGACAGGGGAGCCGGCCGCGGCCATGCGGCTGCGCGCCGAGCCGCCGCGCGTGACGCGTCTGTCCCGCAAGGCGCTGGCCGGATTGGGGCTCGCCGCAAGCCTGACTGTCGGCGGTGCGTTGATCTACGCGCTTCAGAACCGTCAACAAGGCCAGGGTCAGGAGCTGTATTCAACCGACAATCGTTCGACCCCCGATGGGCTTGCCGGCCTGCCAAGGGACTATGCGGGCGTTCCAAAGCTTGGCCCACCGCTTCCCGGCGATCTCGGCCGCCCGATCCTCGCCGCACAGAATGGCGGCCCCCCGCTCTCTACAGGGCCCATTGGACCGGACCCGGAGGTGCAGCGCCGGGAGCAGGAACTGGAAGCGGCGAGAACCGCGCGCCTGTTCGCGTCCACGCAAACGCGGCCCGCAAGTGACGCGACGGTCGCTCAAGCCACGACAGAGACTATGCCAAGGACCGATCTCGCCAGCCTCGGCCTTGCGCCGCAGCCAGCGACGCCCTCGGCGCAGGACCGCCAACTCGCGTTCCTCGATCAGCCGCCTGACAAGCGCACCGTCTCGTCGGATCGTGTTGCGGCGCCGGCGTCGAAGAACGTTCTGCAGGCGGGCGCCGTCATCGCAGCCGCCCTCATCACCGGCATTCGTTCCGACCTGCCGGGTCAGATCACCGCGCAGGTGACGGAGAATGTCTATGACAGCCCCACCGGACAAATCCGTCTCATTCCTCAGGGGACGCGCCTCGTCGGCCAGTATGACAATGGTGTCGGCTTTGGCCAGCGTCGCGTATTGCTGGTATGGACCAGACTGATTTTTCCAGACGGCCGCTCCATCGTTCTGGAACGAGAGCCTGGCGCGGACGCCGAGGGCTACGCTGGCCTCGAGGACGGCGTCGACTATCACTGGGGCGAGTTGTTCAAGGCTGCAGCACTTTCCACGGTTCTGAGCATCGGGGCGCAAGCAGGCTCATCGGGCCAGGAGAGCGACATCATGCGCGCTCTTCGCCAGGGTGCCTCGGACAGCATCAGCCAGACAGGCCAGCAGATCGTCCAGCGGCAGCTGAACATAGTGCCGACGCTCACCATCCGACCGGGATTCCCCGTCCGTGTGATCGTCACCCGCGATCTCGTCCTCGAACCCTATGGGGAGTGATCCATGGCGAAGCTGAAACTTGGGGCCATCGCCGACGACAAGCCGGTCAAGATCTCGATCGAACTGCCGGCCACTCTGCATCGCGACCTCATCGCCTACGCCGAGGCTCTGGGTCGAGAGACTGGCCAGCCTGTTGGCGAACCGGTCAGGCTGATCGCGCCGATGATTGAGCGCTTCATGGCGACTGATCGGGCGTTCTCGAAGGCGCGGCGGATTCGGCAGTTCTAGTCGACAGCGAAGGATAGCGCTCCTCCAACAGCTTGAGGAAGTTCGCCAGCGCAGGGTTGTCGTTGTGCCTCTGCCAATAAGCGGTGTAGCTGATCCGGCTCGGACCGTTGCCGTCCTGCACATCGCGATAGAGAACGCCGGCGTAATTGGCGCCGATCCCAGACTCGCAGAACATGCTGACGCCGAAGCCCGCGCTCACCAAACTCATTATGCCTTCGTGGCTGACGTCCTCGCTGACAATTTTGGGCTGGACGCCGGGTGAGGCGAGTTTTGCCAGGAGAATGTCTCGGAGTTCCGGTCCAGGATCGCGCTGGCTCAGCAGCAAGGTCTCGCTTCTGAGGTCGGTCCAATACACGACCTCGTTCGCTGTCAGGGGATGGCTCTCCGGGACTGCGACCATGATGCGTTCGCCCCATAAGGCCATTAATCCTCCTTCGCGAACGGGCGGCTCTCCGGTGACGATGGCAACGTCGAGCGTGCCATGCTCAAGACCTACGAAAAGACGTGCCCGCTCGCCCTCGACCGTGCGGATTTCCACTTCGGGAAACCGTCGCGCATGTTCCATCAAGCTCGCGCGCAAATTCCCTGCCGACAACGACGTATAGAACCCGATGGCCAGCCGGCCGGTTTCTCCCCGGCCTGCGGCCTTGGCGGACGCCACTAGGTGGTCCAACCCATAGACCAGGTGCCGGGAAGTGCGCAGAATTTCGGTTCCGGCGATTGTGAGCCGCACGCCGCTGCTGGATCGCTCGAACACCGCGACTCCTAGGCGATCCTCCATCTGGCGAATGCGGCGGCTGAGCGACGACTGCTTGACGCCAAGCGCCTCAGCTGCACGGCGGAAGCTGCCATATTGTTCGGCGGCGACAGCGTAACGAAGATGGCGCAGTTCGATGGCCATTACCGACTTGCAGCATCCATGATCACGCCGCCGCCTGATGGGTGAAGCGAGCCGCGAGCACCGACCCTCGGATCTGTCCCATCTCACGGACGTTCATCAGCGCCGGTTCAGAGATTGGCAGATGACCGGCCAACGCCTTTGTGTCGTCAATCTGCAGGGGCGGAGCAAAGCGCTCCAACGGCCATCCAGCGCGTCTTAAAATGCGCTCGAATCGAACATCGGTTACAGTGACCACTGCCTCTTGACGGTGTAATAATCCCCACTCGAGAATCCCCGCGAGGAGACTGAACGTGACGTCACGTAGGCCCGTTGCGGACACAATGTCAGCCGAGTTTGTATCAACGCAGAAGCGCGAACTTTCGAACATTTTCTCGCTTCGCGGAGGTGGATTTGGTCCAAGCAACGCCGGGAAGGTATTCGTCAGCATTGTTGGCCCCGTTGTCGGCAGCAGCCTCGCACAACCGATGACCGAGCTGCCTTCGTCGACAGCAATGATGTATGTCGGCTTGAGCGCGTCGTAAGCGTCGATCTCCATATCGCGCGAAACAGAGACGTTCCAATTCAGCCGGTTCCGAAAAATGCGATAGCGCAAACGGTGCATGCCCAAGATCAGGTCAGGAAATTCACAGTAGTCAGAGTGAGCAATTGAAATTACACGCATGGCAGGAGGCTCCTTTGTTTGTGGCAAACAAAGAACACGGTGAGCCGATTGACGTAGCTGTAGAGTTTTACAGGGCGTTTTGGCGAGTAAGTTCTAGCGCAAAATTCTCCTATATAGCAGTTATTGCTACTGTAGCAGTGGCTGCTAAATCAATGGGATGTCGGTCAGAAAGCAGATCGCGACGTCAGGGCGCCTGTGGCGGTCTTAGGCGAAGTAGCATGGCGCCCTAGTCAGAATAAGATGACGCCGCGCTGCGCTGCCTCGGCGACGGCCTGTGTCACAGTGGACGCGCTCAACTTCGACCGGGCATTCTCAAGATGGAAGACCACTGTTCGCGGAGCTATGCCGAGGATTTTGGCAGTTTCTGGCATCTTCTTGCCGCGGGCCGCCCAGAAAAGGCACTGCCGCTCTCGTTGGGTTAGTGGTGCGTCGGCAAGACGAGTCAGGCCGAGTTGGAGTTTCGCGTGGACGTGAGCATGAAAGTAGAGCCCGGCAAGTTGCAGGGTATCCATCATTTCCGTTGGACGAGCCTCAAGACTTACGTCCCCATTGCCCGCGACTGTGAAGGCGGCGAAGCGGCCAAAGCCTCCACATATCGGAACGGTCGCGCCACTGTGAATCCCAAATTTGGCCGCCTCCGCGAAAAAGCGCTGCTGAGATGCTGATGGCAATCGCACGGTCCGGCGATCCCATTGAAACAATCGTTGCGATGTTCGGGCCAGCCCGACGATTGGGTCGATATCCTTATACCTTTGCGCAATGTATTGCTGCGCCCACGAATTTGGATAGGAAGAAAGCACCTTGAGCGCTGGTTCCGAAAACCCGAGATAGGCAAACCATCGGTAACCCAGCCGCTTGGCAAAGCGATCAGCGGCTCCTCTGAAACCAAGCTCATCGTGGGCGGTTTCAAGTGCGTCAACGAAATCTCTGAAGATAAGGTCATAGAGCGACATGAGACTATCCTGAAGATCTTGGATCATCTTCGGCGGTGAGGTGTCAGCGCCGTCGCGACTGACAACCTCAGCGCCTTGGGAGGAGCGGCGGCCACGCGAAAGTAACCACGCCCCAGTGGGCTCAACTAACAAGCTGCGGGGACCTTTCTGCAATCGCCGCCGCCCACGTACGTGAACCGGGCGGCCCTTTACACCCGATGCCACTTCTCCTGTTAGTCGGCGGGGCCGCCCACGCGACGGCGACAACTTTAAATCAGGACCCTTCCCGAAAAGCCCTCTGGTTCGATCTTCGTGCCATAAGACGCCGATCGCCGGGCAAGATCCGCGATGATTGAGCGGCCCATCTCGCTCCTGGCTAGCACCGGCACGCGCCTCGTGTGAGGTAGCCCCGTCTCAAGCGATTTCTCTCCGCCCAGGATGATCGGTTCCAGTGACATGGCACAGAGCGCGCCGCCCTCATTGAAGCAGCAACGGGCGACAACGCTTTTCCAGACGTCGGCCGAGTTCCACTCAGCCTCGTGCTCTGGAACGTGAAAGATGAAATTGCCGAGCCCAAAAAATAGTGGGGCAGATTTGTAAATCTCCACCGGCTGCAGCACAGGCGCGCCGTGGCAGGCAAATATCCGCGCACCGGCGTCGACGCACCTTCTGGCGAATACTCTCACCCAGTCGGGAACTTCGCGCCAGTCGGGCTCCCAATGGTGATGGTGAAGATAGGCTATGACGAACTCACCACGGTGGGCGGCGTCGCTTATGGCGGCAAGCTGGTTGGACGCACTGGTTTGGTCCATGAGAATGTGCCGTCGGTTCTGGGCCGACCGTCGGAACACCGTCCCATAGAAGTCAATATCGCGAGGGTCGCTCACGACTGGCGGATCGTCTGGTTGGTAATAGTTTGCCCTCTCTAACTCGCCGCTCTTGAATGTCGACTGTATGGCGGTCAGCATGTCGAACTTTTCAGGATCGACCCCGAAGAGCCGACGCACCTCCAGCCTGTTGACGCCTGGCCGAGCGGGCCTGTCGGAAGCTGCGTCGTCGGCATACATCGTCGCCGGTCCGGGTCCGGCATCCATGGCAGCCAAGGTAACCGTCTTGGCTCCCAACCTCTTCGATCGGGGTGTCATCGCGGTGGCACGGTCAGCGCCTGTGCCGGCATGGAGAAACCCGCGCGCGCCCACCTCCTCGATAGTGGACAGCACCCCACCTGGACCCAGGTCAAAAGCGTGGTTGTTCGCCAAGGAGAGAGTGTTGATGCCCATATCTTCCAGAACGTCGAGGACCAACGGTTCGGAGCAACCGAAAAACGATCCCTTCATCGGCCAGCCAGGGTGGCGTCCCGTTATGGTCGTCTCGAGATTGGTGAAGGCGACGTCGGCGGTCTTCAACATCTGCACAATGTCATGAAAACTGCTGTCCGATGACGCGCGGATATCGTGATGGATCAGGGATTGGCCAGTCATTGCGACGGTGAAGGGTGTCATTGTTGGACAGTATCTTTTCCAAAGGACGAACTTCAGGGGAGGGCATGGCGGATCCTGTTGCTCCGCCATGCCGCAATTTGGAGAACTTGAGCGATGGCGCTCAGGGCGTCTCGGGTGGAGAGATGTCGAAGCCGAACCATTGCAGGCTGAGTTTCTTCAACGTGCCGTCGGTGACCGCGCCGGCAATCGCCTTGTTGAACGCCTCCACCAGGTCGCCATCGTCCTTCCTGATGCCGATGCCAATGCCGGGTCCCCACGTTCCGCCAAAGAGTTGCGGACCATAGAAAGCTGCGTTTCGTCCGTCCGGACTGTCCAGAAACAGCTTCCAGTTGGAGTAATCGGCTAATCCGCCGTCGATCCGGTCGGCGGCGAGGTCAAGCTTCAGGTTCTCCAGAGAGTCGTAGCTCCTGATCGTCGCCACTTTGCCGAACAGGTCGGTCAAGACTGCCTCGGAATTGGAGGAGCGCAGCACGCCGAGATTTTTCCCAGTCAGGGCCGCCTTGAGCTGGTCGAGGATCGCCTGTTTGCCGGCGTCGATTCCGGTGAGGTCCAGCTTCAGCTTTATGTCGGTTGGCGGCAAGTTCAGATCCCGGCGCATGACGATCTGGTTGGTGCCGATCGCGTAGGGCGCAGAGAAAGATATGGTCTTCTTGCGCTTCTCGGTGATGGACATCCCAGAGATAATCGCGTCGTATTTTCCAACGGTGAGTGCAGGGATGATCCCGTCCCAATCCTGCGCTACGAACTTGCATTCGATGGCCATGCGGCGGCACAATTCCTTGCCGACGTCGATGTCGTAGCCGACGAGTTGGCCGTTGGAATCGATCGAGTCCCATGGCGGAGATGCACCCTCGGAGGCGATGGTGATCGCGGTTCGAGTGCCGGCGTGAGCGCCCATCGCCCATAACATGGCTGCGAAGGCGATCGGCAAAAGATGTTTAGGCATGATTTGATTCCCCTTTTTTGGTTGCGATGTCCGTTCGTGGGTTCAGAGCGTGTAGACCCGCGCCAGATCCGGCTGCAGCCCGCAGCAGATGCCGACGCTGTCGGTGCGCCAATGCCTGGCCAGTTCGGCCAGATCGATGTGTTCGCCATCGGCTGATCCGAGCAGGATCGCTTCGTCGCCGAGGGCAGCATCCGGGACGCAGGTCAGGTCGACACGCACATGCTCCAGGTGCAGGGGAGCAAGCAGCGGGATCCGCTTCCCACGGATGATCGCGCTGGCGCCAAATGGCAAATCCCTCGGCAGGCCGTGTCCCCAGCCTATGCCAAGCACGCCGATTTGCATGTCGGAGCTATAACCGGGCAGATCAGGTACAGGGCCTATGCTGGCATCGGCCCGTTTGACCGAAACGAGCCGAGCCTTGATCGCGTGAAGCGCTGGTTTGAGGGTGAGTGGGCGTGCCGCCCTCGCCGTGTCCGCGATGCCGAACAGCATTGCCCCAGGGTCGACCGCATCCAAATCCATCTCGGGATGGCGCAGCACTCCGTCGCTGCTGGACAACATGATGATAGCGGGTCGTCGACTGATAGTTGCCAAAAGGTCTTTCAGGCGGCTCCACTGCTCACTGGCTGTCGGCCCGGTGCCTGGAAGTTCGTTCAAATGCGCGTACAAGCCCTTGACGTCGATATTGGGTGTAGCGGCGGCCCTATCGAGCAATCCTTCGATCTCGGACGGAA
Source organism: Mesorhizobium norvegicum (assembly GCF_004919685.1). Taxonomy (GTDB): domain Bacteria; phylum Pseudomonadota; class Alphaproteobacteria; order Rhizobiales; family Rhizobiaceae; genus Mesorhizobium; species Mesorhizobium norvegicum. The sequence goes on along the minus strand of NZ_SMYZ01000039.1, from coordinate 28,686 downwards.
GTGCGCCGGCGCGCCAGAAACCGAGGTCGACCTTGACGAAGGCGGCCAGCCTTTCCGAGGTCGCCGCCCAGGCGTCCAACTCGGATACATTCGAAAGGGTGATTGTGAGGTCCTGCTTCGATACATCCCTGGCCCATTGGGGACTTATGCCGGGATAGAGCAGAATTGGCGTTCGGGGAGCTCGCGAGCGGACGCGATAGGCGTCTCGAGCTGAGGCAACGCCGAACCCGTCCACCCCCTCGGCCGCCAGTACAGCTGCGACCTCTGCGGCGCCACAGCCATAGGCATCGTTTTTGAGGCAGGCAAAGATCTTGACGGCGGGCCCCACGGCAACCCTGACAGCGCGATAGTTGTGGATGATCGCCGAAAGGCTGATCTCGCGCCAACAGGACGCTGCGGCTGGGGACGCTAACAGGGACAGCGCATCCGTCATGGCGAAATCCGCCGCAACGAGAGCATCGCCGTCTCTCGCGCTACTTTCGGCTCAGCGCCTGCGAGGTGCCTCTCCAGAAGCCGGAAGACCGACGTTACGAGGTATGTGAGAGCGAGATAGATGACGCCTGCGGCGAGGAATATTTCATAGGGCGCGAAAGTCTCGGAAACGAGCCGTCGCGCTACGCCGGTGATTTCGAGAAGCGTCACCGTGCTGGCCAAGGAACTGGCTTTCAGCAGCCCGATGACCTCGTTGGTGTAGGACGGCAATGCCGCGCGGAACGCGATGGGAAATGTGATGAGCCTTGCCTGCTGCAAACGTGACATGCCGACGGCTTCCGCGGCTTCGACCAATCCGCGCGGCACCGCCTGGATTGCACCCCGGAAGAGTTCCGTCGTGTAGGCGGCGCTGTTCAGCGAGAAGGCGAGCAGCGCGCACCAGAAGGGGTCGCGCAACAATACCCAGAGGGGGCTGTGGCGGATCACGTCGATCTGGCCGAGGCCGTAGTAGATAAGGAAGAGTTGCACCAGCAACGGCGTGCCGCGAACCACGTAGGTGTAGGCCAGTATGGCCGACGAAAGATATCGGCTGTCCGATGCCCGCATGAATGCCAAGGGCACGGAGATGACGAAGCCGATCACCAGCGACGGGACCGTCAGCGCTATCGTCAGGAACGCTGCGTTCGCCAGTGTCACGATACTTTGGAGGAAGATGTCGATCTGCATCTATCTTCCTCCCTCAGCGCAGCTGGCCTGGCACAGCGATGTATTGCTCGAGCCTTCTGAACGCCAACAGCGAGACGCTGGTGAGCAGCAGGTAGAGCGCGGAGGCGGCCAGATAGAACGTCAGCGGCGCCCTCATGGAGCCCGCGCCGACGAAGGCGACACGCATAATATCTGTCAGGCCGACCACCGAAATCAGCGCTGTGTCCTTGAGGAGCGAGATCCAGAGGTTGCAGAAGGCCGGCAACGCCACGCGCACCATCTGCGGCAAGATCACGAGCAACCAGATCTGCCAGGATTTCAGGCCGATCGATGATGCTGCTTCCCATTGCCCACGCGGGATGCTCAAGATCGCGCCGCGGAATATCTCGGTGGAATAGGCGCCAAAAATGACGGTCAGCGCGATGACCCCTGCCGAGAGGGCGCTGATCTCGACATATCGGCCGATCGCGAATGTGATCGCGGCCGTTCCCCCGAAATAGATGAGGAGGATCACAAGCAGCTCGGGCACGCCCCTGATCACGGTCGTGTAGACCTCGGCCAGCCACATCGGAATCCGATACGCTGACAGCTTCGACGCGGCGCCGGCGAGGCCGACGGCGGTCCCCAGCACACCGCTGATGGCCGCGACCAGCACTGTCATGCAGAGTCCGTGCAGGAATTGTATGGCGAAGCCGTTCATGACGCAGGTCGCCCCATCAATAATGCGATTGAAGGAATCGGCGGAGCCGTTCGGAAGCCGGCTCAAGGAATAGCTGCCGCGATGGCCCCTCTTCTTCGATTTTGCCGTCGTGCATGAACGCAGCGCGCGTAGAGACCTCTCTGGCGAAGGCGAGCTCATGGGTTACCAGAAGCATAGTGCGCCCCTCCTCGGCCAGTGACCGGATGACCTTGAGCACCTCGCCGGTCAACTCGGGATCAAGCGCCGACGTCGGCTCATCGAACAACAGAACGGCGGGCTCCATGGCGAGAGCCCGGGCGATGCCCGCACGTTGCTGCTGCCCGCCCGAAAGGTGGTGCGGATAGTGATGGCGCCTGTCCGCAAGGCCGACCTGCGCGAGATAGTGCTCCGCGACCCCGATCGCTTCCCGCCGTGACTGTCGCAGGACGTGCGTTGGGCCTTCCGCGACATTCTCAAGGATCGTTCTGTGCGGCCACAAGTTGAAGCTCTGAAAGACCATCCCCAGGGAGGCCCTCACCCTTTGAATCTGGCGCCGGTCTAGAATGGCGCCGCCACGGCCGTTTACCGCCTCGCGAAGCTTCAACCGCTCACCCAAGACCCACATGCGCCCGCGGTTCGGCAGCTCAAGCAGGTTGAGGCAGCGCAACAGCGTGCTCTTGCCCGAGCCGCTGCTTCCCAGAATGCCGATCACCTCGTGCCGGTGGGCAGTGAGCGTAACGCCGCGTAGAACGGGATAATTGCCGAACGATTTTTCAAGTCCTTCTACCCTGAGGGCCGCCACATCATCGCAGCCTGGCCTATCGAGATCGGAGGGTGTCAACGAAACGGCTCCCGCCGTACATGCGGTGCGCGCCAACCGCTTTGGCAATCGAGCCTTCCCGGAACTGGGACAAAAGCTCCGCACTGCTGCCGACCAAGGTCGCATCATCCGTCATTCCCATTCTGCGTTGAAACCCGGCAGCGGCTGGGCGACGCCCGAGAGTTAATCTCAGCGGGCGACGAAGCTTGACCGTGATCTGGCACAACAATCGGCCAAGAGAAGTGGACCGGTCAATTTATAAGCCAGATTCTTTTCATATAAGCTGAGCTAATATAGCCAATCGTGCGCTAGTGCCGAAAACGCGCGTTTTCTGCCCAATAATCGTGCTTGCTCAACAGGTCACGCTGCCGCATGATAAGTTGTTGTCGTGTGCTCCGGTCAACGACTGCGGGCGTAAAAGCGCCGGGCACGACCGACGGGAGCAAACTTGGTCGAGATTGCGAACACAGGGGTAACACTCCGCCAGCTGCAGATTTTCCGAGAGGTCGTGCGACTTGGGTCTGAACGTCAGGCCGCCAAGGTCCTTCGCGTCACCCAGTCGGCGGTAAGCCAACAGGTCGCGCAATTGGAGACGGCGCTTACCGTGCCGCTGTTTAGGCGCGAGGGAAACCGGCTCGTCGCAACGGCGCAGGCCTGGGAACTGCTTCGCGAGATCGATGGGACGTTCTTGAGCCTTGACAGGGTTGGAAAGTCGATCGCGGCGCTGAAGGGAATTGAGGGTCATGCAATCGGCATCGCGGCGCCAGACATCTTTTGCTTCACCCTTGTCCCGCGGGCTGTCAAGCAGATCCGTGTCGATGACCGCTCATGTGTCTTCCACGTCAAGTCAGGCAGCTACCAGGACGTCGCAGAGCATGTTCTCAACGGGCGTGCTGATCTGGGCCTATCGCGTCTACCACTCGACGAAAGACTCTTTGATTGGATGCCGGTCGCGACTGCGACCAATGTCTGTCTCTTTCCGGCGGGGCATCGGCTGGGCGAGAAGGACCTGATAACGCCGGAAGATTTGCGCGACGAGCCAATGATAGATATAGAGCCGCGCCAAAATACTCACCAGATGGACTTGAACGCCCTGCGCTACATGGGCGTGGAGCCGAATATTGCCGTCGAGGTTGACGCCAACGGGCATGAGGCTGCATTCATTGCGGCTGGTATCGGGATCTCGGTGACCAACAGTATCGTTGCGAAAGAGTGTGCGTTCTTTGGCCTCCAGTTTCGGCCCTTTGAACCAAGCGCAATTTATCACTACGTCGTGTTCTGGCAGCGGGGACGCAAGTTAAGCGGCCAACTGCAACTGGCAAGGGAACGGCTCGCCGATGCGCTGCGGGATCCCGCATGACGGAATTGGGGTTGAACCGGCAGCATCTCCGGGCAAACCATCTAACGGAAAAGCTGGCGGCCAGTTGCAGGCACCAATGACTTGGTTGCCGCGCAAGCCTTGAGCGATGCTTCGGAAGCCTCGACTTGGTTCGCACCCGGGTCGCACCGGCAGGGCTTGGTAACGATGCCGGCGCAACAGGCATCCTAGTCGTCATCGTCGAGTTGATATGCTGGACGCCGCAGGATGATGTCCTTGTGCAGCGCTGAGTTGGCGACAATTGCTTTAACTGCGGACAGCGCCCTGCGCGGTACAACGACCACTTCATGATCAAGTGCGCGCGCATGCTCAACCAAGCTCGAAAGCCGGAGGTCGGTTGCCCCGCTCTCGATCTTGGAGATATGGCTTTGCGGCACTCCGATCCGTGTGCTGAGCTTGCGCTGGCTTAGCCCTTTGTCTTTGCGGGCACCACGCAGAGTTTGAATGATGTCGTCGGTCGCATGGCGCATCGATATGTCTCTGTATATCAGGTTCAGCGTCTGATATGCTTTGACATATCATTCTTCGCAAGACGAGTGCGAGTCAATGTGCGTCTCCGCCTCGATCGGGTCAGGTGCTCTCTCGTTCCGGGGCTTTGACGCATCGCATTGCCGCCGCTGTTCAAAACGTAACCTGACCCTCTTCCGCTTCGCCAATTGGGCATCGGCGTAAGTAGTTGGGAATCCCGCCAACGCATAGGCGCGGATCACCGAGCCAAATCGCAACGAGAACACACGAGACACAGGAAGGTCCGGGTCAGCATTGATCAGCTTGGATGTTACATGTCCAAAAGTGGCGTGTAGCCGCCGGATACCGTCGAGAAGATACTCATCCGTATATCTGAGACCTGGCGGCCACGGGCAGTCGTAGCCGACCCTTGCGTAAGCGGCCACGAGGCTCCCAAAATGGTTGACATATGAACTTGCAGAAGCTGTGTACGGACAAGCGTCGATTATGCCCTGAGAGAGCGTCCCCCTCTCCCTGTAGAGCCTTTTAAGCCTTTCGGTAAGGTCCGTCTCTGTATATGCGTTCCCGCTTTTGCGTCGCCTCTCGTGTTGAGCCTTTGCGAATTGTTTTACGTCCACTATCGGATCCATTACACGTATTCTGATCCACAGGTCTGGAGGATTTGGCTTGCATGGCCCCTTCAGTCGCCGTGTCTTTTGGTTGTAGACATAGTATCCCACCATCAACTCGCTTGTGAGCACGGTTCTGACACGCCTCGCGGTCCACTTACGACCGTTGGCTGAAGGCACACCCTCTTTGTTCAATTTCCCCGCGATGGCGGTCATTCTTCGATGTTGACTGACGAACATTCGGAAAATGCGTCGCACGGTTCCGATTTCCTGCGGTGATCCGGGCACGAAGATAACACGGTCGGTACTCAGGCCCTTTTGTTCCCCCGCACCGAGGATAAATCGCGGTTCCCCGTCTTCGCTGACCAACAGTCGCCGTATGCCATAAGGCATCCCGCCACCTTGCTTAAACCCGAGACGCGCTTGTTGTGTCTGCGCCCTTGAGACTTTAGCAGACAGTTCGCGGCTATATTCGCCGGCCATTACCCGCTTCAGGTTCTTGACGATCATCGAAACCATACTGCCGTCGTTCTCGAACGGCTCGCCGCAATACTCCACCGCGACCCCGGCGTCCCGACAGATAAATTCATAGTGGGCGGATTGGTCCGTATCCTGAAACCGCCCCCACCGGCTAACGTCCAGAACCAGAATCGCAGAATAGGTGTGTTGGCCAGTCACGACATCGGCCAGTAATTGCTGGAGACCGGCTCTTCCCTTCAGGCTTAGCCCGCTTTTGCCCGCATCGGCATAGGTCTGGACGATAGCGAACCCTCGTTTTGCGGCATACTCCGCAATGCCAGCGATTTGGTTTTCCAGAGAATAGCGCTGATGCTCGGTTGACATGCGAATGTACTGCGCCGCCGGAACACGAGGCTCGGATATCAGTTCAGTCACTATAGCACCTCCTCGCGTGGATTTATTTCGAATGCAACGGAAACGATGCTGATTGCGAATAGAGTATTTTACATCCTCTATGGGCTTAATCAAATAGTACTGGCAGCATATTTCACGGGCGCTTACCGTTCGCCAAGCGTGCTGGCGGCTCCGCCCTATCGGGCGAGGCTCTTCGCCGGGGTGTCCGTGAGAATCCGTGGGCGGCTCTGGTTGCGTGAACCTCGGCGGAGGATCGTGAAGCGGAGCGTGCCGCAAATCTTGCTCGGCGCGCAAGTGCTTCGCGCGGCCGATGATGCTCGGCTCGACATTGGCGAGGGTACGCGTGCATCTGCTTATGCTAGTCCGACGCGTCTCTAGACCTTCCATCACTGGTGAGCGCGTTTCGCGAACCCACACGCGCCTCGTGCCATGAGCGTTACCGAGATTCGCCTTGCGCGCTTACAAGGAGCTTACATTGCCAGTTTAGAAGGCCGTGTAAGCAAAAGGCGCCCCGAAAGGCGCCTCTTAATCGCTTGATTCCCCTTGAGGAAATTGGAGCGGGTGAAGCGATTCGAACGCTCGACCCCAACCTTGGCAAGGTTGTGCTCTACCCCTGAGCTACACCCGCTCGCACGGCGTCTTGGCCGCAAGCCGGGCCTATATGGCTGAAGAGCGCGGCGATTGCAACAGGGAAATCGCAGGCTTTTTTGCGACGCGGCAAGCGATGCCGGCAAGCCGCCGCCACTATGCGGGCGGGCGCGTGGCGGGCGGCGGGGGCGCCACCGCGAAGGGCGGGCCCATTCACCGCGATGTCGCATGACGGTCTTGTGTCGGCCGCCCTATTGGCCGTAAACGGCTTGGGCTTGAGAAACGGGACGAAGACAAACCGATGCCGAAGACCGAAGCCGAATTGATGGCCTTTCTTGCCGAACTCGGGATTGTCGCCTCGACGAAACGCCATCCGCCTCTCTATACGGTCGCCGATTCGCAGGCATTGCGCGGCGAAATCGCCGGCGGGCACACGAAAAACCTGTTCCTGAAGGACAAGAAGGACAATTTCTTCCTGGTCACCGTCGGCGAGGACGCGGTCGTCGACCTGAAGCAGATCCACCAGGTCATCGGCGCCGCCAGCCGCGTTTCCTTCGGCAAGCCGGAGATGCTGATGGAGCTGCTCGGCGTCACGCCGGGCGCGGTCACGGTCTTTGGCGTCATCAACGATACGGCAAACAGGGTCAAGCTCGTGCTCGACAAGGATTTGATGGAGCATGCGGTGATCAATGGGCATCCGCTGACCAATGAGGCGACGACATCGATCGCGGCGAGCGACCTGATCAGATTCGTCGAGGCAACCGGGCACGATGCTGCTATCTTGAAAGTCTCCGCGTGATCGCCACATGGATGGCTTGAAACCGATGGTCTGAAGCATGTGGCGCCTGGCTGCCGGCCGGGCGCGTCATGGAAGGGTAAAGAGATGAGCGACAACAATCCGTTTGGCGGCCCCTTTGGCGGCAATGGCGGCCAGTACACCACGTCCGTGCAGTATGGTGGAACCGCGCCGGCGCCGGCGAAAGTCGCGCTTGGCGATGCGCCCGCCGCCTCGGCTGCCGATGTCATCAAGGATACGACGACCATCCCTCGATCGCCGGTCAGCTCGGCATCCAGTCGATCCCCGCGGTCATCGCCTTCAAGGACGGCCAGCCGGTTGACGGCTTCATGGGCGCGATCCCCGAGAGCCAGATCAACGAATTCATCACCAAGGTCGGCGGCAAGGGCGATGGCGCGCCGCCGGTGGCCGAGGCGCTCGCTGCAGCGGCCGAGGCGCGCGACGCCGGCGACATGCAGACCGCGGCCGACATCTATGACGCCGTCCTGGCGCAGGCGCCGGAGACGATCGAGGCGATCGCCGGGCTTGGCGAGCTGCTGTTCGAGGCCGGCGACACGCAAGGCGCCGAGGCGCTCCTGGCAACAGCCCCGGAAGCCAAGAAGGATGCGCCGCCGCTGGCCGCCCTGCGCGCCAAGATGGCGCTGGCCGCGCAAGCGGCAGCCCTCGGCAACCCGGCCGAGTTCGAGCGCCGCCTGGCGGAAAATTCCAAAGACCATCAGGCGCGCTTCGATCTGGCCATGATCCAGAACGCCAACGGCGACCGCACGGCGGCCGCCGACAATCTGCTGGCCATCATCAAGGCCGACCGGGCCTGGAACGAGGACGGCGCCAGGACGCAATTGCTGCAGCTGTTCGAGGCCTGGGGCATGACCGACGAGGCGACGCTTGGCGCGCGCCGCAAATTGTCGGCATTGCTGTTTTCCTGAGCGGTTGTTTTGCCGCACGGGCTTGGCGTCGGCGATGACTGCGCCAGATTAATGCATGTCGCCCAGAAGTGGGCCCCGGTTTTGGGAAAACGACATGCATAAAAACAAAGAGATAGAGCGTTTCCGTGAAACGGTGAACCGCTCCAGGACAGGGAATTGACGCGCTTCTTGATGGCGCGATCGGAGGAATGAGGTGCAAGCGGGAAACGCGCATTACCGGCTCGCCAAGGATTTGCCGTCGACGATCCCGATCTTTCCGCTCGAGGGTGCGCTTTTGTTGCCGGGAGGCCGCATGCCGCTCAACATCTTCGAGCCGCGCTATCTGCAGATGGTGGACGAGGCGATTGCCGGCTCGCGGCTCATCGGCGTCATCCAGCCCAGTCTCGACGGCGCCTTGCGCGACGACGGCGAGCCGGAGCTCTGCAATGTCGGCTGTGCCGGGCGCATTATCGCCTTTTCCGAGACCGGCGACGGCCGCTATCTGATTTCGCTGCAGGGCGTGTGCCGGTTCCGCATCGCCCACGAACTGACGGTCAAGACGCCGTTTCGCCAGTGCAAGCCGGCGCCTTTCCTTGCCGACCTCGATGAGGACCAGGCGGCCAACGAGATCGACCGGCCATCGCTGCTCAAGGCATTTCGCGCCTATCTGCAGGCCAACGACCTGGAGGCCGATTGGGAAAGCGTCAGCCGGGCCGAAAATGCCATGCTGGTCAACGCGCTGTCGATGATGGCGCCCTACGGGCCGGCCGAAAAACAGGCGCTGCTCGAAGCAGCCGACCTGAAGACCCGGGCGGAGACGCTGATCGCCATCACCGAAATGGCGCTGGCGCGCGAGAATGAGGACTTTGGCTCGAGCCTGCAGTAGGATGTGCGGATATTCAGGTGAGGCAGGCCTGCAAACGGAGGCTCCTTGCGCTTCCGGTGCTCACGTACCAAAAAGTACGCTCCGCTCCGGTTCTCGGAAGCCACCATTTTCGGCACGGCCTGACCTGAATCTCCACACATCCTGGGCCCGCAACTGGCTGAGAAGAGGACATAATGGCGGCGGACGGGCGTGACGGGAAGAAGGTCAATGTCGACCCCAAGCTGCTGGAGCTGCTGGCCTGCCCGCTGACCAAGGGGCCGCTGGCCTGGGATCCGGAGCGTGGTGAGCTGGTCTCTCGGGTCGCCAAGCTCGCCTATCCGGTGCGTGACGGCATCCCGATCATGCTGCCCTCGGAAGCGCGGACGCTTTCCGTGGAGGATGTGCTGGCGCCGCCGCCGCCGCGCCTGAGTGGGCCTTCGTGAATTCGAGTGCCGCTGGGGCGCAGAAATTGCCGAGGCTGGCGGGACAGCACCCCCCNNCCCGCAAGGGGGGAGATTACGCGCTCAGCGGCTTTCGCCAATCTTCAGCATTGCAGGAACTGGCAAGGCGCTGAAACTGCCAATCTCCCCCCTTGCGGGGGAGATGTCTGGCAAGACAGAGGGGGGTGCTGCCCCGCCAGCATCAAGGCTTGCTTCGCTCCTGCTCCGCCCGTGGATGACGAAGGTACGGTGCTGAAAGCGCGCATCGTAGCCCTACTGAAAATTCCGCCCCTTGGGCATGACCTGTTCCGCCTCTTCCGACAGCGTCGCGATGTCCTGCCGGATCGGCGCGTTCCCTATAGCGGGCCGATTGGAGCGATCTGGCCCCCTGGCAGCGCGTTCGGGAGGACCGGCGACCGCTGGTGCGGCCTCGCTGACCTTCTCCAGAAGCACGGTCAGCCAAGGCGTCAGGTCCTCGATCTTTTCGGCGACGATGTGGACCACACCCGATTCCGATTGCAATTTCCCGGTGACCCGGACGAACCGTGCTCCCATGACAATCGGCCGATAGCGGTCAAAGGTTCTTTGCCAGAAGATGACGTTGGCGACGGCCTTGTCGTCCTCCAGCGTCAGGAAGATCGCGTTGCCCTTGCCGGGGCGCTGCCGCACCAGCACGAGGCCGGCAACGGAGACCCGCCTGCCGTCGCGCACCGAAGGCAGGTTCGCATTGGGCGTGACGCCGGCCCGGTCGAGCCGCTCGCGCAGGAAGGCGACCGGATGCGCCTTCAGCGACAGGCCGAGTGAGCGATAATCATGGATGACATGCTCGCCGAGCGGCATTTTCGGCAGCCTCGTTTCGGGCTCCAGCTCGCGCAGGCGGAGTGCCGGCTGGTCGAACAGCGGCAGCCTTTCGGCGGCACTCTTGCCGTCGAGCGCGCGCACCGCCCACAGCGCCTCGCGGCGGTCGAGGCCGAGCGAACGGAAGGCGTCGGCCTGCGCCAGCCTCTCGATCTCGTCGACATCGAGGCCGGAGCGCAGCCAGACATCCCTGACGGTCGAGTAGCCTGAACCGCGCCGCTCGACGAAAGCGTCCATGCGTTCCTTCGACAGGCCCTTGATCTGCCGGAAGCCGAGCCGCAGCGCATGGTTCGTCTCGATGACGCCGCGCATGTCGGCATGGCGCGCGAGGATGCGGGCCGGATCGAAAGGGAATTCCTCCAGCGTGCAATCCCAGACGGAGAAATTGACGTCGACGTCGCGGATGTCGACGCCATGGTCGCGTGCGTCGCGGACGAGCTGGGCCGGCTGGTAAAACCCCATCGGCTGCGAATTCAGGATCGCGGCGCAGAACACGTCGGGGTAGAAGGTCTTGAACCAGCAGGAGGCATAGACGAGCAGGGCGAAGGAGGCGGCATGGCTTTCGGGAAAGCCGTATTCGCCAAAGCCCTCGATCTGCTTGAAGCAGCGCTCGGCGAAGTCCTTGGTGTAGCCCTTGCCGACCATGCCATTGATCATACGGTCGCGGTAATTGCCGATGGTGCCGGTGCGCTTGAAGGTGGCCATGGCGCGGCGCAGTTCGTCGGCTTCGCCCGGTTTGAAACCACCGGCAACGATGGCGATATTCATAGCCTGTTCCTGAAACAGCGGCACACCCAGCGTCTTGCTGAGAATCGCCTCCAGCTCCGGTTTCTGATATTCGGGTTTTTCCTTGCCTTGCCGGCGGCGCAGATAGGGATGGACCATGTCGCCCTGGATCGGGCCCGGCCGCACGATCGCCACCTCGATGACGAGATCATAAAAATTGTCTGGCTTGAGACGCGGCAGCATCGACATCTGGGCGCGCGATTCGATCTGGAAGACGCCGAGGGTGTCGGCGCGGCAGATCATCTTGTAGACCTGCTTATCCTCCGGCGGCAGGGTGGCCAGCACATAGGGCTGCCCATACGGGTCCCTCGCCTTCGGATAATGCTCAGTGAGCAAGGTGAAGGCGCGTTGCAGGCAGGTCAGCATGCCGAGCGCCAGCACGTCTACTTTCAGGATCTTCACCGCGTCGAGATCGTCCTTGTCCCACTCCACCATCTTGCGCTGGTCCATCGCCGTCTTGACGATGGGCACGATCTCGTCGAGCCGATCCCGGGTGATGACGAAGCCGCCGACATGCTGGGAGAGATGACGGGGGAAGCCCATGATCTCATTGGCGCGTTCCATCACATGCCGCGACACCGGATCGCTCCGGTCGAGTCCTCCGGCCCGGGCTTCCTTCTCGCCAAGCTCCGATGTCGACCAACCCCAGATCGAGCCAGAAAGCGATGCCCTGACATCCTCGGACAGGCCCATCGCCTTCGACACTTCGCGCAGCGCCGAGCGGCCGCGATAGCTGATGACGGCGGCTGCAAGTGCTGTGCGCTTGCCGCTGTATTTCTCGTAGATGTACTGGATTACGGTTTCGCGCTTCTCGTGCTCGAAATCGACGTCGATGTCTGGCGGTTCGTTCCTTTCCTCGGAAATGAAGCGCTCGAAAAGAGAATCGATTTTTTCCGGCCCCACTTCGGTGATGCCGATGCAGAAGCAGACGACCGAATTGGCGGCTGACCCACGTCCCTGGCAGAGAATATCCTTGCTGCGCGCGAACTTGACGATGTCGTAGACAGTCAGGAAATAGCGGGCGTAGTTGAGGCGCTCGATCAGAGCGAGCTCTTCCTGGATGCGCTCGATCACCGAAGCAGGCACTCCGGCCGGGTAGCGGTTGGCCGCCCCCTCCCGCGCCAGCCGTTCCAGCTCGGCCTGTGGCCCAAGACCCGATTCCGTCGGCTCGTCGGGGTAATTGTACTGGAGGTCGCTCAGCGAAAAAGTCAGCTCTTGCGCAAACCGCAAGGTCTCGGCCAGCGCCTGCGGATGCCGGCGGAACAGGCGTGCCATCTCCATCGGCGGCTTCAGATGGCGCTCGGCATTGGCGGCCAGTTGCAACCCGACCTCGGCGACGGGCGTGTTGAGGCGGATCGCGGTCAGCACGTCCTGCAGCGGGCGCCGTTCGGCCGTGTGGTAGAGAACGTCGTTAGTCGCCATCAGGGGAATACCGGCGCTCTCGGCCATCGCCGCTGCCTGCTCGATCCGGAAACGGTCATTGCCCGCATAGTCGGGCGAAACACCAAGCCGCAGGCTTTTGCCGAAGCGGTCCTTGAGCTCACCAAGCAGGGCAAGACTATCTTCCGCGCCCGCCGACAGATCGGGCAGGACCGCCAGCGACATCAGATCCCCCCATTCGAGGAGGTCGCTGCGCTGGAGAAGGGTGGCGCCTTTTTCGTTCTCGTCGCGCAGATTGGCTTGCGTCAGCATGCGGCACAGATGCCCCCAGCCCTTGCGGTCCTTGGGATAGGCGAGAATGTTCGGCGTGCCGTCGCCAAAAACCAGCCGGCAGCCGGGATGATAGGAGAGCTTTTCGACCTTGGCCTGCTGCCAGGCGCGCACCACGCCGGCCACCGTGTTGCGGTCGGCAAGCCCGATCGCCGAGAAGCCCAGGAGCTTGGCCGCGACCACCAGCTCCTCCGGCTTGGAGGCGCCGCGCAGGAAAGAGAAATTCGACTGGATGCCGAACTCGGCATAGGGAATGACGGTCAGCGCGTTCATGCGAAGACACCATGCAGGAACCAGCGCGGCGGTACCTGCGAGGCGCCGCCGTAAAGGCCTTGCCGGTAGAGCCAGTAGCGGCGGCCGTCGGCATCCTCGATGCGGAAATAGTCGCGCGTCGATGCCGCCTCGTCGCTTGGCACTTCCCGCCACCATTCGGCGGCGATGCGTTCCGGCCCTTCGGCCCGCGTGACCCGGTAGAGCGCGCGCCGCCAGCGGAAGTTCAACGGCGGGCCTTCAGGCATTTCGGTGGCCGGCACGTCGATGGGTTCGGGCGAGCGGAACAGCCGGATCGGCCGCTCCGGCGGGAAGATGGTTTTTGGCGCCTGCAGCCTGTCCGGCTTCTTCGGCGGCGTGGTCCGGCGCGGCGTCTCGGTGAAGGGGATGGTGACGACGGCACGCTCCGGCAGATGGCTTTCGACGACGACCGGTTGCAGCACCGCGCTCTCGCCGAGCCTGGCGCGGATGCGGTCGGCGAACAGCGCGATATCGGCGCCGTCGTCGATCACCTCGCCGGCAAGGTCGGCCTGCTGCATGTCGAAGGCGGCTGATGTCAGCACCGAGAGCCGCACCAGATCGAAGCCATAACCGGCATCGATATCCTGTTCGAGTGCGGCCAGCCGTTCATGGAACAAGCGCTGGATCAGCCGGGGTTCGCGCATCGGCCGCGAGGTGCCGATGGCGATGCGGCTGACGGCGCCGTCGACGCGAAAGAGCAGCAGCGCCAGCGTCCTGGCGCCCTCGCCGCGGCGCTCGAGGTCGGTTTTCAAGGTCACCGCCAGCATGCCCACCAGCCGTTCGATGTCCTCGGTCAAGGTGACGGGTTCGGCGAGGTGGCGTTCGACCGAAAGCGGCGCGACGGGAAGGCGCGGCGACACCGCTTCGTCGAGACGGCCAAGCGCCTGGTCGAGGCGCAGGAGCAGCAAGGCGCCGAAGCGGCGGGCAAGCGGCGCGCGCGGCGCCGCCATGACGGCACCCGCCGTGCGCAGGCCGACGCTTTCCAGGCTGGCGCGGGTTGCCGGCTCGATGCGCAGTGCGGCCAGCGGCAGGGGTGCGAGCAGCGCTTCCTCCTCGCCGCAAGGCACGATGCGGTCACCGGCAAACCGTGCCGCCGCCCAGGCAGCACCCGGTGTCGCGGCAAGCCCGGCGCGGACGTCAAAGCCCTGATGGAAGAAACGCGACAGGATGTCGTCCAGCATGGCGCGTTCACCGCCGAACAGATGGGTGCAGCCGGTGACGTCGAGAAACAGGCCGTCCGCCCCGTCCAACGCCACCAGCGGGGTGTAGCGGTCGCACCAGTCGGCAAGGCCTTCGAGCAGGCGGCGGTCGGCTTCCGGATCGGCCTCGACAACGTCGATCGACGGATGCATGGCGCGTGCATCGGCGATGCCCATGTCGCGCTTCAGGTGCAGCGCTTCAGCCCGCTCGTCGAGGGCCGAGATGCGCTGCGCGTTGCGGTCGCGATGGCTGATCACGAGCGGTGGGTGAGATGGCGGCAGATGATCCGATGGCCGGGAACGCCAGGACCGCCCCAGACGCTGCCGCAGGATCCTTTCCACGGCCAGATAGGGAAACCACAGGGACAGGATTCTTTGCCCGCTCTCTTCCCTCGCCCCTTCTTTCGTCGCTCGTTCTTTCGTCGAATGCGCGTTCATCGGGGTTCCACTCCAGTGTGAATTGTCCAGGCAGGGCCGTGCGGCTCTTGCCGATGGTGAGGGTGAAGGCCGGGCGGCCGATCGTGCCGGCGAGCGGCCCGGCGATGGTGTCGCGCGGCGCTGCCGGCGCCGAGGCGACGATGAGGCGGACGGGTGCCGCCGTCGGTTCGGGTTCGGCCGCCTGCCGCAGCAGGAACACCGGCCGGCCGGCACCTTGCGCCCTTGCATGCAGCCGGCGTGTCGCGGTCAGGTCCAGCCGCTGCGGATTGCCGCGGATTTCCAGGATGACCGCGGCGAGCGCCGTCATCCGGGCCGCCTCCTCGGCGACCCACAGCGCATCGACAAGCCTTGGCGCCTCGGAAAACAGCAATTGCTCCGGCTCGATGCCGAACGCGGCGTGAAGCCCCCTGGCATAGGGAAAGCCTGCCTCGCGAAAGATCTCCGTGGTGCCGATCCACAGCACCGGCAGCCCCGGCGTTTGCTTGAGGATCAGGCTGGTGAGCGACAGGGCGAAACCGGCGACGGCCCCGGCATCGCGGGTTTCACTGCCATGGATTTCGCTTAAGGCGGCCTTCGGCAGACCGCCACTCAAGGCGGCATCGAGGCGCTCGACGCCGATGGGCAGGAACGCATCCGGCAACGCCGCGGCAATGCCACGCCGGACGATGGTGAGATCGGTGTTGACGTCAGCATCGGAGGTCGCGGCAGCCGGCGCAGCCAAGCGCTCGGGCAGCGTTCCCTCGATTTTCGCGATCTGGCGGCGCAGGGCAAAAACAGTCTCCCGCGCCACGGCGGTCATCGCCATGACGGTCAGCTTCCACTCACAATTGTTCCTGTTATGTTCCTATAGATTCCAGAGGGGGCCGGAAGAGTCAAGCGGAGTTGTGGGGAATTTATTCCTCTCCGCCTGGATGGCGTAGGCGCATCAGCCCGTTCATTTGCCGATTCCGGTGTGAAAGCCTATATGCCGGGATCAAAGGACAAAGCATGGCCCGCATCTACAAGACCCGCACCTGGCACGACGAACTCTCGCCCTCGATGGACGAAATGGAGTTCCTGGCGCTGGAGGCGTACGCCCATCTGCCGGAGGATTTTCGCAAGCTGACCGGCGAGATCGTCATCCAGATCGCCGAGTTCCCGACCGACGAGATCATGGACGATCTGTCGCTGGAAACGCCGTTCGACCTGCTCGGCCTGTTCGAGGGGCGCGGCATCGCCGAACGCTGGAACCCGCAGACCGGCGAAGGCCCGAACCGCATCACGCTCTACCGCCGCGCCATCCTCGACTACTGGTCCGAGAACGAAGAGACGCTGGGCGACATCGTCACCCACGTGCTGATCCACGAGATCGGCCACCATTTCGGCCTGTCGGACGATGATATGGAGAAGATCGAAGAGGCTGCGGAGTGATCGGCGCCTGAGCGCTGCGCTGCAGCGGTCCGCCTTCCCGTGTGGTTACCGCCTTGCTCAATTATACAAGTTTTGATATAAGACTAGCCAATGCCAGTGACGAAGCGCTTAGAGTTTCTTGGAGATTCTCTTGCCCAGCTCCGGGATTTTCCAGAGGCGGCGCGCAAGGAAACAGGCGTTCAGTTGCATAAGGTGCAGCTCGGACTTGAACCAAGCGACTGGAAGCCGATGAAGGCGGTAGGCCTCGGCGTGCGGGAAATCCGCGTCCGTGACGACGCCGGGGCGTTCCGGGTGCTTATGTCGCGAGCATAGGTGACGCCGTCTATGTACTACATGCCTTCCAGAAGAAGACGCAGCAGACGGCGAAACGAGACTTGGATCTTGCCGCATCGCGGTTCAAGCAAGTGGAGGCGTGACGATGGAACGTCAGAGCTTTGAAAACGTGTGGGACGCGCTGGAAGATACTCCGGCCGAGGCCGCCAACATGACCATGCGCTCCAACTTGCTAATCGCGATCGAACAGCGGGTGCGGAGCTGGGACGTTACCCAAGCCGAAGCAGCCAGTCGCCTCGGGATTACTCAGCCGCGCCTTAACGACCTCCTGCGGGGCAGGATCGCGAATTTCAGTCTGGATACGTTGATCAACCTTGCGTCACAGGCCGGACTTACCGTGCGTCTTGATATTGCCGAGGCTGCCTAATTTCGCATGCAAAGCGACGGCGACTACCAATCGCTGAGCTTGGTATCCTCCCCGTATTCCTGACCGTCGATATCCTTCACCACGGCCTGGCCGCAGCGCATCGACTTGGCTTTCTTGTCGTAGGCATAGGTCGGCGAGCCGAACAGGTGCCAACCCTTGTTGAGTGCCGCCGTCACCTTGTGGCAAAAGCTGGCGTCGTCCGGGCCGGTCAGAAAGCGGTAGAGTTTCATGTCTCAAGTCCTGTCGTGAATAACCTTAGCCGATTTTTAGTTTAGCATGATCTTTTCCGAAAACCGGTTCCCACTTTTCGGGATCATGCTTGATCATGCGCCGATGGCAGCGGCCTTCGCCAGCAGTTTTTCAGCCTGCGTCAGATGCAGCCGCTCGACCATCTTGCCGTTCAGCGCGATCACGCCCTTGCCGGCGTTTTCCGGAAGCGCGAAGGTTTGCCTGACCAGGCGTGCCTCGGCCACCGCCTGAGCGGACGGCGCGAAGGCGCGGTTCGCGGCTTCGATCTGGGCCGGGTGGATGAGGCTCTTGCCGTCGAACCCCATGGCCGCGGCTTCCGTGCATTCCCGGGCGAAAGCGTCGAGGTCGCGAAAATCGTTGGAGACGCCGTCGAGCATGTCGATGCCGCCCGCGCGCGCGGCCAGCACCATCTGCATCAGCCATGGCACCAAATAGCGCCGGTCAGGCGTCGCCAACACGCCGGTATTCTTGACCAGATCATTCGTTCCGGCAACGAAACAAGCCAATCGAGAGGCCGGATCACGGCCAAGCTCGGCGATGGCGCCGATGTTGAGCAGCGCCTTGGGCGTCTCGATCATCGCCCATAGTTTCACGCTGTCGGGAGCGAAATTGTCGTCGAGCACGTCACCGGCCTCGAGCAGGTCGCGCGGCGTGTCAACCTTGGGCAACAGGATGCCGTCGGGCTCGCAGCCCGCGGCAGCCAGCAGATCGTCGGCGCCCCACTCGCTGGCCAGCGCATTGATGCGCACGACCATCTCGCAGCGACGGCCAAAGTGGTTGGCAACTGGGCGGTTGGCGAAAATGCCGGCCAGTTTTTCGCGCGCGGCAATCTTGTCGGCCGGGGTGACGGCGTCTTCCAGGTCGATGATGATTGCGTCGCAGGTGAGCTGCGCGATCTTGGCCAGCGCCTTGTCGTTGGAGGCCGGGACGTAGAGCACGGAGCGGCGCGGGCGGTAGGTTTCGGTCATCTCAAATCTATGCCGCGTGCGGTTGGTGGAGGCAAGCCTGCAAGACGGTTCGATCTCCCCCCTCGTGGGGNNGACAGAGGGGGGCGCTGTCCTGCCGACTTCTCAAGATCTGGGTTTCTCGCCCCCGCCAGGAGGTGGCCGCGAAGCGGCCGGAGAGGGGGCATTCGTAGGGCGCAGCCCCCCTCTCCGTCTCGGCTTCGCCGAGCCACCTCTCCTCCACTCTCGTGGGGGCGAGGAACCCAAGCTGATTGAAGCCGCGATCCTTCACGCCCCCCTCTGCCCTACCGGGCATCTCCCCCACAAGGGGGGAGATTGGCAGCTTTGGCCTCTGCACGAAAACTGCACAGGCTTGCGGAAAACCTCCTCGGATCCGCCCTGCGATCTCCCCGCCGGCCTGCGAGACAGGCGGCATGCAAAAGCGAGCAAAACCCCGTCTGCCTCACCGGCTGCGCAGCGAAGGCTGGTGGCTGGCCGATCCGCCGCGCGCGACGGCGATCCTCATCCCCCTTGTCCGCAAGAGCCTGCCGGCCATCCGACGGGACGCCATCAGGAAGATCAGGTCATGACAGCGTTGTTTTCCGCCGCGCCGAGCTATTGCAGCCGCTTCGGTGTCGCCATCTTGCTGGCGGCACTTGCGGATTTTCTCTTCTATGGCCAGCCCGCCGGCATCACGGTTTTCCTGTTCGCTCTCCTGATCGCCGCCGCGGTTGTCGCCGTGCACCCGGCGGCCTTCAGCGACGGCAGGGTCTGGCTCAAGCCCGCTGCCCTGCTTCTCGCGCTGCTGCCGCTGGCTGAAAATGTCAGCGCCCTGTCGGTGTCGATTGCGCTTGCGGCGCTGGTCGTCTTTGCGCTTTCGCTGAGCGGCCGGCTGCGGCTTAGCATCGCCCGCATTGCCGGCCAGATCACCTTGTTCGGGCTGGCGATGCCGTTCCGCTTTGCCAGTGATTTCATCCGCTGGCGCAAGACGGCGCGGCGCTTCGGCTGGCGCCGCGTCCGGCTGGCGGCGATCGCCGTCTGGGTGATGCCGCTGACACTGGGCGCGGTCTTCCTGGCGCTGTTCGGCGCCGCCAATCCGGTCATCGATTACTGGTTGTCGCTGATCGACCTTCTGAAATTGCTCGATCTCATCCAGCTGGCGCGGATTGCCTTCTGGCTGTTCGTGCTCGCCGGCGTCTGGGCCTTTTTGCGGCCACGCCTGCCGCGCCTGGTGCGCCGCATTCCGCGCGCCGCGCCGGCTGCAGCGGTCAGCGCTCAGGCCGAGAAAACCGCCATCACCATCGAAGACATCCTGCTCGGCAAGGCCGCCATCCTTCGCGCTCTTGTTGTCTTCAACATCCTGTTTGCGCTGCAGACCGGGCTCGACGCCACCTATCTGTGGGGCGGGGCAGCGCTTCCCGACGGGCTGGGCTACGCCGCCTACGCGCATCGCGGCGCCTATCCGCTTGTTGTCACCGCGCTGCTTGCCGCCGGCTTCGTGCTGGCGGCGCTGCGGCCGGGCAGCGAGACATCGGCCGATCCGCTCATCCGCCGGCTGGTCTATGCCTGGGTGGCGCAGAACATCATGCTGGTCATCTCGTCGATCCTGCGGCTCGACCTCTATATCGACATCTATGCGCTGACCTACTGGCGCATCGCCGCCTTCGTCTGGATGGGGCTGGTCGCGGCTGGTCTTACCCTCATCATCGCCCGCATCGCGCTGGGAAAATCCAACGAATGGCTGCTGTCCGCCAATCTTCTGACGTTATCTCTGACGCTTTATGCCGGCTGTTTCATCAATTTCGCCGCAACGATCGCCAATTACAATGTCGACCATTCCTTCGAAATGACCGACCAGGGCATTTCCCTCGATGCCTGGTATCTGCGCTCGCTCGGCCCGGGCGCGTTTCCGGCGCTCGACCGCTTCCTCGAGCATCAAAGCCGAACGCCTGCCGCCAACGATCCGGTCTTTCGGCAACTCGCCGGACTGCGCGGCAGCGACGAAGGCTGGTATCGCACCCTGCAGCAGAACTGGCGGGCCTGGAGCTTTCGCGACTGGCGGCTGCTCGGATATCTCGACACCAAGGGGCCGTTCGTGGTTCCTGACCGTACCGAACCTCACGTGCCGGGCCGCTGATCCATGCCGCATCACATCCTCGTCGCCGACGATGATCCGCACATCCGCGAAGTGATCTGCTTTGCGCTGGAGAAGGCCGGCATGAAAACGCTTGGGGTGGCCGATGGCGCCGCCGCCCTGCAAGCGATCGGACGGCGCACGCCTGACCTGGTCGTGCTCGACATCGGCATGCCGGAGATGGACGGGCTGGAGGTCTGCCGGCGGCTCAGGCACACATCCGATGTGCCGGTGCTGTTCCTGTCCGCGCGCGACGAGGAGATCGACCGCATCCTCGGGCTCGAAATGGGCGGCGACGACTATGTGACAAAACCGTTCAGCCCGCGCGAGCTGGTCGCCCGCGTCAACGTCATCCTGCGGCGCGCCCGCCCGGCGGCAGCAGAGTCGATCGACGACAGGCAGTTTTCGCACGGCAAACTGGCTCTGGCGCCGGCCAGCCATGCCGCCAGCTTCGACGGCAAGCCGCTTGCCCTGACGGGGATAGAGTTCTCGATCCTGAAGGGGTTTCTGGCGCGGCCGACGCATGTGCTCGACCGCGACGCGGTGATGGCCAGCGCCTATGCCGGCAAGATCCATGTCGCCGACCGCACCGTCGACAGCCATATACGCAACATCCGCGCCAAGCTGACGGCGGCTGGTTGCCCGGATGCCATCGAGACCGTGCATGGCGTCGGCTTCCGGCTTGGCCGATGCGGCTGACGGCCTCCAGCAAATGGATCGGCCGCAAATGGCGGCCTCGCCTGGCCACGGTCGTCGTTGCCATCCTGATCCTGGTCATGGCCTTGCCGCTGGTCGGCTTGTTCTTCTTCCGCCTCTACGAGAACCAGCTGATCCGCCAGACCGAAGCGGAGCTGATCGCGCAAGGTGCGGCCATCGCCGCCATCTATGCGCAGGATGTGCGCGACGCCGGCATTGCCCCGGAAAAACTCGGCGCGCCGATACCGGAGCCAAGCAGGGATTCGAGCCGAAGCGTCAATCCGGATCCGCTGTACCGGCCGATCGAGCCGCAACTCGATCTCGCCTCCGACTATGTCCTGCCGACCCGGCCGGCGGCGATATCAGCCGCCGCCGATCCCGCCTTCGCGGCGATCGGCACGCGCCTGTCCGGCATTCTCGATGCCACGCAGAAAACCACGCTGGCCGGTTTCCGGTTGCTCGATCCCCGGGGCGTCGTCATTGCCGGACGTGGCGAGGTCGGACAGTCACTCGCCGGCATTGAAGAGGTGCGTGAGGCGCTTGATGGCCGCTATGCCAGTGCGCTCAGGCTGCGCATCCCCGACCAGCCGGCGCCGCCGCTCTATTCGGTCAGCCGCGGCACCAAGGTGCGTGTCTTCGTCGCCCTGCCGGTGGCCGTCGATGGCAGGGTTGCCGGCGTGGTCTATGTGTCGCGGACGCCCAACAACATCATCAAGCATCTCTATGGCGAACGCGGCAAGGTGACGTTGGCGGCCATCGCCATAATCGGCGGCACGCTGCTCATCGGCCTGGTCTTCCTGCGCACCGTCAGCCGGCCGATCTATGCGCTGATCGACCGCACGGAGCGCATCGCCGCCGGTGATCGCGACGCGATCCGGCCGCTCGACCACCATGGCACATACGAGATGGCGGCGCTTTCCGCCGCCTTCCTCGACATGGCCGAAAAACTGCAGGCGCGATCGGACTCGATCCAGACCTTTGCCACCCATGTCTCGCACGAGCTCAAATCGCCGTTGACGGCGATCCAGGGGGCGGCCGAGCTGCTGCGCGATTCAGGCAGCGCGATGGACGATACGGAGCGGCGGCGTTTCTCCAACAACATCGTCACCGATGCCGGGCGACTCAATCTGCTGGTGCGGCGCCTGCTCGACCTGGCGCGCGCCGAAAACCTGGCGCCGAGCGGCGAAAGCACCTCGATCGGTGCGGCACTGGCGCTGCTGCCCGTCGACACCAGGCTGGCGGTCCGCGTCGAGGCCGGCGGCGATCTGGCCTTGCGCATATCGGCGGAGAACGCCGCAATCGTGCTTGCCAATCTCATCGACAATTCGGCCAGGCACGGCGCGACGCTGGTTTCAATCACCGCCGCAAGTGCCAGCGGCAAGGCGACGGTGCTGGTGAGCGACGACGGTGCCGGCATTTCGCCGAGCAACCGAGCGCGCATTTTCCAGCCGTTCTTCACCACGCGGCGCTCTACCGGCGGCACCGGCATGGGCCTTGGCATCGTTCTGGCCCTCCTGAAAGCGCATGATGGTATGATCGCGCTGGTTGACTCCGAACGCGGCACGCGCTTCGAGATCATTTTGCCGGCCGCGTGACTCCCGATCAGCGGCTCGAATCGGAAAGGGCATAAAAGCGTGCGCTACGACATCGTCATCATCGGCGGGGCCATCGTTGGTTCCTCGGTCGCCTATTATCTGCGCGAGGAAGGGTTTTCCGGTTCGATCGCGCTGATCGAGCGCGATCCGCAGTTCGCGCATGCGGCAACGACGCTGTCCTTGGCCTCGATCCGCCAGCAATTCTCGATCCCGGAAAACATCCGCCTGTCGCAGTTCACGCTAAAGCTGTTCCGGCGGCTGAAGGAAGAGTTCGGCGCGGATGCCGATATCGGCTTTCGCGAAGGCGGCTATCTCATCCTGGCCGGCGAGAACGGCTTGCCGATCCTCAAGAGCAATCACGACGCGCAGATGGCCGAGGGCGCCGACATCGTGCTGGAGGACGCGGATCAGCTGGTGCGCCGGTTCCCGTGGCTGTCGGCCGAGGGCATCACCGCCGGCGCCTATGGCCGCAGCGGCGAGGGTTGGTTCGACGCGCATGCAATGCTGATGCTGTTCCGCAAGGCGCTGCGCGACAAGAAGATCGATTTCATCACCGCCGATGTCACCGGCATCGAGCGGCAAGGCGACCGTGTCACCGGCGTCAGCCTCGACAATGGCGACAGACTGGAAGCCGGCATCGTCGTCAATGCCGCCGGGCCGAATGCCGGCAAGGTGGCGGCTCTTGCAGGGCTGGCGCTGCCGGTCGAGCCGCGCAAGCGCAACGTCTTCGTCTTCGAGGCGCGCGAGAAATATGCCGACATGCCGCTGCTGGTCGATCCCTCCGGCATTTATGTCAGGCCGGAAGGCTCGGTCTACCTCACCGGCGGCGCTGAGCCGGAAGAGGGCGACGGTCCCGCCGATCCCGGGGATTTCGAGGTCGATTGGCCGCTGTTCGAAGAGGTGATCTGGCCGGCGCTGGCGACCCGCATTCCGGCCTTCGAGGCGATCAAGCCGACCCGCGCCTGGGCCGGCCACTACGATTACAACACGTTGGATCAGAACGCGGTGATCGGCCCGCATCCCGAAGTCGGCAATTTCATCTTCGCCAACGGTTTTTCCGGCCACGGCCTGCAGCAGGCGCCGGCGGTCGGCAAGGCGCTGGCCGAGCTGATCGTCCACGGCGGCTACCGCACGGTGGACTGTTCGGCGTTCGGGTATGGCCGGGTCGCGGAGGGAAGGGCGTTTCGGGAATTGAATGTGATTTGAGGGGAGCGGCTCCCGTCCTTCGAAGTCGGCGCCGCCCCTCACCTGCCTGCCGGCATCCTCTCCCCGTAAACGGGGCGAGGGACGCTGGGGTCGCCGGCTTCGCCAATTATTGACAGCTAGAAGGGCGCCAGCGTCGCGGCCACCTTCTTTCTCCCCGTTTACGGGGAGAAATGCCCGGCAGGGCAATGAGGGGCGGCGCCGAGGTCTGCAATTGCCTGTGCTACCCCGTAGGCCAGCCGAATTTGAACAGCCTCTAAGCAGCTGCCAGTCTTCCAGCCTCGACATAGGCCTGCAACCAGGCCAGCACCCGTCCCCAACCCTCGGCATGCTCGGTGGCCGCTTCACTCAGCCCGCCAAAGCCGCCATGGCAGATGGTGAGGCGCGTGCCGGTGGCGATCGGCTCCAGCAGCCAGGCGACCGTGGTTTGCCGTCGGCCAAGTGTTGGATGGTCCCATTCATAGGCCCGCGTCTGTACGATCCTGCGCGGTGCCTCGATCTCGAGGAATTCGCCACTGGCCGGCAGGTCCTTGCCGCCAGCCGTCCGGACAACAACCGTCCAATGGCCGCCGACGCGAAGGTCCGCCGACCAGTCGACCATCCGGTAGGTAGCTGCAGACCCCCACCATTGCTCGACTTCCTTACCTACCAGCGCCCTGAAGATGCGTTCCGGGGGCGCTTCGATCTCGGCGGATGCCATGACGGTTTCGCCATTGGTCATGCTCTGCGTCATAGGGCTGTGCATCATGACTGCCTCCAAACAGGGATCGTTTCGATGCCGAAACAAGACCTTCACCCCTTGGATGCCGGGCGCGACAGGCCCTTGCCGGTTTCGAGCAGGCTCTTCAGGCTCGACAGGATCAGCGGCCAGCCATTGGAGACATGCTCCAGCAGTTTGTGCGGACCGTCCGCCCCGTGGGTGACGGCAAGCTTCATCATGTCGCCTTCCTGCTCGATAACGAAGGTGCAGCGCGTGTAGCCGTCGGCCTTCACCTCCGGCATGAACTCGTTGCGCCATTTGATGACGATCCGCCTGGGCGGATCGATCTCGAGGATCTCGCCACTGTCGGTGACGCGGCCATCGGCGTAGACCATCTTCCACGTCGAACCTTGCTTCCAGTCGCTCTGCATCTGGGCGCCGAGGAAATACTGCTGGTGGAACTCCGGCTCGGTCAGCGCTTCCCAGAGTTTTTCGGGCGTGGTGCGGATGTAGGTCACGTAAACAAAGGCGTTGCTCATCAGTCTTCCCTTTCGAGGCGTTTCTTCAAATCGCCAAGCGCATTCAGCCGCCCCCGTTCGAATTTGCCGATCCAGCGGTCGGCGATCTCGTTGATGGGCACGGGGTTGAGGTAGTGCTCCTTCTCACGCCCCTTGCGGATGGTGGTGACAAGGTTGGCTTCCTCCAGGATCGCCAGGTGCTTGGTCACCGCCTGACGCGTCATGTCCATCTCTGCGCAGAGCGCGTTCAGCGTCTGCCCGTTCCGGATATGGAGGCTGTCCAGCAATTGCCGGCGGGTCGGGTCGGCCAGGGCGCGAAAGACGGCATCCATGCTCATGGCTTTAATATGCAACCATTTGGTTGCATGTCAAGGCAGCTTGCAGATCACGAAAAGTTGCCTGTCCCGCCAAGGCGATTGTGGGTGGAAAGCGTCAGCGCTTGCGGGAGAACCAGAAGGCGTCGGGCATGTGCTTCATGCCGATGCGTTCGTAGAAGCCGACGGCGTCGGGCATGGAGATCAGGCTGATGGCGACCGATGGCCCGAGTTGCCGGCGCGCCTCGTCCATCAGGCCCTTGCCGATGCCGAGCCCCTGCGCCGATTGGGAAACGGCAAGTTCGGAGATGTAGCAGACCCAGGAAAAGTCGGTCATCGCCCTGATAACGCCGATCAGCGGCTTGCCCTCCACGTCGAGACGGGCGGTCAGCACCAGATTGGCGCCCGACAGCATCGCCTGCAACCGCGTAGCGTCATCGACGGGGCGTGTCTCGCCGAGGCCGGATTCGATCAGAACGCGGCGGAATTCGGCGATGTCGAGCGCGGCTTCGCGTGCATAGAGGACGTGTGAGTTTTCTGCCATGGTCGCCAGACTGCACCATCGGGCTGGCTTGTGCCACTGTGCACAAACAGTTGCCTTTTATTTGCCGCCGGCTTTGTGTAAACCGGGCCTCAGCAAATTCCCCGCAACGAAAACACGGGCAAAAGCCATGGAAAAATTCACCAAGCTCACCGGCGTCGCCGCTCCGATGCCGATCGTCAATGTCGACACCGACATGATCATCCCCAAGGATTATCTGAAGACGATCAAGCGCACCGGGCTCGGCACCGGCCTGTTCGCCGAAATGCGCTACAAGGACGACGGTTCGGAGAATCCGGATTTCGTGCTCAACAAGCCGGCCTATCGCAAGGCGCAGATCCTGGTTGCCGGCGATAATTTCGGCTGCGGCTCGAGCAGAGAGCACGCGCCGTGGGCGCTGCTCGACTTCGGCATCCGCTGCGTCATCTCGACCTCGTTCGCCGACATTTTCTACAACAACTGCTTCAAGAACGGCATCCTGCCGATCACCGTCAGCCCTGAAGATCTCGAGAAGCTGATGGACGACGCCTCGCGCGGCTCCAATGCCACGGTGTCGGTCGACCTCGAGGCCAAGGAAATCCGCGGGCCGGATGGCGGCGTGGTCACCTTCGACCTCGACGATTTCAAGCGGCATTGCCTGCTCAATGGTCTCGACGACATCGGCCTGACCATGGAGAAAGCCGGCGCCATCGCCTCGTTCGAGAAGCGCAACGCCGAACAGCGCCCCTGGGCCTGAGCGGCACGCTCCGGGCGGATGGGTCCCGGCCGCTTTCAGGCCGGGTTCGTTGCGACTGAGTGGAGGGACAGTCATGACACGTTCGCTTCTTGCCGGCGCCTGCGGGCTGGCCCTTTTGCTGGTGCCGGTGGCGAGCGCTTATGCGCAAACACAGACGCCCGCCGCGCAGCCGGCGCCGGCGGCCGAAAAGCCGGCCACGGATCAGGGGACAGACGCCGCCGACGCTTCCGATGACGACAAGCAGGCGCCTGTACCCTTCGAGGGCGGCACGCTGACCATCACCCAACCGGAACAGGACGGTGAGAAGGTGCTTGCCTATGACGGCAAGCAGCTGGCCACCAATTATGACGTCTTCTTCGACAGAATAGTCGAGGTCGGCGGCGTCAAGGTGGCGCTGTTCGATGTCGGCGATGGCGGCAATCAATGCGGGCCGGCAACGGTGATCGTCTGGAAGCCGGAAGGCGGCACTATCCAGAGCACCACCGTCGAGCAGGACGATTGCGGCGCGCCGCCCTCGGCGGTGTCCGACAACGCCATCTATTTCGTGCCCTATCTGTTGCCGGGGGATCAGAAACCGGCTTTGCAGTGGTCGCCGACCGACGGGCTGACGATTTCGGGCAATCTGAGCTACATGCCGGAACCCGGCACGGACTGGAAAGACATCGATCCGGAAAAGTACCAGAACATCATCGACGCCTTCCACAATGAGGCTGTCTACAAGGAAGCCGAAAAGCTGCTCGGCAAGGACATGCCCGACATGGCGACCAGCCTGCTGGTCGGCGGCGGCACCGAAAAGACCGCTTCAGGCGCCTTCTACGCCAGCGGCTGCGTGCCGCATGACTGCGGCGGCAATGACGGGTTCATGGCGGTCGACCCGGCCCAGCACAAGCTCTACTTCGCCCGCCGCGGCGACAAGCCCGAGCCAGATGCCTGGCCGGCGGTCACGACATGGCCGGCCGATGTGAAGGAGGCGCTGGACAAGGCGCTGGGGGCGGGGAATTAGATCCTGAGAATGCATGCCGCGATCTCGGCCGAGGGCACGGCGGCTGGAAACAAAACCGTTCTGTCGCGATCCTTCGCACCCCCCTCTGTCCTGCCGGACATCTCCCCCGCAAGGGGGGAGATTGGCGGCTTCGGCGTTCCGCCCATCTCTGCAACATTGGCAATTGGCGAAAGCATTCGTGACATCCGATCTCCCTCCTTGCGGGGGTGCTGTCCCGCCGGCATCGAAGGTTTGCACCGCCAACCCATCCGCGTTGGCCCATGGCCGGATCAGCGTCTTCCCTGCAAGATGACCACCACTCTGCGAGGACACCCATGCGAAAACTGATCTCCACCGGCTCGCCCTTCGAAAAGACCGCCGGCTATTCGCGCGCCGTGGTGCAGGGCGACTGGTGTTTCGTGTCGGGGACGACCGGCTACGACTATGCGACGATGACGATGCCGGAGACGGTCGAGGCACAGACGCGCAATTGCCTGGCGACGATCGGCAAGGCGCTTCATGACGGCGGCTTCGAGATGGCTGACGTGGTGCGGGCGCATTACAACATCACCGACCAGGCCTTCGTGGACATCGTCTTCCCGATCCTCGGCGAGACGTTCGGCGACATCAGGCCGGCGGCGACGATGATCGTCTGCCAGCTCAACAGACCGGAAATGAAGATCGAGATCGAAGTCACGGCGTTGCGGCGCACGGCATGAAAGGCGGGCCGACGATGAAAGTCCGGCGTATCGTTGCCAACATCGAGACATCGGATGTCGCTGCGGCAAAGCGCTTCTACCAGGACGTGCTCGGCCTCGATGTGCTGATGGATCTTGGCTGGATCGCCACGTACGGCTCGCAAGCAAAGATGGATGTCCAGGTCAGCTTCATGGCGCAAGGCGGCTCCGGCACGCCGGTGCCGGATCTCTCGATCGAGGTCGACGATGTCGATGCGGCGCTCGATGCCATGAAGACGGCCGGCTTCGCCATCGAATACGGACCGGCCGACGAGCCCTGGGGCGTGCGGCGCTTCTATGTCCGCGATCCGTTCGGCAGGCTGGTCAACATTCTCTCGCATCGGTAGGCGGGAGAGCTCTTCCGACGCCGGCGGGACAGCACCCCCCT